>NZ_JBQYLI010000017.1:0-126444 GCF_052690465.1 Sunxiuqinia sp. A32
AATAGAACCAGGAAAAAACCAAATGAGAAAGAAAAAAAAAACCGTCCCAAAAACTTGTTTTGAGACGGCCTCTTTTTATTGGAGTAACAGGTCCTTTAAAATTCTTCTTCTAAAATATCACAGGAAGATTCGATTAACTTGTTGCACACTTTATTGAAAAGATCATTTTCACGTGCAAACTCGGACTCCTGCGGATTTGAAATATCAACGCCTAATAACTCTTTACAAACCAAGCTCCCGTTTTTAGCTTTGAATAGTTCATTAAACCTTAGAATCTGTGATTTTGTATACGCTTTTGCTTCTGCATCACTTTCGGCATGTCCATGCTTCATTCCTATCACCATATATGCACCCGTAACTGCACCACAGGTTTCTGCACATCCCATTCCTCCTCCAAAACCGCTGGCAATTTTTAAACTGGCTGCTTCATTCAATCCCATTTCGCTGGCAAATGTGGAAAAAACAGACTGAGAACAATTAAATTCAGAAAATTTGGCTAAGGCTGCAGAAGATTTTTTCATGTGGTAGTTTTTTTACAAAGTTACAATTCCCTAATACGTTATAGAATAATCAAACCTAAATTTCGTTAGTTTTATAATAACAAAAACCAAAAAAAATTATTGTATTCGCAACCATTTTCATAAAAAACCATCTACCACATAAACAATGTTAATTTCTAATTTTATAACAACACTATGAAAACAGTTTCACAAATTGTACTTGGACTATTTTTAATATCACTAATTTCTTGTGAGTCGTCGGAGCAAGCTACAACAGCTTTTGGAGATGCGTTTATAATTACAAAATCGACCGAGCAAGATACATTGTATGGATTGGCTCTTCATGCATTTTCGAATAAAAACTTCCAGAGCGTTTCGGCCTCTCCTGCTGAAAGTGTAGATGTATCGTATGATTTATCGATGAAAGTATATCAAAACAATTTTTACTACGAGACTTCTTCTGCTAACTTCGGAACAGAATCACCCCAAACTGGCGAATATAATTTTGCTGGTGTTGTGGAAGGAAATGAAGATATCGCATTTTTAGACAACCTTACAGATGATATTATTTATCCTCCGGTATATGTAACCTTAGAATACAATACTACTGAGGAGCAAATCGATATTGAATGGGAAGAAGACACTGATGTTGACATTTATGTATTCAGCATGACAGATGAAAATGACCAGACAGTATTTATCAGCAATGGCATTAGTGGAGAAGCAACTGAATTTAAGATTGATAAAGACACCTATGGATGGGCGTCAGGTGTTACTCCGGAAGCAGGAACAACATACACTATTTTATTTGAGGCCTACTTATACGAGGCCACAAAAACAGATATGAATTTACAGTGTAAATCAATGATCACTCGAGAAGTCACATGGGGTGAATAGAAAGTTAATTTTCAAGAAACAGGCTGGCAAATGTTAGCCTGTTTTTGTTTGTATTCTATATTGAATAATCGGCCTCAATTTCCTACTTTTGCTCTTCAATCAAAAAGATCAATTATGATTCAAAAGGAGCAGCTAAGACAGCTTGCTGAGCGCCGGGATGCGCTGAGGAGGCATCTTTGACTACGATGCGAAATTACTAGAACTACAAGAAGAAGAACTAAAAACCCAAGATCCGGAATTTTGGAATAATCCCAAGGAAGCAGAAGAGCAGATGAAAAAAATTCGTTCCATTAAAACATGGACGGATGGCTTCTCTAAAGTGAATCAGGCAGTTGAAGATTTATCGGTACTCTTTGAGTTTTACGAAGCAGAAGAAGCGAGTGAAACCGAAGTTGAAGAGCAATATACTCTCGCCTTAAGTGATATTGAGGAATTGGAAGCCCGAAACATGCTCCGAAAAGAGGAAGACAAGCTAGGTGCTATACTTCGAATTAATGCTGGTGCCGGAGGGACTGAAAGTAATGACTGGGCTGATATGCTTATGCGCATGTACCTTCGCTGGGGAGAAAAAGAAGGTTATAAAGTAAAAGTTTCTGAATTTCATGCAGGAGATGAAGTCGGCATAAAAAACTGCACCATCGAATTTGAAGGTGAATATGCTTACGGATACCTGAAAAGTGAAAATGGAGTGCACCGACTAGTTCGTCTATCACCTTTTAACGCACAAAACAAAAGGATGACCTCCTTTACCTCTGTGTTTGTTGCACCACTTGTTGACGATTCTATTGAAATAGAAATTAATCCTTCTGATATTAGTTGGGATACGTTCCGCTCTGGAGGTGCCGGTGGGCAAAATGTAAATAAAGTTGAAACCGGAGTGCGCCTTCGACACGAACCAAGTGGAATCATCATTGAAAATACAGAAAGTCGGTCACAATTAGGCAACAAAGAAAATGCTTTGCGTTTGCTAAAATCACAGCTTTACGAACTTGAGCTGCGAAAACGCAGGGATGCAGAGATGCAGATCGAGTCGCAAAAGAAAAAGATCGAGTGGGGATCGCAAATTCGGTCATATGTATTGCAGCCTTACAAAATGGTTAAAGATGTTAGAACGAGCTACGAAACCGGAAATGTACAAGCTGTTCTTGATGGTGAAATTGATGGTTTTATTAAAGCATATTTAATGGAATTCAGCAGTGAATAAAAAGGTACAAATACGAGTCGCAACTTTAAGTGATGCCCTAGCGATCCTTAAAATCTACGAGCCTTTTATCTTGAATTCTGCAGTCACTTTTGAAGAAGACGTACCGACAATAACTGAATTTGAGCAAAGACTTTCTTCAATAATGAATGATTGTCCTTGTCTGGTTTGCGAATTAGAAGGTAAAATTTTGGGCTATGCATATGCATCAGCACATCGAATCCGATCAGCATATCGACGGAACAAGGAAGTGTCCGTTTATATCGATTCACAATATCAAAGAAACAACATTGCGAAAGCTCTCTACACGAGTCTTTTTGCCATTTTGAAAGAACAAGGCTTTGTAAACCTGCTTGCCGGAATTACTATTCCAAATCCGGCCAGCATTGGATTCCATGAATCTATGGGATTTGAAAAATGCGCCGAATATCATTATATTGGCTACAAGCTCGGAAAATGGCACTCGGTTGGATGGTGGGAACTTTGCTTGTTGGAAAATGACTCAGAAGCCCCTATTGAACCAATTCCATTTTACCAGTTTCAGAAACAAGTCAAACTGGAATCATTCTTTGAAATGGGTGTTGCTCTTGTAAAAATTTAATGTGACCGCCATAAACATTTTCATAAATATTGCCTTTCTTAAAATGAATACATGAAGAAAATCATACGATATATCAACCGGGAAATTAGTTGGCTTTCATTCAACGAAAGGGTACTTCAGGAAGCTGAAGACCCCAGTGTTCCACTCTTTGAGCGACTTCGTTTTATTGGTATTTTCTCCAACAACCTGGATGAGTTCTTCAGGGTGCGAGTTGCTTCAGTAAGGAGGATGGTCGATTTTGGGGATGACGAAACCCAGCTGGGAAATTATAGCCCGGAGGAATTACTGGATAAAATTCTTGAGATTGTTCTACAACACCAACAAAAATCACAGGAAATTTTTCGCGGCCTCACTCAGGAAATGGCTAAAGAAAACATCTACATTATTGATGAAAAAGAATTAACCGACGAACAAGGCATCTCTGTAAAACGATATTTCCACGAGAAAGTACTTCCAAATTTGGTTCCCATCATGCTGGGGAAAAATATTAAATTTCCCTATCTCAGGGATCGGTCAGTCTATTTGGCGGTTAAACTCAGCAGACAAAATAAGCCAGAAAAATTTGCTTATGCATTAGTTCGAATCCCGGGACTTTCTCTATCCAGATTTGTTGTATTACCTGAAAAAAACGGAAAAAAGTTTGTCATTCTGTTAGATGATGTAATCCGTTATTGTTTCCCGGATATCTTCCCTCTTTTTAATTATGACACCTATGAAGCTTATACCATCAAAATAACACGAGATGCAGAGCTTGATATAGATGATGATATTTCAAAAAGTTTCATCGAAAAGATGGAGGCCAGCCTAAAGAAAAGGAAAGTTGGAACTCCTGTCCGGTTAATTCACGATAGAGACATTCCTGATGATTTATTGAAGTTCATCATCAAAAAAATGAAATTGGGACCCGACAACCTGGTTCCGGGAGGTCGCTATCATAATCATAAAGATTTTATGAATTTCCCGGAGATTGGGGAACCACAACATTATTACAAAAGGCTGACACCAGTACGCCACAAAGACTTAAAACCACAAGAGAGCATTTTGAAAAAACTGAGGCATCGAGACATCATGCTTCACTATCCGTATCAAAATTTTAGCCACTACATTGATTTACTAAGAGAAGCCGCAATTGATCCAAAAGTACAGGAAATTGGAATTACTATTTACCGTGTAGCGAATAATTCAAGAGTTGTTAATGCATTGTTGAATGCCATCCGAAATGGAAAGAAAGTCACTGTTGTTATTGAACTGCAGGCCCGTTTCGATGAAGAAGCAAACATATTCTGGTCGAATAAATTGCAGGAAGAAGGAGCTCAGGTAATTAATGGCATTCCCGGGTTAAAGGTCCATAGTAAACTTACATGGATAAAGCGGAAAGAAAAGAACGGTATACGAAATTATGCATACGTGGGAACTGGTAATTTCCATGAAGGCACTGCGCGAGTTTACGCCGATGACGGACTGTTAACAGCCGATCCAAACATTGCAGATGAAGTAGCCAGACTTTTTGGATTCTTCAAACAAACCTATCGCACACACGAATACAAGCATCTTATTGTTAGTCCGTTTTTTATGCGCGATTTCTTTGTTGACATGATCAATAATGAAATTGATATTGCCCGATCAGGACGAAGAGCTTACATGATTCTTAAGATGAACAGCCTGATTGATCCCTTCATGATGGATAAGCTGTATGAGGCTGCTCAGGCTGGTGTGAAAATAAAGTTGATTGTCCGGGGTATATTCGGTATGCTCACTCAATTGAATAGTGTGAGTGAAAATATAGAAGCGGTAAGTATCGTCGATAAATATTTGGAACACTCGCGTATCTTTCTATTTGGAAACGGCGGCGATGAGCGGATTTTCATTGCGTCTGCCGACTGGATGCCCAGAAACCTGAATAGAAGAATTGAAGTAGCTTGCCCAATTTACGACTACGATTTAAAAAACGAACTGAAGCAAATGCTCAAAATTCAGTTGAAAGACAATAGTAAATCCAGAATTTTGGATAATGAGCTGTCTAATCAATACAATCGTCAGGAACTGAATGAGCGATTCCGCGCACAGGAAGATTATTATCAATACATAAAAAACAAACACCAGACTACAATGAAAATATATCACAATCCACGATGCTCAAAAAGCCGGGCAGGACTTTCCTTCCTGGAGGAAAATGGTTATAACGTTGAAATTAAAAATTACATAAAAGAAGGAATAACCACCAGCGAAATCAAAGAAATAATTGCAACAACCGGGCTGCAAGTGACAGAACTGATTCGCACCCAAGAGGAACTTTATAAAAAAGAATTCAAAGGGAAAGAATTAAGCGCAGAAGAATGGATTTCTATTCTATCAGAAAATCCTAAACTTCTAAAACGTCCAATTGTGGTAAATCATGAAAAAGCAGTGATCGCTCAACCACCGGAACTGATTGAAAATATTATATAATCTACCCAATACGGGATTGTAGACTATCTATTTCCTTCTTAAGTTTTGCTTCGAACTTAAGAGCTTTTGAAAGAGCAAGCGCATCTTTCACGGCCTGCTTGTCATATTCTTCCAGAATAATGTAATAGTAACGCTTCCCCAGAAAAACAGCTTTCAGGTTGCGGTCGGCATGTTCTGCGATAAATTCAATCACTCCATTGTCGGCTCCATCCCGATAAGACACTTTTTCCCATTTTATTTTCAGGAAATCACTTCGATGATTAAGTACATTGTCCAATGGAACTTTCTCAGTTTTTGCTTGAATATCCCCATCATAAACACGGATTCCTGTATGTTCCAACCATTGCTCTCCATAGTAATTACTGGAAAGATACAAGTCACCGCGTTCGTCCAAATGAATCTGCAAAAAGGATTTATTCCATCTTCTCTTAAATTCCTGGCTTTTATGAATGTATTGAGTATATCTGTCAAATTCCGTTTTTTCAGTGACAAATTTCGACTTCAAGTCTGTCAATTTTAATTGCAAACTATCCATTTCATCTTGCTTCCTGTAGAGAACATCTGCATAGATTTTCTTTTTAAACTGATCAGCTGCCACAATCGATTGAATTGCACCTTTATAAAGCATCTTTACAGAATCAAGCTGCTGCAAAGCGACACTGGTATCTCCTTTTGCATATAAAGTTTCGGCAAGCTGAATCTTATCTGCAGCCTTCTCTTTTTCAGATTTTCCACAGGAAATTAACACGATGGCCAATAAAAAATGAAAAAAAACGGTACTCAATCTCATAGATAAATGCATTTAAAACTGTTCTTTCGTAATTTCAAACATCAAAGAAAATTAATAAATATCCGAATGGAAACAAATTCAGTATCTTTTTTTCAATCTGAGGATTACCCCGATCTTCCCGAGAAACCACTGGTGGCTGCCTGGAAAACCAATAATCCCGGAAATATTGGAAGCTTGATGCGTATTGCTGACAATGTGGGTGCTAGTCAAGTTTTTATTTTGGATGAAGAGAACCCCAAAAGGGAATCTGCCATCAAAAAGACAGCCGGATTGAGCTATAAGAACATCGAGGTTATTTTTTGTTCTTTTGATGAGTTTATTAAAAACCTAGCGCCAGAATTTCAACTAGTTGCCATTGAGACCAGTACAGGATCAAAAAATATCTATCAAACAAAGCTTCCGCAAAAAATTGCATTTTTATTAGGCAGCGAAAAGTTTGGACTTCCAGTGGAAATTTTGGAAAAGTGTTCACTATCCGTACATATCCCGATGACAGGAAAATGTAAATCTATGAATATCTCTCATGCATTGGCTGTTAGTTTATTCGAATGGCAAAGACAACAACTTTTCTTATAAGTTTCTTTTCGACTGATAGATTTTGTCTATATTTATTGACTCAAAAATCTGACTTATGATCACAATCACCCAATTGGAATACATCGTTGCTGTTGATACGTTTCGTCATTTTGGCCGTGCAGCAGAGCACTGTTTCATTACCCAGCCTACTTTAAGTATGCAAATTAAGAAGCTGGAAGAAGATCTCGAAATAATAATTTTTGACCGTAGTAAGCAACCGCTCATACCAACCGACGTTGGCAAAAGAATTATTGAACAAGCCCGATCGGTTTTGACTGAGACTGAGAAAATAAACAGTATCATTAAAGATCATAAGAACCTCATATCAGGGGAACTTAAAATTGGAATTATTCCAACATTAGCCCCTTACCTGCTTCCACTTTTCATTGGAAATTACAAGCGTAAATATCCAAATATCATGATTAAAGTTGAAGAATTGACAACTGAAAACATTGTCAATGATTTGAACCGTGATTTACTGGATGTGGGAATTCTAGTTACACCGCTTCGTGAAGAACGAATCAATGAAAAGCCTATTTTTTACGAAGAGATGATGCTTTATGCACATGATAAACATCCTCTGCATGATAAACAAAGTGTAAACGTAATGGATATTGCCACCCCGGAAATTTGGTTGTTAAGCGATGGGCATTGTTTCCGTCACCAGGTTATCAACCTCTGTTCCTTTAAAGGTGCCTCTAATGAAGAATTGCCGTTCCACTTTGAAGCTGGGTCATTAGAAACTTTGATGAACATTATTGACAAAGAAGGTGGAATAACGCTCATACCAGAACTTGCAGCCGTTGAAATGGCGGAAAGCAGAATTAAGCACGTTCGACATTTTTCAGATGTAACTCCGTTGCGTGAAGTTAGCCTTGTATACTCTCGTCACTTCGCAAAAAATAAATTAATAGAATTGCTTTGGAAAGAGATAGTTGCCTCCATGCCAAACCATTTACTTGATAAAGATCGGGGAACGATTGTTGAATGGAAGTAAATTTTTCATTTTTTTGTTTGAAAATATCAAAAACTTGTATTTCTTTGCATCGCTGAAATCAAAAAGAGAGATTCTTAACGAAGATTCATCCGATTTCTGAAAAAATCCTGACAAAAAATTTGGTTGCTACAAAATTTGATTTATTTTTGCAGTCCCAAATTCAGGGAATGAAATGTTGGCCCGTTCGTCTAGGGGTTAGGACGCCAGGTTTTCATCCTGGTAGCAGGGGTTCGAATCCCCTACGGGCTACTAATATTTATTTTATCTTAGGAATTAAGAAATGGCACATCATCAATCGGCGAAAAAAAGAATCAGACAAGACGAGAAAAAAAGTGTAGGTAATAAATATTACGCAAAAACTATGCGTAATGCACTGAAAAAACTTCGTGCTGCTACTGACAAAGAAGCTGCTACAGCTGATTATCCAAAAGTTGCATCTATGATTGATAGGCTGGCAAAGAAAAATGTCATCCACAAGAATAAGGCTGCTAACTTAAAATCAAAATTAGCTGCTCACATTAGCAAGTTGTAAAAAAACAACCAAGATATTTAAAGAGCCTTTCATCGATTGATGAAAGGCTTTTTTTGTGCTTTAATTTCCAGCTCAATTTGACTTATCGCCTCTATTTCCATACCTTAGTTTTGTAAAACCACCTCTTATGTATAAAAAACTAAGTATCAAACAATGGGCAGTTGAAGATCGCCCTCGTGAAAAACTACTTAAAAAAGGAACCCGTGCGTTATCAGATGCTGAACTATTAGCCATACTAATCGGTTCCGGCAATGCATCTGAATCGGCAGTCGAACTATCCAGAAGAATTTTATCAACCATTAAGAATGACCTATCAGTTCTTAGCAAAAAAGACGCATCCTACCTTCTAAAATTTAACGGAATAGGAGAAGCAAAGGCCGTAAATATTCTTGCTGCTCTGGAATTGGGAAGGCGCAGAAAGGAGACTCAAAAGTCAATCAAATCTATCATCACTGAAAGTTTACATGCGGCACAATTCTTCCAACCTTTATTAGAAGATCTAAGCCATGAAGAATTCTGGATCCTCTTACTCAACCGCTCAAATACGGTAATCGATCAGTTCATGGTCAGTCAGGGTGGACTCACCGGAACTGTGATCGATGTAAAAATCATCCTGCGCACTGCACTTGATAAGTTAGCAAGCTCCATAATTCTTTGTCATAATCATCCCTCAGGAAACCTAAAACCGAGTGAAGCAGATTTGAAAATCACCAAAAAGATCAAAGAAGCGGCTCGGGTGATGGAAATTTCTGTTCTGGATCATATAATTATCGCGCATGATCAGTATCTTAGCTTTGCAGATGAAGGACTGATTTAATAAAAAACCATGCTTGTCGTATATACGGAGGACATAAATAGCCGGATTTCATATATTTTCGAGTACCTTCTTGGAGATATTCTTCATGTGCCTTTTGCACTAACAACCAGTCGCGAAGAATTTGAAGCCGCGGGCGATCCAAAGCTCAATTATTCCAACCACAAATTAAATTCCTCTGTCCGGATAAAACCTCACCCACTTTTATTTGAGAAGAAACTAAAATTTCAAAATCTGGCCCCGGTTGATTATAACGACGAACTTTTCTTTTTTAAGACTTCAAAAAACTCCGCCCTCCCATTTGATCCATTTGCAGCTTCGTTCTACCTGGTATCGAGATATGAGGAGTACCTGGAACGTGAATTTGAAAAGCATAGAAGATATCCCTCTAGATATAGTATCTTAAGTCGAAACAAGTTATTGCAAAAACCAGTGGTGAACCAGTGGGCATTGATTTTTGCCGAAAAAGTTAAAGAACACTTCCCTGAGTTCACTTACAAAAAGCCAACTTTCGATTTTTTAACGACTATCGACATTGACAATGCCTGGGCTTATAAAAACAAAAGTTTTGGTCGAACGTGTGGTGCATGCATAAAAGCAATACTTTCAGGAAATTTCAGTCAAATAAAAGAACGATTTCAAGTAATTTCAAATACCAAACCTGATCCATACGAAACTTATGATCTGATATTTGAAAAATATGGAGACATGCCTGATAGAATCCGATTCTTTATATTGGCAGGGAGGCCAGGAAAGTACGATCGAAATGTTTCTCCATCCAACGAAAATTTTAGAAAACTTATAAAAAAGCTTGCCGACACCTTTCCCGTGGGAGTGCATCCGTCCTATGGATCGGTTAAGAAAACAAAACGTATTGAACGGGAAATAGCAACTCTTGAAAAGATTATTGAGCAAAAAGTAGATTCGAGTCGACAACATTTCTTAAGACTCGTACTTCCTACAACCTATCGAAGATTGATAGCTGCAGGCATAAGCAACGACTACACAATGGGATATTCAGAACAAATTGGATTTCGGGCTGGAACTGCAACTCCATTTTTGTTTTATGATTTAAAGAAAGAGGAAAAAACAGACCTTAAGATTTATCCGTTTCAAACCATGGACGTCACGCTGAACGATTACCTGGGATGGACTCCTGAAGAAGCCAAAGACAATATCACCAAAATAATGCTGGAAGTAAAAAAATATGGTGGAACTTTTATAAGTTTATGGCACAACGAAAGCTTAAGTGATCAGGGAAAATGGACTGGTTGGAGAACGGTATTTGAAGAGATTACAATCCTAGCATTAAAACTCAAGAATGAGAGCAAATCAAATTAAGTACATATCTTTTAATGATCTGGATGCCGACAAATGGGATGCCTGTATTGCCAATTCCCCGAATGCAGTCGTTTATGCGCAATCATGGTATCTCGACAAGGTATGCGACTCCTGGGATGCGTTGGTTTTTGGAGATTACCAATACGTATTGCCTTTAACATTCAAAACCAAGATGGGCATCAGTTATCTCACCCAACCACTTTTTTGCCAGCAATTAGGGGTGTTTCCAACTCCAACAAAAGAAATTCTGTATCTATTTTTGAAAGAAGCACAAACACTCTTCAATTTTGCTGAAATCAACCTGAATGCAATGAACCTTCCAGTCGATATTGACGGAACTTTCACCCCCAGGAAAAATTATTTATTGGCACTGGATAAAAGCTACAATGAACTTGAAAAATCCTACAGCAACCATACCCTCCGGAACCTTAAAAAAGCAAGAAAAAATAAACTAAACCTCATTCGTGGAATTTCTGCCGAAGAATTTCTTCAATTCAAAAAAGAAAATCTAAAAACAAAAATTGCAAATAACGATTTTCTCCGTCTTCGCAACATCCTTGCTTTTGCAATCACCAGAAGCATGGGGCAAATTTATGGGGTCTATTCAAATAGAAACACGTTATGCGCAGCAGTTCTCTTCTTAAGGTATAAAAGACGAGTGACCTATTTATGCGCAGCATCTAACAACGAAGGACGTGAGCTGAATGCCATGTATTATCTACTTGATGAGTTCATTAAAGAAAATGCAAATTCGGAGTTCATCATCGACTTTGAAGGCTCTGTCATTCCTGGAATTGCACGGTTCTATGAAGGCTTTGCTGCCACTCCCGAAACATATCATCAACTTCATTGGAACACGCTGCCAGCATGGATTAAATGGCTAAAAAGATGACTAAAATCAAAGAAAATATCATCTCGACGTTAGCCTCTCCGCTCCCATTTCGAGCTTTAAAAAGAGGAAAAAGGTTTCCGGTTTTTCTTCCATTTTATCATACGGTAAGCGATAATCAGAATCTTCCGTTCCGTTTTAACTATGAATATCCAAGCATCAATCGTTTTAAAGCTGATCTGGATTTTCTCCTAAAAAATTTCAATCCGGTTGGGCTGGAAGATCTATTATTCGACAAGGGCCTGAAAAATAGTTTTCACTTATCATTTGACGACGGACTTCGAAGCTGTTATGACATTGTTGCTCCAATTCTAAAAGAGAAAGGAATACAAGCTTCCTTTTTTGTAAGTCCCGCTTTTGTTGACAATAACGACCTATTCCATCGATACAAAGCCTCCATTCTAATAGATTTCTTTCAACGTAAGAACCTGAATATTGAGGTCCAAAAAACCTATGCTGACATCATTTCGCTCGATGAAATGGCAGCGGACGTAGGAATTGACTGGGAAGATTATCTGCAGAAAGAAAAACCCTATATGACCTTAGAGCAAATAAAGTCATTACAAGACGACGGATTTACAATTGGTGCTCATAGCTGGGATCATCCGGAATTTTGGTTACTGGATGAAATACGTCAGATCGATGAAATTCGGGATAGCATGAATTGGTTAAATGAGAACTTATCTCCTAAAATTAAGGCATTTGCCTTTCCATTTAGTGATTGGGGCGTTCCGGATTCAGTGTTTGAAACCATGCAGAAAGAGAAACTTTGTGATATCAGTTTTGGCACTGCAGGACTAAAAAAGGAAACCATTAGGCGCCACTTCCAGCGTGTGCCAATGGATGCGCCTGCAAATTTGAACGCACAAAAGAGACTCAAAAGCGAGTTCCTCGCTTATCGGCTGAAGAAGATTTTTAACAGACATATTACACGAAGATGAAAGTTAGAAAAGTAGCCTTACACGAATTGGATGAATTTATTCGAAGTGAAGAATACATCCAACTGGACACGAAGCCAATAACACCAAAAAGAGCAGCGTCGTATTTGAGAAACCCAACTGCCAAACCCAACGATTTTGTATTGTATTTTCTAGCGAAAGGAACAAAGTTATTGGCTTTTAGAAGCCTATTGGCTGATCGCTTAAATGGAGAAAAAGAACCATTTGCCTGGCTGAGTGGCAATTGGGTTCATCCGGATTACAGAAGACAAGGAATTTCACAACAATTGCTAGACGAAGCCATTAATGATTGGAATGGACGATTAATGCTCTCGAATTACTCACCAGCTGCGGAACAGTTAATTATAAAAACAAAACAGTTTCACTCATTTTACCAAGCTGATGGCGAACGATTTTACTTATTTACCAAAACAAGCAAAATTTTAAAAGACCGATATAAAACCATCGCGTTTTTACTCCCGATTGTCGACTTTTTTATTTTTAAATGGGCATCCGCCAAATCTAAAATCTATAAACCGGACGCAGCAGATTCATATTCAGCAGAATTATTAGAAAGTCCGGATCCGGAATGTTTTGACCTCGTTAAATCATCCAAGAAAAAGTTATTCTTTCGCCGCGGAGTGAAATCATTGAAATGGATTTTGAAATACCCTTGGCTTTCTACAAATGATAAAAGATATATCAAAAATTATCCATTTTCCTCCTATGCAAGTGCATTCAAATATATTACTTTAAAAGTATTTAAAGAAGATCGGTTCGCTGGGTTTCTGATTTATTCAATTCGCGATGGACATTTAAAAACATTATTATTTTTTGGAGAAAACTCAATTTTACCATTTGTTGCCAACCAACTCTGCACCATCGCTGTTAAAGAAAAAGTAGAAATGATGACTGTATTGGATTCTAACCTATCCGAAGTAATAAAATCAGTGAAACACCCTTTTGTTTATCACAAAAAGATCGACCACAAAATTTACAGTAGCTTTTCTCCCAAAAAAACCGAAGGGAAAATTCAATCAGCAGATGGAGATTTTATCTTTAGTTAATACCCAATAGAAAGTAAAAAATCATTATTTTCGGCAAAATTTTTGACATGCGACTTTACAACCTTAGCGAGAACCATTCTATTTTTAATCAATACATTGCTGAAATCCGTGATGAGGAAATCCAAAAAGATCCGTTACGTTTTAGAAGAAATCTTCAGCGACTGGGAGAGATTTTTGCTTATGAGATCAGCAAAAAATTAGATTACAAAACTAACGACGTTCAAACGCCCTTAGGAATTGCGAAAGTTCCTAAGCTAAAGCAACAGCCAGTTTTGGCGACTATTTTAAGAGCAGGCTTACCCTTACAACAAGGCTTACTTAATATATTTGATCAGGCTGAAAATGCATTTATATCTGCATACCGCAAATACGACGATAAAGGTGAATTTCACATTGAATTTGAATATTTGGCATCGCCAGACTTAAACGATAAAGTCGCAATTTTATCCGATCCTATGCTTGCTTCAGGGGCCTCCATGGAAATTGGATATCAAGCACTACTAAAGAAAGGTGAACCTGATCATGTGCATTTAGTTGCCATTATCGCAAGCAGAAAAGGGGTTGAGTATGTTCAGGACAAAATCAAAGCTAAAAATGTTACGCTTTGGGTTGGTGCTATTGACGAAGAAATGACTGTAAAATCATACATTGTCCCCGGATTAGGTGATGCTGGTGATTTGGCCTTTGGCCCAAAAGTTGACTCGAAGTAAGTTTTGATTTCACTTACTTGTTGAATTAGTTACTTAACTTTTTTACTTCCAATAGATCGGTGCAGTTTTCTAGGAGCTCGCTTATATTCTGTTTAAATATAGGATGAATAAGTGTTGGCGCAATATCGTTTAATGGAATTAGAACGAACCTGCGATCTATCATTCGTGGATGAGGAATCTCTAAATCTGTTGAATGAAGAACCATGTCATCATAAAAAAGCAAATCAATATCTATCAAACGTGAAACATAGCGTTCAGCCTTTCGTTGCCTTCCAAGCTCCTTCTCAATTGACTTAGTTTTAACAAGTACTTCAGTGGGGCTGAATTCTGTTTCAATAACAATCACTTGGTTCCAAAACAAATCATCCGATTCAAACCCCCAAGGTTCGGTTTCATAAACAGCAGATATTTGCAATATCTTTCCAAGTTCTGTTTCAAGCATTTGTCGTGCCGTTGCAAAGATTTTCTCTTTGTTTCCCAAATTTCCCCCCAGCAATAAAAAAAGCTTTGCCATCTTGTAACTATAATTGTAACTAATTCTGTAAATTCGTACTCATACTTTTACAACAGCAAAACTACAAACAACATAGAATAAATCACTATTATGAAGGAATTTTTGAAGTTCACCCTGGCTACTATTGTAGGAGTAATCCTTGCCAGCTTTCTGATTACTATATTCAGTATCATTATATTTTCTGCAATATTATCGATGTCAGAACAACCCGTTGAGGTTGCCAACAACTCTATGCTAATTATCCGCCTTGACAGTAAGATTGTCGAGCGTTCGAGTAAAAGCCCATTCAGCGAACTGGACATGCCGGGCTTTCGTTCAAGCAAAGAACTTGGGCTGGATGACATATTGTCCTCAATTAAAAAAGCAAAAACAGATAATAAAATAAAGGGTATTTACCTGAATCCCTCTGTGATTACGGCAGGGCTTGCAACAATTGAAGAAATTCGGAATGCTATTATAGATTTCAAAGAATCCGGCAAGTTTGTTTATGCTTACGGAGAAGCACTTTCCCAAAAATCCTACTACCTGGTTTCGGTAGCTGATAAAATTATTCTCAACCCAAAAGGAATGGTTGAATTAAAAGGATTGAGTGCCCAACGAACATTTTTTAAAAATGCGCTTGAGAAAATTGGAGTTGAAATGCAGGTAATACGACATGGTAAGTTCAAAGCAGCTGTTGAACCTTACATCCTTGAAAAGATGAGTCCAGAGAATCGTTTGCAGACTGAAACCTATGTTGGAAGTATCTGGAACCAAGTGTTGCTTGATATTTCAAAATCGCGTGGTTTAAGCATCGACGAATTAAATGATCTCGCTGATGGAGTCACTACCTTTCAGGAAGCAGAATTTTTAATGACAAAAGGCTTGATAGATACAGTTAAGTACAAAGATCAGGTTATTGATGAATTAAAAGAAAAGGTTGGAATAAGCAAAGACAAAGATATCCCGGCAATTGACATTGCCAAATACTCCAGAGTTCCGGCTACCAGTAGCAAAGGCTTCGTTCGCGAAAAAATTGCGGTGATTTATGCCAGTGGCGATATCGACATGGGAGGTGCCGACCTAAACAGTATTCAATCAGACAAATTATCTAGAACTATCCGAAAAGCAAGGCAAGATAGTGCAGTTAAAGCCATCGTGTTGCGAATCAACTCTCCGGGAGGAAGCGCATATGGATCTGAAGTTATCTGGCGCGAAGTGAAACTTGCCGCAGAAACAAAACCATTAGTCGCCTCGATGGGTGATGTGGCTGCATCGGGTGGTTATTATATCGCTGCTGCTGCTGACACCATAATTGCTGACCGAACAACCATTACCGGATCGATTGGTATTTTTGGGGTGATTCCAAATGCAGGAGAATTATTAAACGATAAACTTGGGATTACTTATGATGTTGTGAACACGAATGAGCATTCTGATATTCTATCGCTCAATCGGCCGATGAATGATTTTGAAAAGAGCTTGCTTCAAAATTTCATTGAACGTGGATATGACACTTTTGTTGGACGTGTTGTAGAGGGAAGAAACCTAACAAAAGATGGTTTTGAAAACATTGGAGAAGGGCGTGTTTGGTCTGCAGAAAATGCAATGGAAAACGGATTGGTTGATCTTTATGGAGGAGTTGATGATGCTATCAAACTTGCGGCTCAAATGGCAGGCATTAGTGAATACAGAACAATAAAACTACCAGAAATTAAAGATCCATTTCAGGAATTCATAAAAGAACTGTCTGGTACTGCCAGAATGTGGATTCTTGAAAAAGAACTTGGCTCCGACTACCGAATTTACGAGCAACTGAAAAATATTAAAGACACACGCGGAGTCTTGGCAAGAATGCCATACGAGGTTAGTATCAACTAGAATTAAATCTAAAAATGCAAAGTTATTTTGCAACGAATATATTGAAGCTGTAATGAAGTACAGCTTCTTTTTTTGAACTTAAATTGGTTAACTTCGTACTCCAAACAAATTATATGTTAAAGCTCCTTTTATATCCTCTCTCAATCATTTACGGTGTAGTCGTTTATATTCGAAATAACTTCTACGATTACAAAATTTTCAAATCAACTGAGTTTGAAATACCGGTGATTTCAATAGGCAATATCACAGTTGGGGGAACAGGTAAAACTCCGCATACCGAATTTTTAGTTGCATTGCTGAAAAAACATGCAAAAGTTGCCACCTTAAGTCGTGGATATAAGCGAAAAACAAAAGGCTTCCAACTAGTTGAAACCTCCTCGACTGCCCGCGAAGTTGGAGACGAAGCTTTACAGGTAAAACAAAAATATCCGGAAGTTACTGTTGCTGTTGACGAGAACCGCGTACACGGCATCAATAAATTATTGAAGGATGAAGAAAATTCGCCAGATGTAATTTTACTTGATGACGCCTATCAACACCGAAGAGTAAATCCCGGAATCAATATTTTGCTGATAGATTATAATCGCCCTATTAATGAAGATCATCTTCTTCCTTTGGGTCGATTGCGCGAAAGAAAGTATCAACGAAGAAGGGCCAACGTTATTATTTACACCAAATGCCCTGATGAAATCACCCCTATTACCCGAAGAATCATCATGAAAGATGTAAACCTTCGCCCGTATCAATCCCTGTATTTTACACGAATGGAATACGGAACACCGTTACCTGTTTTCCCGGAAATGGCAACGAATATTCCGGATCTGGATCAAAAACGTCAATCCGCCATTCTATTATCTGGCATTGCGAATCCGGAGCAATTTCAAAAATATTTAGGAACAAAAGTTAAGCTTGTTGACGAACTTATATTTGGTGATCATCATCAGTTTAAACCAAAAGACTGGCAACTCATCACCAGCACTTTCAACAAACATCAGGAGCAGAAACCGATTATCATTACCACTGAAAAAGATGCCATGAGACTGAGAGATGGAGACAATCTGCCTCCTGAAGTTCAAGAAAATTTGTTTTATATTCCACTTAAAATAAAATTCCTCGATCATGAGGGAAAAAGTTTTGAAAAAAAAATAGTAGGCTATGTTAAAGACAATCGAAGCAACCGCGAACTTCATAAACGAACAAATAAAAGGACAAGCTGAAGTAGGAATTATTTTGGGATCCGGTCTTGGAGGGTTGGTGAATGAAATTGAGATAGAAAAGACAATTCATTACGAAGACATTCCGAATTTCCCTATAACAACTGTTGACGGACATCACGGTCAACTAATCTACGGAATATTAGGTGGGAAAAAAGTGCTGGCTATGCAAGGGCGTTTTCATTACTATGAGGGCTATAGTATGCAAGAAGTTACCTTTCCTGTTCGCGTATTGAAAAAGCTGGGTGTTAACAACCTATTGGTTTCTAATGCTACCGGAGGGTTAAATCCGGTCTATAAAATTGGCGATCTAATGATCATCACTGATCATATTAACATGTTTCCCGAACATCCGCTTCATGGCAAAAACTTAAGCGAACTTGGACCGCGATTTCCGGATATGAGTCAGGCCTATTCGAAAGAACTGCGCAATAAAGCCCGAATGATTGCCTTAAAAAATAATATTGATGTCAACGAGGGTGTTTATGTTGGTGTTCAGGGCCCAACTTTTGAAACTCCGGCCGAATACAAGATGTTCCGTATTTTAGGTGGAGATGTAGTTGGGATGTCTACCGTTCCCGAAGTGATTGTTGCCCGCCACATGAATATGAAAGTCTTTGGAATCTCTATCATTACAGACAGTGGTGTACCTGGTGAAATTGTGGAAATCTCGCATGAAGAGGTGCAGGAAGTTGCCATGAAATCGGAGCCTAAGATGACTCTAATCATGAAAAACCTGATTGCTGAAATATAATTAACGGCTATGACACCAAACTTAATCGTTCTGGCTTTTGCTCCTGTTGTTATCCTGCTGGCATATATCTGGTTTCGCGACAAATATGAAAAGGAGCCTTTCAAAATGCTTTTTACAGCTTTGTTGTTTGGTGCATTTTCAGTCATTCCTATTTTGTTGGTCGAAGAATTTTTCATGGAGTTTCTACCGCTTTTTAGTGGAACCATGCAAGTATTCTTGCACTCATTTGTTGTTGCTGCACTTACCGAAGAGTTTTTCAAATTTGTCTTTTTGTACCTGTTGATATGGAAAAGCCCCGAATTCAATGAGAAATTTGATGGAATCGTGTATGCCGTCTATGTTTCTTTAGGATTTGCTGCCGTTGAAAATGTGATGTATGTCTTTGATTATGGAATGCAGGTGGGCTTTACTCGCGCGATTACTGCAGTCCCCGCTCATTTCCTCTTTGGAGTAACAATGGGCTATTTTGTTGGCTTGGCTAAATTTTATCCCGAGCGAAAAAAACGATTGATCCGCGCAGCACTTTTATTTCCAATCTTGTTGCACGGAGTCTATGATTTTATTTTGATGATGGGACATCCCTTCGTTCTTCTAATATTCATTCCTTTTGTTGTTTTCATGTGGATTTATGGATTGAAGAAAATGAAAACGCTCTCGGCTCAATCGATCTACCGAAATGATTTTACTGTTGAAGAAGACCTTTTAAAAAAACTTTGAAAATTTTCCGACTATGAATCTTCCGGAATATCCAGCTATTGTAAATGCACATGAACTGATTGCTCCAATGATACACCGAACACCGGTTTTAACTTCATCGGCAATCAATGAAATTACAGGTGGAGAACTTTTTTTCAAATGCGAAAACTTCCAAAAAGTGGGAGCTTTCAAATTTCGGGGTGCTTGCAATGCTGTTTTTTCACTAACGAAAGAACAGGCACAAAAAGGGGTTTGCACCCATTCTTCAGGAAACCATGCAGCAGCCTTAGCACTTGCTGCTCGTATGCGAGGTATTCCTGCATACATTGTGATGCCGGAAAATGCGCCTGAAATAAAGAAAAAAGCAGTTGCAGGATATGATGCACAAATCACTTTTTGCAAGCCTACTTTGGAAGCCAGAGAGAGCACATTAGCAGAAGTGGCTGCAAAAACGGGTGCCACTGAAATCCACCCCTATAATAATGTTCAGGTTATTTGCGGGCAAGGAACAGCCGCCAAAGAACTAATTGAAGATATCGGTGCTTTTGATATTATTCTGTCTCCAATAGGTGGTGGCGGATTACTCAGTGGAACTTCAATCACCGCAAAATACCTCAACCCGGGAGCAACGGTAATCGCTGCTGAGCCCGAAGGTGCAGACGATGCTTATCGCTCCTTCCATGCTAAAAAACTAATCCCTTCAATAAACCCAAAAACCATTGCTGATGGTTTATTAACATCAGTTGGGGAAATCAATTTCCGTATTATTCAGCGCAAAACCGATGAGATTGTCACCGTATCTGAAAGAGGAATTGTTCGGGCAATGCGCATGGTTTGGGAACGAATGAAAATTATTATTGAGCCGTCATCCGCTGTTCCACTAGCGGCTATTCTCGAAAATAAAGTCGATGTGAAAGGCAAAAAAGTGGGTATCATCCTCAGTGGTGGAAATGTAGATTTGGAAAAACTTCCATTTTAATTCATACAAAATACTGAATAATAAAGAAATAGATTAATAAGCTACAGGCTAAAAATTTCCTGCGCAGAGAACTTCAAACGGCTGCGCAGATAATTGGAAACTTCTGCGCAGAAAAATATAATTTCCTGCGCAGGAAAATTTTAGCTTCATATCTTTGTTTTTAGTGAGTCGTCCTAAAATAGGGTTACATAAAAAGTAAACGGGAATGGTCACGACATGTCGTGACCGTCAAATGTAGTTTACTAAAACCTACAAACCCAAATTAAAATATCTTTCTCATCACAAGTCCTGTACTGCCATCTTTATAATACTTGGGTTTTTCAGCAACGGTTTGGAATCCCCATTTTAGGTAAAGGGTGACCGCTGCGGTATTGCTATCACTCACTTCCAACGAAAGGGCATTCTTCTCATAAACCGCAGCTTGCCTTTCTGCATAATCCAGTAATTTTTTGGCAAGGCCCACTCCTCTATATTCAGGTGACACCAGCAACGAATAGATACGCAAATAGCTACTATTTTTCTTTTTAAGGAGAATAAGTGATGCGGCAAGCTGTCCTTCCACTCGAATGATTACATAGTCGGATTGTGCTTTCGTTAAAAGATACCGCATCTGACGACGAGAAAAGCTTTCCTGTTCAAAAGCCAATTGTTCCAAAAGCACCAATTCTTTTAAATCGGAAACTTGGGCTTGATGAATTGGATAGTCTGTCATTTTCTAACGTCTTTTTTGTTCCAATCGATCGGCAAATTCACGAAGAATAAGCCGGTACAATTCGTCACCCAAAATAGCATCTTCCACTCCCTGATCAATAGAAGGATTGTCATTCACTTCAATAATTACCGACCGCCCATCGATCTCTTTTACATCAACCCCATAAAGTCCTTTCCCAATTAAAGAAGCAGCACGAACTGCATTTCGAACCACGTGTTTCGGGACCTTGCTCAACGGCACTGTCTCAAATGATCCAGATTTAGGTTTGCCGTTATCCTGGTGATTATAGATTTGCCAGTGCCCGCGAGCCATAAAATACTTGCAAGCATAAAGTGCCTCCCCATTAATCACGCCAATACGCCAATCGTAAGAAGTTGGCAGAAATTCCTGTGCTAAAAATATAGATGAACTTTTTGAAAGTGATTCAATCGCTTCCAGGTATTCTTGTTCATTATTAACCTTTATCACCCCCACCGAAAATGATCCATCAGGAACTTTTAAAACAATAGGACTTCCCAACTCATCAGCTACCTCCTTAAAGCTCGATGGTTTTTGCTTAAACAGCAATTTCGATTTAGGGGTAGGTATTCCTTCACGGTCGAGTAATTCTTTCAGGTAAACCTTATTGGTGCATCGAATTATTGAGACCGGATCATCAATTACCACCATATCAGCAGCACGAGCTTTTTGCGCTAATGCGTACGTAATGTGATTTAGTGATGTGGTTTGGCGAATAAAAAGTGCATCAAATTCCAGCAGACGGGTAGTATCATCTTCAGTCACCAATTCAGCATTGATATTCATCTTTTTTGCTTGCGCGATAAATTTATTCAAAGCTCCCCGGTTACTAGGCGGTAATTTTTCCTCCGGATCATAAAGAATAGCTAAGTCAAAACGTCCAACTTTATGAGAACGTGGTTGTCTCCACACTTTCTTGCTGAAATTGTCAAGCGCCTGAGCAAACAAATCCTGTTGTTCATCCGACAACTCATTCAGGCTGAGAATGGACAAGCTGTCAATCTGATTTTTTTGTCGATTAGCAAATGTTACCCGCAGCATGGGACAAGGCAATTGCTCAAAGATAAACCTGGCAACCTTCGCCATTTCAGGAACTTCACAAGTGCCAAAATAGACATCCAATGAAAATGATTCCTGTTCTGGTTGATTATGGGATTGAATCCAGCGATAGCAAATCTTCTGCAGATTTTCTTCCATCCGGGTGATTGCGCCACTTTCAATTCGGTTGAGCACATCCACATCAGGTAGCACCTTGTCCCCTCGCGCCTGAGCTAACAGCGAGCAATAATAGCCTTCCGAATGATAATTTAGTTTGTCACATAGATTAATGACCAGGTATGGTTTTTTACTTATATTTCCGCTCTGCAGGTATTCTGCAGCTGTCGTAATGGTTTCCGTTTCGTAGTAGGGTTTCCATTGCGTCAACGAATCCAGTAGGATTAATGTGGATTGCATAGTCTGTTTCTCAGCGACTAAATGATATTTTCAACATTGCATTTCTTTTTACTACCCACTCAAATACAGCATCTTACATGCTTGCTTTCAAGGATAATTTTCATTGCAATTGTACGCAAATATTTGATTCATTGTTCTGCTCTGATCACTTTTTTGAAGAGGAGTATGAAATTTTATACAATAGCCTTAGCCACTTGGTTTTCATCTCGAACTAGCATTCATTTTTTGTCGATGTAGAAACGAATATGAGTACGCTCAAGCGGGAATAGCCTACTCATCATTCCTACCCTGAATTTCGTTTCACTTCACCCAGTGCTATAATATTCATCCCGTTGGGATTATGAAAGGGTGGATAAAAAAGCTAAATCTAAAGCATTGGGCTTAACAAACGGGCAAACGATTCTTTGGTTTTTCGGAGCCAATGGCGATGCCTCCATTCTTCCAATACAACTTCCTCGCTACTTTCCAGATCATCAAGAAATTGACTTTCCAGAATAGAAGCTGTTTCTTCATCATAAATCATCGCATTTACTTCAAAGTTTGTTTCCAGGCTTCTAAAGTCAAAATTGGCAGTTCCTACCGATGAAAACACACCATCCACAATCATAAATTTTCCATGATTGAACCCATTCTTATAGAAATAGATTTTCACACCTGCCTCCAGTAGTTCTTCCACGTAAGAGTCGGTGCTCCACTTAGGCGTAATGGCATCTGATTTGGTCGGTAGCAAAATGCGAATATCGATTCCCCCCAAAGCTGCTGTTTTCATTGCAAAAATAATTTCGGCAGTAGGTATCAGGTATGGTGTATTAATGTAAACCCTTTCCTTTGCACTGGCAATTGCTGAGAAATATGCTTGTCCAATGCTTTCCCAATCAGAATCAGGACCACTGGAAACCATTTGCACCAACTTTCCACCTCCCTGCTCCAGATTTTTAAAGTATTTGCTTCCCTGCAAAACCTCTTTGGAAACAAAAAACCAGTCAGCCATAAAAATAACCTGCAGAGAAGTTGCAGCACTGCCCTTTAACATCACATGTGTATCTCGCCAGTGAAGCAATCTTTTTGTTCCATTCAAATAACGATCAGCAATATTCAAACCTCCGGTAAAAGCAACCGTACCATCAACTACAACAATCTTTCGGTGATTCCTGTAATTGGCTCTGGAGGTAAGCATTGGAAAACGCACCTTCATAAAGCAATCAATTTTCACTCCCACACTTCGTAACGAGCGGATATACTTTCTGGGTAATTGCCAGCTACCTACATCGTCATAAATAAACCGAACCTCAACCCCTTGTTTTGCTTTTCGAAATAATATATCATGCAACTGTCTGCCTAATTGATCATCTTCAACAATATAGTATTCGAGATGAATATGATGTTTCGCCTCTTCCAGTGCCCTGAAAATTGCAGGGAATGCCTCTCTCCCATTTTTTAAAATAGTGACCTCATTATTGTTGGTTAGCAAAGCATTGGAGCTTGAAAGCAACAATTTCATTAAATGATGCTTATCCAGAAGTGCTTCATTTAGGTTTAATTCGTTTTGTGGCAACCGGTTTAATTGTTCCTGGGTAAGTTTACGAAGCCTTTCAAGGTTTTTCAAACCCTTCCTTGAAAACATCTTGCGTTTCCGGTATTCCTGACCAAAAAATAAGTAAAAAATAATGCCTGCAATAGGAAGTAAAACCAAGACCAATACCCAACTAATTGTCTTTACGGGGTTTCTATTTTCATGAACAATAACGACAGCAATCACGACCACTGTTAAAAAATAAACACCGGTAACAACCAAAGGCAAATACTCCCATATATCACTTAGAAAACTAAACATACATTTCTGAAGTTGTAAAATTAAATTTCGATATTTTTAAACTGATAAACAAACATACCCTTCGATACGTATGTAATTAAAAAGGGCGAAACTATGAAGAATTTAGTATTTATTATTATCATTCTTGTTATTGCAGCCTGCAGCTCGCAAAAGAACATTCAGATTAAGGAAGTCAGCCAAAACGAATCAGCTGATAGTGTAAGCTACGAACTGATTGTCCTCGATCCTGGTTTTGAAAGCTGGTATATCAAATACTGCAAACCAACCTGGTATCATTCGCAATCTTATTACGAAACATGGAACCAGCAATATGTTAATGAATGGAATCACAAATCGCTGTGGTCTCATCATTCTCAGTTATTGGACGGACAAATAAATTACGACCATCAAATTGATTATGGGTTAGAAATCAATCACAAGTTATTTTACTATTTCCAATATGTCGAAGATGTGTTAAGAATTCCAATTCTTTCCAATGGGCCGAATGCCACTTAGTCGAATCGATTGACAAAAAACTTGAGGAAAGTGTCATGAAGACTCTCTGACTTTATCGGAGGAACTGGCAAATGAGGAGCAGGCACCCCTTTTACAAAAAAGGTATTTCCAAAGTAAACGTAAGCCTCATCCCATAGCCCCTGATCAATAAATGATTGAAGCAGCTGTCCACCACCTTCTACTACAACAGATTGAATCTCTCGCTTATACAATTCGTCCAGAATCTGAGGAAGTATGTTGGTTTGAAAATCAACTTTCACATATTCCAGATTTGCCTTTGACACAACATCCTCTTCTGTAAAAACGATGGTTGGTTGCTTCCCATCTTTTAGATGAAGCGACTCCGGCAATCGATTCTTACGGTCAATTAGCAAGCGCATTGGTTGATTACCATGCCACTCTCGAACGGTGAGAGACGGATTATCTTTCAATGCAGTGTTGGTTCCGATTAAAATTGCACCCTCTTCAGTTCGTTGTTTGTGCACGACTCGTCTGGAAAGTTCATTGCTGATCCATGTTGGTTGCCCAAATGCTATTTGTGATCGATCAATATCCAGGAAGCCATCTAAGGTTTGTGCCCATTTCAATACAATAAATGGTCGTTTCTTTTGATGAAAAGTGAAAAATCGCTTATTCAGTTCCAGACACTCTTCTTCTAAAATACCGAGCTCAACTTCTATCCCGGCATTTTTCATTTTTTCAATTCCTTTTCCTGCAACTTCAGCAAACGGATCGATACATCCAACCACCACTCTCGGAATCTCACTGGCAATAATTAAATCGGAACAAGGAGGTGTTTTACCAAAATGAGCACATGGTTCCAAACTCACATAAATGGTCGATTCCTTTAGTAAGCTTTTATCTTTTACCGAATTAATGGCATTGACCTCGGCATGAGCTTCGCCACATTTCCGATGAAATCCTTCGCCAATAATTTTGTCATTATGAACAATCACACTCCCCACCATGGGATTGGGAGCTGCATCGTTAATTCCCAGACGGGCTAGTTCAATGCATCTATTCATATATTTGACAGATATGTTCATCAGGAAAAGTTTAACTTTGCCAAAAATACAAATAAATGCAGGCAAGCTTATCATATATCCGAAAAGAATTAGAATGCCACTACCCGAAAGAGGAGATCGAAAGCTTCATCAGGATTATCTTTTCCAAACTTAAGAACTACAGTTCCACCGACCTGATCATGAAAAAAGAAGAACCGCTTTCTTCTGAAGAGAATAAAAGCATTCAGCTCATTGTAAACCGTTTGAAGAACCATGAGCCCATTCAATATATTTTGGGTGAAACCGAATTTTATGACCTTCCTTTTAAGGTCACTCCAGCAGTTTTAATTCCGCGACCAGAAACGGAAGAGCTGGTTGACTGGATCTTAAAAAGTAAATTGCCTGATCGTCCGGTCATTCTTGATGTGGGAACCGGAAGTGGATGCATTCCAGTTACCTTGAAAAGAAATCTACCAAATGCCAGCGTTATAGCATGTGACATTGATCTCCAAAGCATTGACATTGCAAAGGGAAATGCAAAACTGAACCATGTTGAAATTGAGTTTTTTCAGCAGGATATTTTAGATCCTCAACTACCAGGTTCATTTCCCAAACTGGATGTTTTGGTCAGTAATCCACCGTATGTCACCAATGCAGAAAAATCGCAAATGCATGCGAATGTATTGGAGCATGAACCCGACAAAGCACTTTTTGTGCCGAATACCGATCCGTTAAAATTTTATAACGCACTGACCATTTTTGCAAACAACTATTTAAGAAGTGGAGGATATTTGTTTTGGGAAATCAATGAGGCTTTTGGCAAAGAATGCGTTAGCCTGTTAAAAGAAAATGGTTTTTCGAACGTTGAATTAAGAAAGGATCTAAACGGAAAAGACCGCATGATTAAAGCGATCAAAAACAGCTGATATGAAAAGACGAAACTTTATAAAAAATACAGCACTGGCAACTGCATCCTTAATTAGTGTGCCAGCTTTCGCAAAAACACAAACGTATAAATTGGTAAGCATTCGAGGAGGAAGTTCAATCGGCATGTTGGAACTCGGGCTGGACGCGCTGGGAGGTATTGAAAAATTTGTTTCTAAAGGACAAAAAGTTTTGATCAAGCCCACTTTGCGTTGGGAGAAAACTCCAGAGCAAGCTGCAAACACCAACCCAAAATTGCTGGCAAAATTGGTTGAACTTTGTTATGAAGCTGGTTCTCGTGGTGTGTATCTATTTGATCAAACTATTGATCCCTGGACTAAAGCCTATAAAGCTAGTGGTATTGAGCGTGCAGTAAAAGATGCTCATGCGAAAATTCTTCCCGGCAATCGAGAGTCACTGTATCAACAGGTTAATATTTCTGATGGAAAAACAATGCAAACTGCCAAATTCCATGAGTTGGTTGATGAAGTTGATGTAATTATCAATATGCCGGTCTTAAAAATCGATGGAGAGAATTCTATTAGTGGAGCGCTCAAAAATATGAAACAGTTAGTCTGGGAGCCCGAAAAATATAGTGACGAATGTGTTATGGATATCCTTCGATACAAGAAACCAGCATTAAATATTATCGATGCTAATCGTGTAATTACTAGAAATGCATCTGTCGACGATGTATCAACCTTTCGAACCCTTATTTTCTCTATTGATATTGTTGCAGCGGACTCATATGCAGCCAAGCGGGTAGGAATCGACCCAAATCAAATTTCATTAATAAAATCAGCACATGCCCAAGGATTTGGGCAAATTGAGCTACCATCTCAAAGTGTAAAAAGTATCATTTTAAAACAACAAAAAACCAGACCCTCCTAATTTCTGCATGCATTTCTTATATTTGTATACAAACCAACAATACCTCGATTCTATTTGAAAAAATTGATACGAAATATTTTCATTTTCCTAAACCTCATTCCGGTTGTAGGAATTTTACTCTCATACCTATCGGTTCATGTGAGTCCGGAGAATTCTTGGGTGCTTTCATTTTTAGGCCTTGCATATCCTTATCTTCTATTTGCTAATGTTGTTTTTGTTCTAATATGGTTATTTTCGAAAGTCAAGTATGCCTTTATTTCCATAATTGCTATCGGAATTGGGTACTCGAATTTGCACCACTATTTTCAATTATCAGGGAAAAGCACGGAAGAAAAAGGAATCGTTGTTTCGAGTTACAACGTTAAAAATTTTCAGGGAATTAAAAACAAAAAAAGAACTGAGCTCTCGAAAGAAGTATATGAATACATCCAGACGGTAAAACCAAACATTCTTTGTTTTCAGGAAGCAAGTTTAAAATCACAAAGTTCTTTTCCGAAATCCGGAAATCCAAAATCAACTAAAAATGAATTTTTCAAATACATTCATCAAAGTAAAAAAGGTGGACAAATAACATACTCTAGCTTCCCAATTATTGATAAAAAAGAAATTCATTTTAAGGAATCTGCCAATATGATGATCATCTCTGATCTTAAGATTGATGACGACACCATTCGATTATTCAATTGTCATTTGGAAAGTTACCGTTTTAGTGATGCAGATATTAGCTCTTTGGATTCCATTTCATTTGAAAAGCAGGAAGAAAGCCTGAAAAAAGTCAGATATACTGGTGCAAAACTAAAGCATGCCTTTATTAAACGTGCAGAGCAGGCTGATACGCTTTCTCAGTTAATCAAATTGTCGCCATATAAAGTGATTCTCTGTGGAGACTTTAATGACACACCTGTATCCTATACTTACCACAAAGTTATTGGAGATCTGAAAGATGCTTTTGTTGAATCAGGCAGTGGGGTTGGCAATTCCTACCTTGGAAAACTTCCTTCCTTCAGGATTGACTACATCTTACACAGCGAAGATTTCGACAGCTATAATTTCAAAGTTGATAAGGTGCAACTATCGGATCATTATCCAATTAATTGCACCTTAATTATGAAAAAAGCTCAGCCAACTGAGTAATTCTTTTATTAGGAGCCTGCATAAATTATCATTCCAAGGCCAACGAGGAATAGAGCAAACATGGCTGTGAGCATCCCTGATGTTCCTTTTGCACCTTTAAATTCTTTCCAGATAAAAACTCCCCACAGAGCCGCAACCAATGTTGCACCTTGTCCTAAACCATACGAAATAGCGAATCCGGCTTTCCCTGCTGCAATAATGCTAAATGACATACCAACGCTCCAAATCATTCCACCAAGAACTCCTGTTAAATGTTCTCTCAGCTTTCCTGCAAAATACTGATTATAAGTTACGGGTGACCCCTCAAATGGCTTTTTCATCAAAAGGGTATTAAAAACGAAGTTACTGGCAAAAATCCCGATTGAAAAAATAACCACGGCTGTATATGGAGTTAGCAAACCTGCTTCCGGATTGGAAAAATCACTCACCATTGAACTGGCCACAAAGCGATAAAACATCGCCATTAAAATACCGCCAACTACCGATAAAATAATCCCTTTTGCAGGTATCTTTTGCGCCTGAGATGCCTGTTTTTTATAGGCAAGTGCATCCAGAATAATTGCAAGAGTCACCAATAAAACGCCCGCAAAAAGCCAAATCGGATTTCCCTGTGGTATTGCCAGATAGTTTATGATGACACCAAGTACTAACGCAATACCGATTCCCACAGGGAAAGCCACTGACATCCCGGCGATTGCAATAGCTGCTGCAACCAGAATATTAGCAGCATTAAAAATGATTCCTCCAAGAAAAGCATTTCCAATATTTTGCCAATCAGCCTGCCCCAAATCACTGATGAAACCTCGTCCTTGTTCCCCTGAACTTCCCAATGTGAAGGCAAAAATTAGGGACATTAATACTATTCCAATGACGTAATCCCAATAGAACAACTCGAAACGCCAGGATTTTTGAGCCAACTTTTGAGTATTCGCCCATGACCCCCAGCAAAGCATGGTAACGATACAAAGTATAACAGCTATCGCATATGATCCAACAATGTACATTGATTTAGTTTTTAGTTAGTTATTTCTATTTGCCACTAATGATTAAGATATCCATTCTTATTTTCATCGGAAGTATATGTAATCAAGTCATTTACATCTATCTTATAGCCTTCTCGCGGATTAAGCACCCGTACTTTTACTTGATGTTTTCCCTCTTCTAGCTGAAATTTCCAAGCCACATCATGACGCCTTGTGATAAATGAAGTAGGCATCGTGTATGATTCAATAAGTTGTCCATCAATTTCCATTTCAAGATTAAAAATATAGTCAGGCTCAACTTCCCAAATCCAACTTCCTAAAACAAATCCATTTCCTTCAAAATCAATGACTATCTCTGGAGTTTCGGTATTAAGAAATTTTCCAATATGTATTCTTTCTTTTGGATAGTGACCTTCAAAACCAACCTCAAGCTGAACCGGCTGAACTGGTTGATTTGGCATTTCAATCATCTCTCCATTAAATTTTGCCCCGTTTTGTTTTAACACTTCAGTAGCATGCTTATATCCGATCTCATACACATCATTCAGAGACATTGTGGTATATTTAAAATCCATGTCTTCCACCTGATGGATCGGAGACTGCCATTCGTCAGGTATATTTTCATATCCAATCATTGTTCCTAAAATACCGGCAGCACTGGCAGGATTACAATCTGAATCATGCCCACATCGGGTACTAATGTCAATTGTTTTACCAAAATCTCCTTCTCCATATAACAATCCCACTAAAATATATGCAGCATTTATTTTCGCATCAATATCAAAGTCTGCAAACACTCCATCCGAACAACCTACATCATTCGACCATTTCTCATGACAAGCATCCCATGTTTTTGTCCAATCATCAGGATACTGCTGATGCCATTGAATCACATCAGCCATACATTGATAAAATGTAGATTCTTCAGGAATCGCTTTCAATCCTTCATTAACCACAAAATCGATATCATCTGAAACAAATGCCAGCGAATACATAGCTGCTACGTAAACACCACCATACCATCCATCTCCATAATTCATGATATGACCAACTTTATCACAAATTTCAGAAGCTGTGTTGACCAATCCCGGTGACATCAAGCCAGCAAAATCAGCCTCAATTTGAAAATCAATATCTTCCGAATGCGGATTATACAGCCAGTGCCCGGACTGAGGAGGCATAATTCCATTGAGGATATTGTATCTTGCCGCCTGATTGGCATGCCACAATGGATAATCAGCATTTGCAAATGCCAACGCATGCGCTGTTGCTGGTGCATCCAACCCTTCTTTCTCAAAAACATCAACAAAAGTTAGATCCATGTATATATCATCATATAACCCCGGTTCATTTTGATAATACCATAAACAACGCTCGTTATTCCAGGGGATATTATGATCTCCGGGAATCATTTTCCCATTAAATTTGAATTCAGTTGGCCCCCCATACGTACAGCCAATAACCTGTCCTGCCCATCCACCCTTAATTTTGTCTTTTAATTGGGATTTCGAAATTGTAGTTTCCTGCTCACATGCGAACAAAGAAATTGTGATAACAAGAAATAAATAGAATTGAAGTTTTATTTTAAATTGTTCTTTCATAATAAATTATTTACTAGGTTCTTCCATCATTAATTCATCTAATATATCTGCTATATGTTGATACGGATATTTGTGTACCAAGAAATCGTGATGAGAGTTTTTATCAGGATCCCAAGTATTCTGACCAGACTCTTCACAAACAAATGTCCCATCTTTAATTACGTAAAAATAGTCTTCGGGATTTCGAACGGCGCAAAGCACCGCAGTGTGATCCCATGAACAGCGATTCTGAACTTCTTTGCCCTCATACGTTTTTAAATTGTAGTCATAAGCCCACTGAACCGGACTATTTTTAGCTCCACTTTTTGCAACCCTATTGCCAGTGAGTATTTTAACGCCTATTTCAAACCCACTGAAAAGAACTGGGCTTGGCCAATTTTCAAATACATAATAAGAAGCATCAGCGTGTTTCGCCACATTAAACTCATCGCCTTCAGGAAATCCCCCGGCCATCGCAACCCACTTCTTTACTTTTTTCTTTACGAGATCTTTTCCATTCAATTTGCTGAATTCATCAGGCTCCGATTTTAATAAATCAGCCAGGTTGGAAATGAAACCTACCGTTATGATGACAACACTTTGATCATCCTGTTTAGAAAGCACTTCTCGATAAACCTTTACAGCCGATGGATAATCAGCATTGGTTTTTGGTTTGGGTAAAAATTTCATAACCAAGGAATCATTCCAATGATTCGGACATGAAAAATAAGGCGCATCTTTTCCCGGAACACCAATTGGAATATTTGGCCGATTAAAATATCGATTAAATACTTCAATGGTCGAAGCAATGTATGGATATCCATCGCTAGCCACCGTTGCTAAAATCTCACATTCATTTTTATTTGCTAAGGAATGTAGCACCGTTATAGCTCCCACATCGTCATAATCGGGCCCCATATCTGTATCGAAAATAACCTTAACAGGTTCTTTTGCAACTGCAAACACCACAATTAGTAGCATCGCGATTAGAGATATAAAAAAATTCTTTGTATTCATATTGAAGTTGCGTTAGTTAATTTCGTTACGGAATGGAACCGATGCCTGTGCCCCTAAGCGGGTGACAGAAATGGCAGCAGCCTGATTGGCAAATAGAATTGCTTCAACCAACTCTTTCTCTTCAGAGAGCGCAACAGCAATCGCCCCATTGAAAGTATCACCCGCAGCAGTTGTATCAACAGGGCTTACTTTTTGGGCTGGAATAAGAACAGATTGCGAATTTGAGTATAGCATGGCACCTTTTGAACCCATTGTTATTATTACAATCTCAACGCCTTTGGCATTCAATATTCTTGCTGCCTGTTTCGCTGAATTTTCATCAATAACTTTCACCCCAGTTAATATTTCAGCTTCTGTTTCATTGGGAGTTATCATATACAGGTTTGCCAGTAAATTATCTGACAATGTATTCGCTGGCGCAGGATTCAAGATTACTTTTATTCCTCTTTCGACGGCTTCTTTCGCAAAGAACTCAATCGTCTCCAAAGGAATTTCGAGTTGCATCAAAAGAATATCAACCTCGTCGAAAACTGAATTAAGCTCACTAATATTATTAGGTAGTAAAGTGCCATTTGCACCTTGTGCTACCACAATTGAGTTTTCACCAGAACCATCAACAGTTATTAAAGCGACACCACTTGGACTCTTTGGGTCGGTTTGAATATATTCAACATTGATATTCTCATTGCGTAGATTTTCCAACGATTGCTTTCCAAAAATATCATCTCCCACTTTAGTTATAAAAGTTACCTGGCCTCCCAATCTTGCAGCAGCCACTGCCTGATTTGCTCCTTTACCTCCAGGGTTCATAAAAAATTCACCACCTAAAATGGTTTCTCCAGGAGCCGGGAATTTTTTTGTCTGGATCACCATATCCGTATTCGTACTTCCAACGACTAATATTTTTCCTTTTGTACTCATTGACTTAATTATAGAATATAAAACATACCTGCACAAACGTTTGCGCAATTTATGAAAATTTTATTAATAAATGCAAGAACTCCCAAATATTTAAAATCATACTCCCACTCATCAACCTGTCATACAGGCACTTACAATTGGTACTTTTAAAAAGAAACAAATCCTTGATAAAAAGTTTATTACTTTTACAGTCGAATCAATTGCTGGCAAACTATTATGAGCAAAGAAACCTTAATAAGCATTTCTAAAAAGACCGGATTTTCTGTTTCCACAGTTTCACGGGTTTTGAATGGAAAAGCAAAAAAATACAGGATCAGCAAAACAACCGAACAGAAAATTTTGGAGGAAGCAAAAAAGAGCAATTATTCTCCCAGCTTACTTGCAAGAAGTCTGAGAACACAAAAAACGTTTACCATCGGTTTGTTGATTCCAAGTATTACCAACCCATTTTTTGCCAACATTGCCAGCATAGTTGTGAAGGAGGCAAAACTAAAAGGCTATACCATCATACTTGTAGACAGTGAGGATGATGAGCAAACAGAAATAGATTCTGCGGAGTTGTTGTTGGCCCGAAAAATTGATGGATTGATTGTGATCCCATGTGGACAAGATCCAGATTTTTTAGAAAACATTCAGAAGTCCGGAACACCTGTAATGCTTATCGATCGCTATTTTGAGAAATCAAAACTTCCTTATCTGTGTACCGATAATTTCCAAGGCTCTTTTGATGCAACAAACTTACTGCTCAAGAACGGTCATCGAAATATTGCCTGCATCCAGGGAGTGCCACATTCAACGCCTAATAAAGAACGAGTAAACGGATTTAAAAAGGCATTGGAAGATTCAGGAATAACGACTAGCATCCATATTTCGGGTACAGATTTCAATGTTGAAAACGGCTATCTGGAAACAAAACTTCTTTTGAAGAAAAAGGAAAAACCAACAGCTATTTTTGCGTTAAGCAATACCATTGCTCTTGGTGCTTTTAAAGCAATTCGGGAAGCAAACCTCCAGATCCCCGAGCAAATTTCATTAATCGCATTTGATGATTATACTTACCTTGATTTTCTTCAACCTCCAATCACTAGAATTGCCCAACCCATTGAAGAAATTGGGAAGCTTGCTGTTACGCTATTAACTGATGAAATTGACGAAAAATTAGAATCAACTGAAAATCAAGTCCAAATTCCACCAAGATTAATCATTCGGGAATCTGTAGCACGTATAAATTAAATTATCTGTTATCAATTTTCTCTGGATTGAGATCATGGTTTTGCATACGATACCAGGCCAATTCTTCATACTTGGTTCCAGGCTTTCCGTAATTGGCAAATGGATCAATACTAATTCCTCCGCGTGGTAGAAACTTTCCCCAAACCTCAATGTACTTTGGATCCATTAATTTTATCAGGTCCTTCATAATGATATTAATACAATCTTCGTGAAAATCACCATGATTCCGAAAGCTGAATAAGTACAATTTCAACGACTTGCTTTCCACCATTTTCTGATCAGGCATGTAGCTGATATAAATAGTGGCAAAATCTGGCTGCCCTGTAATTGGGCACAAACTGGTAAATTCCGGGGCATTGAATTTTACCCAATAATCATTTTCAGGATGCTTATTATCGAATGTCTCCAACACCTGCGGTGAATAATTAAACAGGTAATTGGTATCGTTTCCAAGATTCTTCAGATTTTCCATTTTTGCTTCTATTTTCTTCTTAAAAGATATGAATCCAACCCATTTTTGCGGAGTTTACATGCCGGGCAGTTTCCACAACCATCACCAATGATACCATTATAGCAGGTCAGCGTTTCGTTTCTTACCAAATCGAAAACTCCTAATTCATCTGAGAGTTCCCAAATCTGTTCCTTGTTTTTCCACATCAAAGGCGTATGAATTTCATACGAATAATCCATTGAGAGGTTCAGGGTTTGATTGAGTGATTGGATAAACTCATCACGGCAATCCGGATATCCGCTGTAGTCTGCCTGTCCCACTCCGGTTACGATATGCTGAATCCCCTGCGATTTGGCATACACCGAGGCATAGGTTAGAAAAAGCATATTACGCCCTTCCACCAAAGTGTTTGGCGGACGATTATCTGGCTTGTTTTGCTCTACCTCAACGTTTGGATTAGTAAGTGCATTATCCGTAATCTGGCTAAGCAAATCAAGTTTGAAAACATGAAATGGTACATTTGCCTTTTCAGCAATACTCTGAGCTATATCTAATTCCAAACGGTGTTTTTGCCCGTAATCAAACGAAATAGCTTCTACCTCAGAAAATTTCTCTTTCGCCCAAAAAAGACAGGTAGTAGAATCTTGTCCTCCTGAAAAAACAACTAAAGCTTTACTCATCAAATTTGTTTTAAGTTGAAGGGATTATACGAAATCTGCTTGTCATAACAATCTTCACCCTCAATCACTTTTATCCTATTTACAATCCAAATTGTCAGTGGAAGCACCAAAATTTCATAAGTGGTTTTTAGCAATGTTTGAGTAACAATCATTCCTAATATAACCGGATATGGGAACACTCCTATAAACGCTATGGTAATAAATAGGAATGAATCAGCTCCTTCGCCTGCTAAAGTCGATACAATAGCACGAATAGAAAATCCTTTGCCACCAGTCATCATTTTAAACTTGCTCATCACAAATGCATTCAAAAAAGAGCCGACTACATAAGCCATTAAACTTGCCAGGACAATACGAACCGAGCTTCCTAAAACGGATTGAAATGCTTCCTGTCCTTCGAAAAAAGGAGCGGCCGGCATGGCAATGGCAAGCATAAAAAAGAATGCAGCCAAAATATTTACACCGAATCCGGCCCAAATAATCATCCTGGCTTTTGCATACCCCCACACTTCCACAATCACATCATTAATGATATAGGCCAATGGAAAAATCAAGACACCAGCAGGCGCAGACCACTGACCAATCATGATTATTTTAGATGCTAAAATGTTAGAGATTAATAAACAGGCCGCGAAAAGCACTCCTGTCAACAGGAATAAAACTGAAACTTTATTTTTCATTCTTCTTGTTTTTTACGTGGTTATCAAGAACACGTTGTTCATAATGGCTGCAAAGATATGCATTTCAATTAATTTGCAACTTTCGGCTAAGAAAAAGTTAATGTACTTGCTCAATTAATTTTAGTAACTTTGCAGGCAGATTCTCATAAATGGAGCATCCGTAATTTTTGTATGAAGTTTGACGAGTTTGATTTACACGATGATATTTTAGATGCCCTGTTTGACATGGGCTTTAGTGAGGCCACAGAAATACAGGAAAAAACCATTCCCACCATACTTGAAGGTCACGATTTAATTGCCTGCGCACAAACAGGTACGGGAAAAACTGCAGCCTTTATTTTACCAATTCTTGATAAAGTTGCCGACTTTCCCGAAGGTAAAACAAAAGCTTTGGTGGTTGCCCCAACACGTGAGTTGGCTATTCAGATTGAACAGCAGGTCCAGGGATTCGCCTATTATCTGGGAATTACTTCTATTGCGTTATATGGAGGTGGCGATGGCAACGAATGGGAAGCTCAGCGTCAGGCTCTTGCAAAAGGAGTTGATGTAATTGTGGCAACTCCGGGTAAACTAATTTCATTTATTGATAATGATATTGCAAAAATGAATGAGGTTGAATTCGTGGTATTGGATGAAGCCGACCGCATGCTCGACATTGGCTTCTATGATGATATTATTCGGATATTTAGCCACTTACCCGAGAAGCGACAAACATTGATGTATAGTGCGACAATGCCCCCTAAAATCAGGCAACTTGCATCGAAAATCTTAACAAAACCTCAAGAATATAGTACTGCGATCAGCAAGCCTGCAGAAGGTGTTTTACAAGCGGCTTACCTTTGTTACGAAGAGCAAAAAACTCCACTTATTCAATCGTTAATTGCCGGAAAAGAAGACTGCCAAAGCATTCTGATTTTTAGCTCTACTAAAAAGAAAGTTTCGAGTATCGTTCGGGCACTCAAAAAGAAAGGATTTAATGCCGAAGGAATTTCTTCGGATCTGGAACAAAAGGAACGGGAACAAGTCTTGATGAATTTTAGAGCAAGACAGACCCGAATCCTCGTTGCCACCGATGTACTCAGCCGGGGAATTGACATCAAAGATATCAATCTGGTTATCAATTATGATGTACCGGGAGATGCTGAAGATTATGTCCACCGCATCGGTCGTACGGCTCGTGCAAATACTACAGGTATTGCCCTCACACTAATTAATGAAGACGATATGTATAAGTTTCAGCAAATCGAAACACTTATCGAAAGCGAAGTTTTTAAAGCTCCTCTTCCTGCTGAACTAGGTGATGGCCCCGAATGGAAAGTAAAACAAAAAGGAAGAGGTAAAGGTGGTTACAAAGGCAAACGAAATTTTCAGAAAAAAAGCCCCGGACATGGCAAACCCGGGGCCAAAAGGAGAAACTAGTTCTCACCGTTTCCAAACATCCCTAACTGAGGAATATTTTAGCGTTTCCATAATGGATACAAAAGATTCAGCATCAGCATGCGATTTCTCAACCCCTGATCTTTTGTAATCTCAATTGGTACATCCGGTACGTTTGTATAATTCAACATTCCCTGCATTTTTGTACCTCGAACATAATTAAGTGACCATTCTAAATCTCCTATTTTAGAACCAAGCCCAAGCGACCAATTAAATTCCGGCTTCACAGAAACGTAATCATAGTTTAGCAACCAGCTTGCTTCTAATCCAGACTGAACAAAGAAGTTGTTCTTCAATCGATACTTTAATTTTGCAGGTAATACAATGTAATGTTGCGGAAAGTTGAGCCACTCACCAGCAGAAGTATTGCTACCGTATGGAGAATAACCATAAGGGCTGTAACCATAGGTACTATATCCATACCCTCCATACTCATCACCAAAATAAGAATATTCAACCTGATACTTTTGGTTTTGTTTGTAGCGATACCCTACACCCAGACTCCCAAAAAACCTATTATGAATTGGGAACTCATAATACATTCCAATGCCTGCAGCAATTCCATCTTTCATGGAATTCCCCGGACTATCTTTGGGAGTATACCAACCACCTTCGGTATAAACTCCCAATTGCCCTTTTTCCTGAGCAATCGAAAATGAAAAAGACAAACACAGTAATAATAAAAATGTAATTGTTTTCATAATTTAAAAATAAATTAACTTAACTATTAAAATTTATTTCTCTATCATATTCATCCTAATCACTAGCAAATATATGACGATAAACAATGTGTTTTATTTAACTTAAATGAAAGAATGTGAAAGAAATTTAAAACAAATTGGCAATGTTAGTATTTGTTCATTCGAATCACTACACAACTTCCATCTTCAAACTAAAAAATCTATCTTTGGGCAAAATTGAACGATCTTGGAGTTGCAGGATTTTCGAAAAAAAGTCAATAAGCAAGAGGCTATTCAGTCACTGCTAAAGAAAATGAAAAACCCTGGTGAAAAAATTCACCTGCATGGTCTTGTTGGCTCTTCACTTTCGGTTGTTGTTTCAAGCCTGGCGGAAAAGCACAAGAAACCACTTATTATTGTTTTGAATGATAAGGAAGAAGCAGCCTATTTTTATGACGATTTAATTAATCTGCAAACTCCTACTCCCGTATTCTTTTTCCCGGGTTCGTACAAACGTGCCACCCAATACGACAAACCTGAGCAGGAGAATGTAATTCTTCGCACCGAGGTTTTGAATCAACTTCGCGAATCGAATCAGCTTTGTGTAATTACTTATCCGGAGGCCTTGTCAGAAAAAGTGATTTCTGGTGAAGGACTTGCATCACATAGTTTCGACATCAAGAAAGGAGACAAACTTTCCACTTCATTTTTAAATGACGTATTATTTGAATATGATTTTGAACGGGTTGACTTTGTAGTTGAACCGGGTCAGTATTCCATCCGAGGAAGCTTGATTGATATCTATTCATTCTCCAATGAAGATCCTTATCGAATTGACTTTTTCGGAGATGAAGTTGATAGTATTCGGAGTTTTGATATTGACAACCAGATTTCGAAAGAGCAGCTTAATAAAATTGTAATCATTCCCAACATTCAGGAAGGCCTGGATGATGAAAAGCGAGATCATTTTTTCAATTTCATTCCAAAAAAGAGTTGCCTGCTTTTTAAAGACATCCAGCTAACGACCGATCTGGTTGAGGATATATTTCAGCAAACCCAACAAGACCCGGATTTGACAGAAGAATTTAAATCCCGATTTGCTTTTGGGAATGAAATACTGGAAATCATCCCTGAGTTTTGCAGCATCGAAGCTGGAAATCGTTCTTATTTTAAAGCCGAAACAAGTATTCAATTTGAAACTTCGCCTCAGCCAATATTTAATAAGAACTTTGAAATGCTGGGTAATAACCTGCAGGAAAATGTAAAAAATGGATATACTAATTTTCTGCTTTCATCTAATGAAAAACAGATTGAGCGCCTGCATGCAATCTTCAATGATCAGGGACTAAATGTTCAATTTACCGACCTTAACTTCACCCTGCATGAAGGCTACATTGACCATGAACTGAATATTTGTTGCTATACCGATCATCAGATTTTTGAACGTTACCACCGATTCAAACTGAAAACCCGAAAAGCTGAACGGGAAAGCATTACGCTGAAAGAATTAAACAAACTACATCAGGGCGATTATGTGGTACACATTGATCAGGGTATTGGGAAATTTGCCGGTCTGGTAAAAACAGAAGTGAATGGGAAGATGCAAGAAACCATTCGCCTTACTTATCGCGACAATGATGTCCTTTTTGTAAGCATCCATTCACTGCACCGTATTTCAAAATACAAAGGGAAAGAAGGACTTGAACCCAAGATCAATAAATTGGGAAGCGGCACCTGGCAACGAATGAAAGAACGCACCAAGTCGAAAGTTAAAGATATTGCCAAAGAATTAATTGCCTTGTATGCCGAGCGACGCAAAGAAAAAGGCTTTGCTTTTTCTCCTGATAGTTACCTACAAAATGAGCTGGAAGCATCTTTTATTTACGAAGACACACCCGATCAATTAAAGGCAACTATTGCTCTGAAAAAAGATATGGAGCGGGAAATGCCCATGGATAGATTGGTTTGTGGTGATGTTGGTTTTGGCAAAACAGAAATTGCCATTCGTGGGGCCTTCAAAGCTGTTGCCGACAGCAAGCAGGTTGCCATTTTAGTTCCAACAACCATTCTGGCACTGCAACACTTCAAAACATTTTCAGACCGCTTGAAGGATCTGCCTGCACGGGTAGAATACATCAGTCGGTTGCGTCCAGCTGCAGAAATACGAAAAATATTAAAAGATGCCGAGGCCGGAAAAGTCGATATCCTAATTGGGACACACCGGCTGGTAGGAAAAGATGTAAAGTTTAAAGATCTGGGGTTATTAATTGTTGATGAGGAACAAAAATTTGGCGTTTCAGTTAAAGAAAAGCTGAAACAGCTAAAAGTAAATGTTGACACTTTAACGCTTACTGCAACCCCAATTCCCCGAACCTTGCAATTCTCTTTAATGGGCGCACGTGATTTATCAATCATCCAAACCCCTCCACCAAATCGATATCCAATTGTTACCGAACTGCATGGATTCAACGAAGATGTGATCCGCGAATCCATCAACTATGAAATTTCTCGAGGGGGTCAGGTATTTTTCATTCATAATCGTGTTCAAAATATCCATGAAGTTGAAGCGACTATCAAGCGAATTATTCCGAGTGCTAAAACCGTTGTTGGGCACGGACAGATGGAGGGGCCCAAACTGGAAAAAATCATGCTCGATTTTATCAATGGCGAATACGATGTATTGATTGCAACTACCATTATTGAATCAGGTTTGGATATTCCAAATGCCAACACCATCATCATTAACCATGCGCAAAACTTTGGATTGAGCGATCTTCACCAATTACGCGGAAGAGTTGGACGTTCCAATAAAAAAGCATTTTGTTATTTGCTCGCTCCCCCCTTGTCAACATTGAGTCCTGAGGCGAGACAACGACTGCGGGCAATTGAGGAATTTGCAGAATTAGGAAGCGGGTTTAACATTGCCATGCGCGATTTGGATATTCGTGGAGCAGGAAACCTATTAGGAGCTGAACAAAGTGGATTTATCGCTGATATTGGTTTTGAAACTTATCACCGTATTTTAAATGAAGCCATTCAGGAACTGAAACAAGGCGAGTTTAAAAGCCTTTTTGAAGAAGGAAAAGAAGACAGCGGACAGGTTTTTCTGCAATCCAAATTCATTAATGATTGCCAAATTGATACTGATATGGAATTGCTATTCCCGGATAGTTACATTCAGAGTGTTTCGGAACGAATGCTTCTTTATCGTGAACTGGATAGCATGGAAAACTCCGAAGGACTTCTGCAATTTGAAAATGGTTTGATTGATCGCTTTGGAAAACTCCCCCCAAATAGTAAAGAATTGTTGGAGGTTGTGCGCCTACGATGGGTAGCGATTGAATTAGGTATTGAACGCATTATCCTAAAGAATCAAAAAATGATCTGCTACTTCATTTCCGATCAACAATCACCTTATTACCAATCTCCGGTTTTTGGAAAGATCTTACAATTCGTGCAGACTAATCCTTCCAAATGTCGAATGAAAGAGAAAAAGGATAAACTCAGCCTCAGTTTTGAACGCGTGAAAAGTATAAGTGTTGCAAAAATTATTTTGGAAGAAATATCCAATATTTAACAACACGTCTGTAAATTCCTACCACTCACCGAAACATAATCCATCTTCAACTAAAATTTTCAGATATTGGATCGTGATAAACTGTTTAAAGTTTATCAATACTATTGCACAATGTTTTTACATAATCTATTTTTATCAAAAAATTAAAATTCAACTTATGCAAATTCAAAAAACCACCCTGCTACTAATTATTGCCAGTCTGTTCTTTTCCTTTTCTACTCAAGCAAAAACAAAGAAACTACTTCGTTTAAATTTAGAGAAAGGGTCTGTTTATGAAATGATCATGGACATGAACAACGATATGGACCAGGAAATGATGGGGCAGCAAATTAAAATGACCCAGCATATGCAAATGGGTGCATCCATGACTGTTTTGGACGTTCTACCAAACAACAATTTTTTGATTAGCTACAACTACACAACCATGAAAATGGACATGGATGCGATGGGGAACAAAATGTCTTTTGATTCGAACAGCCAGGATACTGATAATCCAGCTTTTGACGCTTTAAAAGGAATTACAAAAATCAAACTGCAAATGGAAATTACCCCACTGGGCAAAGTTGAAAACATTGAAGGGTTTGACAGTTTTAGTGAAGCATTTGGAGCGAATGAACAAGTGAAAACGATGCTAAAGATGTTCTCAGATAAAGAATCATTCAAGTCAACTTTCGGTCAAACATTTAATTATTTCCCCGAAGATAAAATTTCGGTTGGTGATAGCTGGAATGCCAGTCAAAAAATGGAAGCATTTATGAATATGGACATCGATATGCATTTTGAAGTTACTGACATTCAAGAAGATGATGTGACATTAAAAGTAAATTCGGATATTAACTCCAATACATCAACCGAGCAAAACGGCATGAATATGAACATTGAAATGACCGGTAATCAAGCAGGTGAAATGTCAATAAATGCCAAAGATGGGATGCTTACATCATCAAACATGATTCAGGATATCAACATGCTAATGAAGATGAATAACCCGCAATCCAATGAAGATATGGAAATACCGATGAAAATGAATTCGACTGTTAAAGTAACTTTCAACAAAAAATAGAAATTCACCCTAAGGTTGCTCAGATTTGGGCAACCTTTTTTCTCCTTCTCTCAAAACAAATCCCACTTTTCACCCTCGAAATTTCTCTTTATCCTATTTTTTCGTCCCGCACCAACAATCTCACACATCTAGCTATCATCACATTATGTGTTATTTACTATATTTGTAGTAATATTCCTACAAGAATAGTTTGTTTTGTAATTCCTATTACTATATTTGTAGTAGAAAATAAAATTGAATACTCATGGATATCATGCAACTGACCAAAGCAGAGGAACAAGTAATGCAATTTGTGTGGAAACTTAACGAAACAATAGTGAAAGATGTGGTTGATCAATTTGATGATCCAAAACCTGCATACACTACTGTGGCAACAGTGCTTACTGTTTTAGAAAAGAAAGGATTTGTGAGCCGCAGAAAAATTGGAAATACCAATCTTTTTTCTCCTGCAATCAGTAAAAAAGACTATACCAAATTTCAATTTTCTTCATTGTTAAAAAACTATTTCAACGGTTCTTTTCCGAAAATGGCAACCTTTTTCGCCAAAGAAAATCAGCTGGATATTGAAGATTTGGAAACTATATTAAAGCAAGCTCAAGAGGAGCTGGGGAATGATCAACCTAAAAAGATTGAGTAATGGAAAGTTTATTCGAGATATTATTTCGCATATCCATATCGGTAAGTTTATTCTTTGCTTTGTATTGGATACTTTTGCGTAAATCCACACATTTTAAAGCGAACCGGTATTTCCTAATCTTCTCTTTAGTTTTCTCAATCGTTGTGGCCATCTTCCCTGTTCAATATGAAGTGCTGGTCGAGAACGCTGCAAAAACAACAAATACGGATTTAGCAGAAGTATTTAAAAACACTGATGGCAGAGCTCCCTTTCTTTTTGAAGAAAGTTCCAGTTTCTCATGGCAATACGCAGGACTCATCGTCTATTTTAGTGGAATTGCTTTCTTTTTACTACGCTTGATCATTCAAACATGGAAGCCCCTTCAAATCATTTTAAAATCGAAATCAAGAAGAATAGATAACCAGTTGATTTTGGAGAACAACCAATTCTCATTGCCATTTTCATTTTTTAATCGAATTTTCATTAACCCGAAATATCACAAACGGGAAGAACTAACTGACATTCTTGCCCACGAAAAAGTGCACATTCGTGAGCGTCATTGGGTCGACCTGCTTATTATCGAACTGTTAACAGTGTTTCTATGGTTCAACCCATTTATTTGGCTGTTTGAACATGCAATTAAGCAAAACCATGAATACCTGGCTGACGAAGGTGTATTAACCCGGGGCCATTCACCTGTCAGGTATCAGGCACTATTAATTAACCAGCTAATGGGCATGCAGGTAATTGGACTAACCCACAACCTGAACTTTGCCCTTGGCCCAACTCGTTTAAAAATGATGACAAAACAGAAAACGCCCAAACGAAAATTAATTCGAATGGCTTGGGCTCTTCCAATTGTAGCCATGCTACTGGTAGCATTCGCAAAACCGGAATACAAATACCAGCAACAGGAAAAGAGCACTGATTCCGAAATGAAACTCTATAATCCGAAAACTTTTAAATCATCAAAAGAACTTAAGGTTGAGGGGATCATTTTGGATGAAAATATGGAGCCACTTCCCGGAGCATCTGTCCTACTGCAAGGAACGACTACCGGAGCCGTTGCGGATAAGGATGGGAAATTTGAACTGGAAATTCCTACTAATACAGAAGTTGCTTTGGTTGTTTCATTTGTAGGATATAAGACCGTCGTTAACGAGGTTACTTTTGACGAAAAGAAAGCCAAGTTAAATTACAAAATCTCAATGGAGAAAGAGGTGATCGCAATAAGTAACGATTTTTCTGAAGAGACACCACCGCCTCCACCACCCCCGCCAGTAATTGAACAAAAGGTTGATGATTCAAAAGAAGTATTTTTTATAGTCGAAGAAATGCCTCATTATCCTAACGGTCATTATGGGCTTGGTAAATATGTAAATGCCAAACAGAATGATTTTAAGGCACTTCTTTTCTTTGAAGGCAAAAAACTGGAAGGAAAGGCCACAATTGGGTTTACTGTAAATACAAAGGGTGAGGTTACTAATGTCCAGGTATTGGACAAAACAACGGACATTGCCGCTAAAGTAGCGACTCAAATTGTATCCGGTATGGAAAAATGGTCACCGGGAAAACAACGTGGAAAACCAGTTAATGTGAACTTCGCTTTACCATTTGAATTTTAGAAAATAGGAAACAGAAGTTTTAGAAAGGGTGCTTTTTTAAGCATCCTTTTTTTTTGTGGCTTCCCGTAAAATAAAAAGGCAGTCCTCTGACTGCCTTTTCTGCCCCGATCTCTCGGGAACTAACCTAAACCAACTAAACCTAATAAACCATGAGCATTCCGAAAACTGTGGACCCCTGAATAAACAGGGAGTTTTCGTCTTGCCATTGTTTAGCACACATTAAATAAATAACGTGTACTTCGATTTCGGCTCAAAGATATCAAAAAAATTCAAGAGATAAACAAAGTTGTTTATCAAAACAGGCCTGATAAACCACATAATACATTCAATAGTTCTCTAGACCCGGTGTGATGCAAATCTAAATACGATCAAATCCTTGCATTAGCTTCAATTTGCAATTCATATAGAATAATTGAATTCTAAAAATTATTGTTATTTTGCCATTACAAACCAAGTTTTGCGGATATTATTTATTTGTAAATTAAAATACTTGAATGCACAAAACTGTAGCTGCAACTTTTTATCATGGATGAAATTTTCAAAAAAATAGGGACCACTCAAACGCTTAGTCAAAAAATTGAGCGAAACATTGAACGTGCCATTCGGGAAAAAAAGTTAGTTGTCGGTGCAAAGTTGCCCTCGGAAAGAGAACTTTGCGAAATGTTTGCAGTTAGCAGAACTGCACTTCGGGAAGCTTTAAGAAGATTAAGCGCCAGGGGATTAATTGAGATAAAAAAAGGGAGTGGAATGTTCGTAAAGCGCATCGAAATGAAAGATGCAATTAAGTCATTGAACCTCTATTACGATTTAAAATTTGATAATAATCTGATTAGCCAAATTATCGAAGTGCGCATGGCTTTTGAACCGGAAATTGCCCGCATGGCAGCCTTAAATCGTACCGACGAAGACCTGAAATTAATGGAACAAAATCTGATTGATTTTGCCAAATGTGATCCGGATAATACACAGCTTGAATCAGATATTGATAATAAATTTCATCTACTGGTGGCTCGTGCAACAGAAAACCCAATTGTAATTGTAACCATGGAGCCTGTCCACAACCTACTTCCACGGATGAGGAGTTTTATTTATGCCAATATTGAAGGTGAAAAAGAAATTACACTTGGTTTTCACAAGGAAATAGTCAATGCTATTCGGGAAGGCGATTCAGACAGAGCCTATGAGAAAATGCAGGCTCACTTGTCGAGAAACCTAGAGGTTTTCAATAAGTTTTTAAAACAAAGTTTGCCTTAACCTTGGTTTCTTAATTCATCCAATACTTTTTTCACAGATCCATATTTTTCTAGCATTTTCGCTGCCACATCAACATCAATGCCGGTCTCTTCAACAATCATTCGAACGCCACGATCAATCAGCTTTCGATTATTCAATTGCATGTTCACCATTTTATTTCCTTTTACACGATCCAGCTTTATCATTAATGAAGTCGTGATCATGTTTAGAATTAATTTTTGAGCTGTTCCTGCTTTCATCCGTGTGCTGCCCGTCACAAATTCAGGCCCAACGATCACCTCAATTGGAATATCAACCTCTCGGGCTAAGGGAGTTTTTAAATTATTGGTAATACAGGCTGTAAGCATTCCGTGTTTACGAGAATGTGTAACCGCACCCACGACATAGGGTGTACTCCCGGAAGCTGCAATGCCCACAACTGTATCATTTTTTGAAACTTTATAATCCTGCAATTCCTTCCAACATAAATTCTCATCATCTTCGGCAGATTCAACCGCTATCCGCAAGGCCTTATCTCCACCTGCAATTAAGCCGATGACCAAATCATAACCTACACCATAGGTTGGTGGAATTTCAGAAGCATCCAGTATTCCAAGCCGACCACTTGTTCCTGCACCCACATAAAACAACCGACCACCCACCTTCATCCGTTCCACAATTAAACTCACCAATTTTTCTATTTGTGGAATTACTCGTTCAATCGCCGGTAGTACTTTTTTATCCTCTTGATGAATTCCCCGAAGCAATTCTCCAACAGACATTTGCTCCAAATTTTGATAATTAGACGATGACTCTGTAATTTTTTGACTCATTAAACTCCTTTGTTTTCGTGATAAGAAATCAATCCATCTACTGGTTCTTTAATAATTTTTCCAACAATAAGCTGCTCCTCATTAAGAACCTCTTTGAGTATTTCCCGAAAGAAATAAGCTATTGATCCGACAAAATTTATGGGAAACACATCAGAACCGGAAATGGTCTTCACATTTCGTTGAATGAATTGATGGAACGATTGTTTTACCAATTGCTGACAATAACAACTTTCTATATTTTCAGATACGAAAATGCTAAAGCCCGCCAAATATTGATTCGATTTTGGTTGCCTGTAAGTTTTTTCAAGAACTATATCTTTATTTATTTCAAACCTGCCCTGAAAATTAGCCTGTAAATCCTCAGGCATTATTCTTTTGAAAAAGTCTCCTAACAATTGTTTCCCAAAATGTGTACCACTTCCCTCATCTCCAAGTATAAAACCTAAAGGGGGAATATTATCGATGATTTTTTCACCGTCAAACAAACAAGCATTGGAGCCAGTACCTAAAATACAAGCTATTCCGGGTTCTTCACCACAAACAGACCGGGCTGCACCAACTAAATCACTATGCAACTCAATTGAAATCTCTCCAAAAACTTGCTGCAATGCTGTTCTTATAATTGATGCTTTCTCTTCATTAATTATTCCACTTCCATAAAAAAAGACAGATTGAACTGACTGAACGAGTGGTAATAACTTTTCGTTAAGCTCTTGCTCTATATCTTCACTAGTCCTGAAAAATGGATTCATACCAGAAGTTTCAACTTCTTGAACCGAGCCTCTACTGCCTATTAACCGCCAGGATGTCTTTGTAGATCCGCTATCTGCTATCAACTTCATATCACAAATTTAAAATTATTTTTAGCAATGTAAAGCTAACTGGTAACATGTATGACCAATTTTGTTTTTATTAAAATTTACCTTTAATTTTGCTTCCAATCTAAATCAAAATTCCTTATCCGATGGACTTAAAAAATAAGCTTAATTCAAACAATCCACTGTTTTACGGTACCACCTACCATAAACCAAAAAATTTAGCACACAGGGACATTCTTGTTAAATACGAAAAAATCCCAACCATAATTTGTGATGAATCAAAGGAAGCTTCCCAGCTTGTAGCAAAGGAAATTGCTGAAAAAATTAAGGATAAGCAACAAAAGAATGAGTTATTCATTCTTGGTTTGGCAACCGGATCAACCCCGATTGGTGTTTATTCAGAATTCGTCCGCATGCACCGGGAGGAAGGACTTAGCTTTAAAAACGTTGTCACTTTCAACCTGGATGAATACTATCCAATGAATAAAGAATCGGTTCATTCCTATTACTTATTCATGCACAAGCATTTATTCAACCATATTGACATACCACCAGAAAATGTAAATATTCCCAAGGGAGATTTAGAGTATAATGAAATCTACGAGTTTTGTCAGATGTATGACCAAAAGATAAAATCGTACGGTGGACTTGATATTCAGCTATTAGGAATTGGAAGAACAGGACATATCGGCTTTAACGAACCAGGATCACAACTAAATTCAAATACTCGGTTAGTTGTTTTGGACACCTTGACGAAACAAGATGCAGCCCGGGAGTTTGGAGGAATCACCAAGGTCCCAATGAGAGCCATTACAATGGGAATCGACAGCATCATGAATGCTAAAAAAGTATATTTACTTGGACTAGGGGAAGGCAAGGCTGGTATTTTGAAAAAAACTGTCGAAGGACCAATAAGTGAACAAGTTCCCGCGAGCTATTTGCAATTGCATAAAAATGCCCAAATGGTTTTGGACATGGGGGCCGCAATGGAACTTACCCGGGTGAAAACACCATGGCTAGTTGACACTTGCGATTGGAATTCAGACCGCTTAGTTCGCAAAGCTGTTGTTTGGCTTTGTCAACAAACAAAAAAACCAATTCTTAAACTTACAACAACAGATTATATTAATCATGGGCTCAGCGATCTCATCTCCGACAAAGGATCAGCTTATTCCCTCAACATCAAGGTCTTCAACGACCTTCAACACACAATTACCGGATGGCCGGGAGGAAAACCCAATGCAGATGATTCGCATCGTCCGGAAAGGAAAAATCCGGCTCAAAAAAGAGTAGTTGTATTCAGTCCTCACCCAGATGATGATGTCATCTCAATGGGAGGAACTTTGATCAGGTTAGTAGAACAGGGTCATGAAGTTCATGTTGCTTACCAGGTTTCAGGAAATATTGCGGTATCTGATGAATATACCAACCGGTTTATTTCCTTTCATAATTTGTATACCAACTATTATGATTCGGGCAATGAAAAGGAAAAGGAGCAGTACGAAAAAACCATCAAATTCCTGAAAGAAAAGAAAAACGATGAAAAAGACATTGAAGATATTCGGGTTTTAAAAGGATTAATCAGGCGCATGGAAGCAAAAGCTGCCTGCCGCTTTGCTGGGGTGAATAGTAACAACGTACATTTTCTGGACCTTCCCTTTTACGAAACAGGTGCAGTTGAAAAGAATCCACTTTCGATCGACGATGTTGAAATCCTGAAAGATTTTTTAAGAGATCTAAAGCCTCATCAAATTTTTGCTGCAGGTGATTTATCCGATCCGCATGGTACGCACCGGGTTTGTCTCGATGCAATCCTCTACGCGCTTGAAGACATTAAGGAAGATGACTGGATGAAAGATTGTTGGCTATGGTTATATCGGGGAGCATGGCACGAATGGGATATTGACCAAATTGAAATGGCAGTACCTATTAGTCCGGAAGAATTGTATCGGAAACGAGAAGCAATCTTTCGCCATCAATCACAAAAAGAAGGAGCAATGTTTATGGGTGATGACAGCCGTGAGTTTTGGCAACGTGCGGAAGACCGAAACCAAGCAACAGCTAAGCTTTATGATGAAGTTGGAATGGCTGAATATGAAGCAATGGAGGCATTTGTTCGATACTATCCATAAAAAACACATTAGATAAAACTGAATAGTAAGGATTAAATCTTTTTGTATAAGTTATATTTGTCAAAGTTTGATTGTTTAAACAACAAAACTTTGTGACAAAACTTATTTACATCAAAGATGATTATGAGATTTTTCCTTTATGTACTTTTTATTTTAACTCCGGTACTTGCGATCGCCCAAGTAAATCCAAAACATGAATTTCGGGCAGCATGGGTTGCAACTGTTTCGAATGTAGACTGGCCTTCAAAACCAGGTTTAAGCATCGATCAACAAAAATCGGAAGCAATCAGATTATTGGAAACCCTGCAAAAAAATGGTTTCAATGCTGTCATTTTTCAGGTTCGTCCAGCGAGTGATGCTTTTTATCCGTCCAAGCTTGAACCTTGGTCTCGATATCTAACGGGAACTCCGGGAAAATCTCCGGGATATGATCCATTGGCTTTTTGGATCGAAGAATCTCATAAACGAAATATGGAATTCCACGCTTGGTTCAATCCGTACAGGGTAGCTCAAAAAGCAGACGAACCGCTGGCATCAACTCATATTGCGTTTCAGCATCCCGAGTGGGTTATCAAGTATGGTGATAAGCTTTATTTTGACCCGGGACTTCCACAAACGCAAGACTTCATCGCACAAGTTGTTCTTGATGTGGTTTCCAGGTATGATGTTGATGCCATTCATTTTGATGATTACTTTTACCCCTATCCAATCGCCGGAAGTGCATTCCCAGACACAGCCTCATTCCGCCGATACAATCGTGGGTATTCAGTTGAGCAAATTGCAGACTGGCGTCGAGACAATGTAAATCAAATCATTCAGAAACTCGATAAAACCATTAAATCAACCAAACCGTGGGTGAAATTTGGAATCAGTCCGTTTGGTGTTTGGCGCAATAAAAAAGATGATGTAAGAGGTTCTGATTCCTCTGCAGGAACTACCAACTACGACCAGCTTTATGCCGACATACTGAAATGGCAGGAAGAGGGTTGGATTGATTATATGCTTCCGCAATTGTATTGGGAATTTGGGCATCCAGCTGTTGACTATGCCATGCTCAGTCAATGGTGGAATGATAATTCATTTAATCGAGCATATTATATTGGCCATGCAGTTTATAAATTGGATCCGGCATCTCCTGTTGAAAGCTGGAAAAAAAGTGAGCAGCTGACGAACCAAATCCGTTCTGCCAGAAAGTTAGCCAATTTTAGAGGCAGCGCTTTTTTCAGTGCTAAGCATTTCTACAAACAATTGGACGGATTTAAGGATAGTTTGCAGCAAAAAATTTACAATTCAATTGCGATAGTCCCAGCCATGCCATGGATGGACAACCAAGCTCCTGATAAGCCTGCAAAATTAAAAAAAGGGTGGTTCAAAAAAATCAAATGGGAAAAACCTTTGGCAACTCATGAAATGAACGAAGCAAAGCGTTTTATCATCTATAAAAATCCGGTGGGCACTAAATTCGATCCTGAAAATCCCCATTACATTGAAAAAATTACAAATCACCAAAAAATTAAGCTGGAAAGAGGAAATGGCTCCAAGCGAGATTATGAGATTCGGGTCAGTGCATTGGATCGCTTGAATAACGAGAGCATAACGACCAAACCAGTCATCGTAAAACTATAAAACTTATGACTAGATGCCTAGATTGCTTTATTGCATGGAAAGGAAATGAGAATACATCCGATATTATACTGGAGTTAAAAAGATCTCCATTAGTTGCCAATATTTTTGTGCTTTGTCCAGAACCAATTGAAATAGAATCAGCAAAAGTCTTAGTCTCAAAAAATCCCTATTCTACAGAAACGATTGAGTTAATTGCAGATAATACGACCAGCAAATTTGCTTTGATCTCATTGCAAAACAACCAACTTCAGATTGGTCAATTTGCTATTGAAAGAATAATTCAGCTTGCAATTAATTCGGATGCAAGCATGATCTACAGTGATTATTACGAGCTTAAAAACGGCGTTCGTTCAAATCATCCTGTAATCGACTATCAGTTCGGAAGTTTGCGTGATGATTTCAACTTTGGACCTGTTCAGATCTTTCGGCAAAACATACTGAAAGAATTTACTTCTGAAAATTATCCGGAATGGAGCCAAGCAGGATATTATTCGCTTCGACTTTTGGCTTCCCGAAGGGGAGATATATGCCGTATTCCAGAATTTCTTTTCACCATGGACGAAATGGACACCAGAAAATCTGGCGAAAAACAGTTTGACTATGTGAGTGGAGATGCCCGCCTGAAGCAGATTGAAATGGAAGAAGCCTGCACAGCACATTTAAAAGAAATAGATGGTTTCCTGTCTTCCGATTTTAAACCCGTTGATTTTTCCGGTTCGTTTCCTGTTGAGGCCAGCGTAATTATTCCTGTCAGAAACCGGATTAAAACGATTGAAGATGCCGTAGATTCAGTACTTTCTCAAAAAGCAAATTTTGATTTCAATCTTATTGTAGTTGACAACCATTCAAATGACGACACCACCGAAATTCTGAAAAATTACAAAGATGATCGGTTAATTCACATCACCCCGGAACGAGAAAATTTGGGAATTGGCGGCTGTTGGAATGAAGCAGTTTTTCATCAGGAATGCGGACGTTTTGCCGTGCAACTGGATAGTGATGATCTCTATTTCGATGAGAATACTCTTCAAAAGATTGTTGACAAGTTCTATGAAGAGAAATGTGCAATGGTTATCGGATCCTATCAAATGTGCAATTTTGATCTGGAAGAAATTCCTCCGGGACTAATCGACCACAAGGAATGGACACCCGACAATGGTCCAAATAATGCACTCCGAATAAACGGACTGGGTGCCCCCCGAGCATTTTCCACACCGATACTGAGAGAGATTCGAATACCTAATACCAGTTATGGCGAAGATTATGCAGTTGGCCTTGCTATTTCACGAATCTATAAAATTGGCAGGATATACGACGCCATATATCGATGCAGGCGCTGGGAAGATAATTCCGATGCCTCTTTGGATATTGCAAAACAAAACGTTCACAATGCATACAAAGACAGTTTGCGCACTTTTGAACTAAAAGCAAGAATTCAACTAAATAAAGAAAAAGCTGGAAATTAGTGTCTAATCCTTATTTACATACCGAAAAGCAAAATTTGCATGAGAAAGTCGAGGAACTTATTAAAGAACAGACTTCCAACTGGCCGTTAGCTAAACGAAACTATTCAGACCTAAAAAAGATCGAGTCTAAAAGTTTCGGTTTTCAGCACTGTCAAATTCAAGTTCAATTTAATCCCGAACGTATTCGTTCCTCTGCAGCAAAAGTAGATGCAAAGTCGATAAGCGAACGGCCTTGCTTTTTATGTGAAAGCAACCGCCCCCCAGAACAAAATTATATTGATCTTGGGGATAAATATTCTATTCGGATCAATCCCTTCCCCATTTTTGAAAAGCATTTAACTATTTCCCTGAATCAGCATGTTCCTCAGGAAATTGAGCCATATTTTGTCGACATGCTAGAAATCAGTCAACTTTTGCCTGCGTTCACCATCTTTTACAATGGACCAAAATGTGGTGCATCAGCACCTGATCATTTTCATTTTCAGGCGGTCGGCAAAAACCAATTGCCAGTTGAACGAGAATTGAAGAATACTACAGATATTGACGATCCGACAGTGATTAATAAAGATGAAATAACGATTCAATATAAAAACAGTAATTATTTACGGAAAGTGCTTGTGTATAAATCTTCTTCAAAAGAAAAACTCAAAAGCTATTTCAAAAGAACACTATCTATTTTAAAGGAGCGGGATCAAGATGGTGAACCCATGATGAACGTTTTGGCTAATTTTGAGGAAAATGAATGGAACCTATTTCTGTTTCCTCGCGATTTACAGCGACCTTCTCAATATTTTGAAAAAGGGGAAAAACAATTGGTTATGAGCCCAGCATCAGTGGAAATGGGTGGGCTGGTAATTTTACCTCGCGAAGAAGATTTTGAGAAAATAACCAGCAATGATCTGGCGGATATATACAAACAGGTCACCATTAATGATCTGGATTTTAAAAAATTAATAGAAAAACTAAAAAGATAGGATGAATTCACAACCGGAAATCCACGTTGGAATCATGATCGATCCGGTCATTTCATTTACCCTCCAAGGTGACTATGAAATTGGAAAAACGCTACTCTGGGGATCGTTTCAGGCTTTTGCATTTGGCGATAAAATCAAACTGGTTTCGAAAGAATTTGACACACTTGTCAGCAAAGAATTCATTTTTCATTCAACACTAGCAGGCAACTCCTTTACTTTGAAAGAGGTGACCATTGGTGTTGATTTTCATTGGGAGCAAAAAGAGGAACAAACGTTCAGGGGAAGTTTAAAATTGATCAACGAAAATGGGAAAGTTCAGGCAATAAACATTGTTCCTTTGGAAGAATATTTGCGATCGGTAATTTCCTCCGAAATGAGTGCAAGCAGTTCATCGGAACTGTTGAAAGCTCATGCTGTAATTTCTCGAAGCTGGCTGCTTGCACAAATTGAAAAGAGCAAAAAGCTAAACGACACTCAAAATGAATATCCATCTTTTAAGCAAAACGAAGATGAATTAATCCGTTGGTATGATCGCGAAGATCATGAACTATTTGACGTTTGTGCTGATGATCACTGCCAGCGCTACCACGGAATCACCAAAATAATTAGTGAACGAGCCCAAGAAGCAATTGATGAAACTTTCGGCAAAGTATTGACAGCCAACAACCAAATTTGTGACGCTCGCTTTTCCAAATGTTGCGGGGGAATCTCCGAGAATTTTGAAAAAGTCTGGGAACCGGTTCGCCACAGCTATTTAACCAAAATTGTCGACTCGGAATATGCCAACACCACTTGCGTTGATTTACGTCAGGAAGATGAAGCAGAGGAATGGATTCGAAATCACCCTCACGCTTTTTGTAACACTTCCGATCCAAACATTTTATCGCAAGTGCTTCCAGATTTCGATCAAAAAACCACGGACTTCTTTCGGTGGAAAGTAAGCTATTCACAAAACGAACTGGCCTGCTTGATTCAGAAAAAAACAGGTTCTGATTTTGGTCAGATTATTAAATTAGAGCCAATTGAAAGAGGACATTCTTCAAGATTGATCAAAGTGAAGATTGTGGGAACAAAGAAAACACTCACCATCGGTAAGGAATTAGAAATTCGCCGAACGCTGTCTGAAAGCCATCTATACAGTTCGGCCTTTGTAATTGATCATTTGGAAGTTAAAGATGGCATCCCTCAAAAATTCGTTTTAATCGGAGCCGGATGGGGCCACGGAGTCGGACTTTGCCAAATTGGTGCGGCCGTAATGGGGGAAAAGGGTTATTCGTACCAATCCATTTTAAAACACTATTTTAGAGGAACTGAGCTGAAAAAAATATATTGAAATGAAAAAAGCCGCTACCAAAAATGCATGGGCATGGATTCCCTCCCTCTATTTTGCAGAAGGATTGCCTTATGTTTTCGTTATGACGGTTTCTGTGATCATGTACAAACGTCTGGATATATCAAATACCGACATTGCGTTGTACACAAGTTGGTTGTATTTGCCTTGGGTAATCAAACCTATATGGAGCCCAATAATTGATAATCTCCGTACGAAACGTTTTTGGATTATTAGCATGCAATTGCTGGTTGGAGGCGCTCTAGCGGGAGTTGCTTTTACGCTGCCCATGAGTAACTTTTTTCAATACAGCCTTGCATTTCTTTGGCTGATGGCTTTCAGTTCTGCAACGCACGATATTGCTGCGGATGGATTTTACATGCTTGGACTCTCCAAACATGACCAGGCATTTTTCGTTGGAATCCGAAATACGTTCTATCGACTTGCCATGTTGGCAGGGCAGGGGCCTTTGGTAATCTTAGCAGGGCATATGGAAAAAATTGTCGAGAATACTTCATGGGCATGGAGCATCACGTTCTTTATTTTTGCAGCTCTTTTTGCGGCTTTCTGTTTATGGCATTTATTAATACTTCCCTACCCAAAAAGTGACGAGAAAAGAGGAGGCAAAAGCATTGAAGAAATTATGTCTGATTTTCTGGAAACTTTTACTTCATTTTTTAAGAAAGAAGGGATTGGCGTTGCCTTGTTATTTATTCTTGTTTTTCGTTTAGGAGAAGCACAATTAGTCAAGCTCGCATCTCCATTTTTATTGGACGACCTTTCAGAAGGTGGGCTGGCGCTCACAACCAGCAACATCGGTTTTGTGTATGGAACAGCAGGAATTATTGCCCTCACTCTTGGGGGTATTTTGGGTGGTGTTTTAGTTTCAAAACACGGTATTAAAAAATGGCTCTGGCCCATGGTTTTTGCCATGAACCTCCCCAACCTGGTATATGTTTTCCTGTCGTTTGTTCAAACACAAAACCTGGGAATTATAACTGCCTCGGTAGTGGTTGAGCAATTTGGATACGGCTTTGGGTTCACTGCCTACATGCTGTATATGATCTTCCTTTCGGAAGGCAAGCATAAAACTGCTCATTATGCATTGTGCACCGGTTTTATGGCTTTGGGAATGATGATTCCGGGAATGATCAGTGGCTGGATACAGGAAATGATTGGATATAAATATTTCTTTGTCTGGGTTATTATCTGTACAATTCCCGGATTTGTCATTATTAATTTCCTGAAAATCGATCCGAAATTCGGAACGAAACAAGCATAAAAAAGCCCGGTTCAGTGAACCAGGCTTCTCCAGTATAATTATTGAAATCTACTTTGTATACTCAGCATTATTCAGGAATTCGTAACTTTTCTGAACACTTACCAAAGGTTCAAAATTGTAACGTTCAACCTCAACCACATAGTTTTTCATACCGGCTTTGTCAGCCGCTTCAAAAATTGGTTTGAAATCCATTTTACCGCTGGCACCTAATTCTTCAACGTCTTTAACGTGGTACAATTCAAAGCGACCAGGATATTTTTCAAAGTAATCAAGTGCATTTTTGCCACCTTCCTGAATCCAGTACAAGTCTAATTCGAACATTACTTTATCAGGATCAGTATTTTGAACCAGGTAATCGTAGAAAATGTTACCGTCCAATTCTACTTCGAATTCATGAGCATGATTGTGATAACCAAAGCGGATTCCCGCTTCATTACACATTTCACCTACTTTGTTGTAATAATCACAATACATTTGCAAAGTATCCAAGCTACGATATGAATTACCACCCATTGAAGGTTTTACAATCCACTCAGCTCCAACAGCTTTGTGTGCGGCAATACATTCTTTCCACCATTCCATTGCTTTATCCCATTCGCCTTCTTTAGGAAGATCGATTCCTGTGTGAGAACCTCTCATTTCCATCCCATTTTGCTCTAATAGAGCTTTAAAAGCAGCAGGTTCCATCCCATAGAATTTACCATTATTATAACCGGCAGCTTCAACATAGGCATAGCCAATTTCTCCCAATTTTGCAATTGTTGCTGTTGCATCTTTGCCCATATCATCACGAACTGACCAAAGTTGGATACCAATTTCCTTTTTAGGTGGAGTACTTGTACAAAAACTGAAACTCATTGCAATCAGGACGAATGCAGTAAGAGTTAAAAAAATGTTTCGAAGTTTCATCTAGTGTTTATTTGAGTTAATAGTTGATTTAATACAATGACAAATATAACCAAATCATTCTCATGATAATATTCAAACTTCATTTTTGACATCAAAATCCCATATCTTCTTACTGTTTACAATTATTAACAACGAATTTGAATTACCCTCTTAAACCATCTGTTTATGTATATGTCTTAGAACATATAAACTTTAAAACAGAAACATGCAAGTCAAGAAAGCAATTTTTGCTCTACTGGTATTTTTCAATTTTGCAGTAGTGGCTCAGCCGCCTATGCAAGATGAAAACGCTCCAAGAGCAAGATCTACGATTATGGGGAAGATTATTGACGCTGAAACCAGGCAGAATATGGAGTATGCAAATGTTTCAATTTTCGCACAAGATTCCTCGCTTATTTCCGGAAGTATTACAAATGCCGATGGGGAATTCATGATCGATCATATTGATTATGGGACCTACTACATCGAAGCAAATTTCATTGGATTTAATAAAACCCGAATCAATAACATTGAAATTAACAAAGAGCATAAGGAAATAGATCTGGGGACTATTGAATTATCTCCATCAACCCAGGAAATTGGAACTGTAAATGTTGTTGCTGATCGATCCAGAGTGGAATACAAAATCGACAAAAAAGTGATTAATGTCAGCCAGGATATCAACGCCGCTGGGGGCACTGCTGTTGATGTACTGGAAAACACACCATCTGTTGAAGTGGATATTGAAGGAAATGTAAGCCTGAGAGGATCTTCAAGTTTCACCGTTTTAATTGATGGTAAACCAAGCGTGCTTGAAGGAAGTGATGCACTTCGTCAGCTACCGGCTTCTGTTATCGAAAATATTGAAATCATTACTAATCCTTCTGCAAAATACGATCCTGATGGCATGGCTGGAATTATCAATATTGTCATGAAAAAGAATGTATTGTCGGGATTTAATGGGATCGTTAATGCAATGATCGGAACACGGGATAAATACAGGTCTGATCTGACGTTAAACTACAGAACGTCAAAAACCAATCTTTTCTTTGGTGCAGATTTCAGTGATGAAACGTTTTATGGTTCCGGAAACTCGGAGCGTGAAACATATAAGGGTGATACAACGACTTATCTTATTTCAGATGGAACACGCGATTTTGGAAGAGATGGATATCGATTTAAAGGCGGTTTAGACATCTACCTGACGGATTTATCAACGTTGACTTTCTCAGGAACGTACGGCGAATACGGACGAAAAAGTGGAGGAGAAAGTACACTTCATGAATTTACATTGCCAGCGAGCACGGATGTTTACTCAATCGAAATTGAAGACTCTAAAAGAGAGGGAACCTATTTCAATACAAACATCAATTTTCAGCAAAAATTCAACGAAGATGGGACTCATAAATTAGATGCTCTTTTTTATTACTCGAATAGCGTTGGAGACGACTATGAATTTGAAGATGAATATTACACCAACTCTGATTTTGTGCAGACAGGAGGATATTTGGCACGAATAAAAACATTGGAAACGGAAGATGAAGACGAATACCGTATGGAACTGGATTATACTAAACCAGTTGGGAGTGAAGGTAGATTTGAAGCCGGCTTTCAAAGCAGGATCGATCGTGAATTTGAAGACTATTCATTTAACGATTGGGATAACGATGCCAATGACTATATCGACAATCCTCAATTCTCGAGCTCGCAACATTTTAAAAGAGACATACTTGCCGGGTATTCCACATTTGCCAACAACTTTGGGAACTTTAAATACCAGCTCGGTTTGCGTGGAGAATATACTAATCGAAGTATTGAGCATGAAAAGTCAAGTGAACCGGCAAAACTTAACCGTTTTGATTTGTTTCCCACGGTCCATTTTTCTTACGAGTTTTTAAACAAACTTCAGTTAATGACCAGTTATAGTCGCCGAATTGATCGTCCGGGTGGCAGGGATTTAGATCCGTTCCCAAATTATTATAACCGGTACACAATCAGATACGGAAATCCGGAATTAAATCCAGAATACACTGATTCTTATGAATTGGGCGTAATGAAAAGTTACGGCAAATCATTTATCTCTTTGGAAGGATTTTATCGGGTAACAAACAACCTAATCACACAAGTTACCGAATTAGGAGATGATGGCATTTTCTATATTAACACTGAAAATCTAAACAACGATTATTCGCTGGGGTCTGAAATCATGGGAAACCTGAGCATTAATGACTGGCTAATTCTTAACTCAAGCTTTTCGATCTATCAATATAGAATTAAGGGAGAGATACTTGGCGAATCTATTAATCGGGAAAGTACCAACTATACGGGTCGTTTAAATACAACCATCAAATTCTCGCCAGACTCACGTTTACAGATGACAGGTTACTATCGTGGCCCATCGGTATCAGCGCAGGGCGAACGGTCGAGTTTCTTTTTCACCAACTTATCGTACCGTCAGGATTTGCTCAAAAAGAAATTGACAGCAACACTGAGTTTGAGAGATGTATTTGGTACAATGAATTATGAACGAACTTCCAGTGGTGTTGACTTCAAAGATGTTTATAAACGGGAACGCGAATCGCAGGTGTTCACATTAACTTTAAGCTATAAAATAAACAACTTCAAAATGGACAAAGGCGGTGGTGGAGACGGAGTCCGGGAGATGGATTACGACGATGGAGGATTTTAAAACATAAGAAAAGGAAGCTTAAAAGCTTCCTTTTCTTTTTAATCTAACTTGTTATATGGCTTAAGTATTACAAAGTAGCTTCTCCTGGCACCCAATCACAAGGAGTGAGTTTGCCTGTTTGAAGTGCTTCCAAAACCCGAAGAACTTCAGGGATATTCCGACCAATTGCCAAATCATTTACAGTGGCCCAACGAATGATACCGTCAGCATCAATAATGAATGTTGCACGGTAAGCAATTCTTTCCTCTGGCTCAAGAATACCTAGTTCCTCTGCAAGCGATTTCGAAGTATCAGCTAACATAGGAAATTGTAATTTTCTCAATCCTGGATGTTCATTTCGCCAAGCCAGGTGCACATATTCTGAGTCGGTTGAAGCACCAACCAAGTTGGTATTTAGCTTTTTAAATTCTTCAAAATGATCATTAAATGCTGTGATCTCTGTAGGGCACACAAATGTAAAATCTTTTGGCCACCAAAACACCACACTCCATTTTCCATCCAGATCCCCATTTGTAAGTTCAGAAAACTCTTTTCCTGCTTCTAATGAAACAACAGCCTTCTTTTTAAATTCCGGAAATTTTTGTCCAATTGTCAACATGATTTTTGCTTTTTTTAAATAAATTCAATAAAAATTATGCGACAAATATATATGCACACTACATACCAATCAAATTGATTTTTTTTATTCAGAATAGACAAAAGCTATTTAATACAATCAAAACTCATGAGTTAAATAAAAAAATGATTGTATCTTGTTGTTCCATTTACAAAAATGATTAATAAACGGGCGATTCAACAGGAAAAATGTTTGTTCAAAAGCGTATAGAATTATATCTTTAGCTGTTTTTTGTATAAAAGCGCTAATAAGTATTTAAGTATTTTACCTGAATCAATTCAAATAATAAACTATGAAAAAACTTTCAAAAGAAACTAAACAAGTTTCAAGAAGGGCGTTTCTAGGAACTGCGGCTACTGCTGCAGCTGGAATTACGATCCTTCCTAGTAATGTTATTGCGGGCTTGGGTCACAAAGCTCCTAGTGACAAACTTAATATCGTTGGTGTTGGTATCGGCGGTATGGGGTTTGCTAACCTGAAAAATCTGGAATCTGAAAACATTGTTGGTCTTTGTGATGTAGACTGGAAGTATGCAAAACACGTATTTGATCATTTCCCAAAAGCTAAAAAATACAAAGACTGGCGTAAAATGTATGATGAAATGGGTAAAGAATTTGATGCTGTTGTTGTTGCAACTGCTGACCATTCTCACGCCATCGTTGCTGCTGATGCCATTACAATGGGTAAAAACGTTTATGTGCAAAAGCCGCTTACTCATACTGTTTATGAATCTCGCTTATTAACGAACTTAGCTGCTAAATACAATGTAGCTACTCAAATGGGTAATCAAGGTTCTTCTGGTGAAGGTGTTAACTTAACTACAGAATGGATCGCTAACGGTGAAATTGGTGAAATTACTAAAGTAGAAGCTTTCACTGACCGTCCAATTTGGCCTCAAGGCTTAAATACTCCAGAACAAGGACAGTGGGTTCCTGATGGATTGGATTGGGATTTATTCACAGGACCAGCTAAAATGCGTCCTTACAATGAAATTTATCACCCATGGAACTGGCGTGGTTGGTGGGATTACGGCACAGGTGCTCTTGGTGATATGGCTTGCCATATTTTACATCCTGTATTTGTTGGTCTTGAATTAGGATATCCAACAAAAGCACAAGGTAACTCAACTTTGTTGTTACAAGACTGTGCACCTACTGCTCAATCTGTTAAGCTTACTTTCCCTGAAAGAAAAGCTAAGAAGAAAATGAAAGTTAAACTTCCTGAAGTTGAAGTTAACTGGTATGATGGTGGTATTAAACCAATGCTTCCTGATGGATGGCCAGCAGGTAAAAATCCTAATGATTCAGGCGGTGGTGTTATTTTCCACGGTACAAAAGACAAATTGATTTGCGGTTGTTATGGTGTTAATCCTTGGTTGTTATCAGGACGCACTCCAAACGCTCCTAAATTCCGTCGTCGTGTTGAAACAAGCCACGAAATGGATTGGGTTCGCGCTTGTAAAGAATCTCCTGAAAACCGTGTTCCTACTGCTTCTGATTTCAGTGAAGCTGGGCCATTCAACGAAATGGTAGTAATGGGCGTATTAGCTGTTCGTCTGCAAGCACTGAATAAAGAATTGGAATGGGATGGAAACAAAATGGAATTCACAAACCTTAATGATACTGAAGAAATCAGAACAGTTATCAAAGATGGTTTTGCTATCCATGATGGTCACCCAACATTCAAGAAAACTTATACTGATCCAGTTCCTGCAAAAGAATTTGCAAGCGAACTTATCAAGCACACTTACCGTAAAGGTTGGAAATTGCCTGATATGCCAGCATAATTTTGAACTGATTTTCAAATTAGATATAAACGGGGTAAGATTTTTCTTATCCCGTTTTTTATTGAATGAACCAAAACCTAATTATTCAACTATTTTTGTCGAAAATTTATAATCTGAATTATAGACTATGTTAAAAGTTAATGAATACTTTGAAGGTGCAGTTAAGTCAATTGCTCTTGAAAATAATGAAGGCAACGCCACTATTGGCGTGATGGAAAATGGTGAATATGAATTTGGCACATCAACCATTGAATTAATGACAATCACCAGTGGAATTTTGGATGTAATGGTACCCGGAGAGACTAGCTGGAAATCGTTTTCAAAAGGGGAAACTTTTCGCGTTGAAAAAAATGTTCGTTTTAAAGTAAAAGCAAATGGACAAGTAGCATATTATTGCCTATATATATAATTTCAGAATCAATTTATAATTTCCGTTTTATTGATAGTTAATTTCCAGCAACTGACGCAAAACGCATCTGTATTAGTGTTTTTGAATAGATTCTACGGATAAACTTTTTATTCCATAAACTGTTGATTTATATGCTTTTTTGATATTAAAACACAATACGTTGAGCATAACAGTTGATTGGAAAAATAATGGTGCATTTATCAAAATTGAAGGAATATTAGATTTTGAAGTTGTAATGGAAGCTAATGATCTGTTGATCGGGGATCCCAGATTTGATGCTATTTTATATCAAATTTGGGATTTTCGTGAAATAAAATCTGTTTCAATTGAAGTTGAGGATGCGAAAACAATTGCTACTGTAAACAAAGCAGCAACCAGGTGGACAAAAAATGTCTATGTAGGCATCTTGGCAAACATCAATCAAAATAACCTTCAATTTTTTGAATTGTACAGAAAAACCATGCAAGACACAGCATGGCAATATGGTATATTTCAAAACTATAAAGATCTTACCGACTGGTTAGAATCAAGCCTTGGGAAAAAGTTCAGCTAATTCAAATTAGCATTAAACATACAGGTATTCCAATATCAGAAAATTCAAAAAAGGAAGATTTTTAGGCAATTTATATCAGTTAATTTGTTTTTAAAGATTAGCTTTTCTTACTATCTTGCTTCACACAGTTTTTTCAATTGAAAATTCAGAAAATGAGACCTAAACAAACATCACTTAGCAGACGCCACTTCCTTGGCTCCACCGCAACCGCGATTGCTGGAATTAGTATATTACCAAGTAATGTAATTGCAGGACTGGGTCATAAAGCTCCAAGCGATAAATTAAACATTGCTGGTATCGGTGTAGGCGGCATGGGGTATCACAACCTCAAAATGATGGATACAGATAACATTGTAGCCCTTTGTGATGTTGATTGGAAATATGCAAACAGGAACTCATTCCGCGAATGGCCAGTAGCTCCAAAATACAAAGATTACCGGGAGATGTTTGCCAAACAAAAAGACATTGAAGCGGTGATGATTGCAACGCCTGATCATTCACATGCGCTACCTGCTTTAATGGCTATGCGCGAAGGCATTCATGTTTATCTTCAGAAGCCACTAACCCATTCGGTATACGAATCGAGAATCCTTACGGAAACGGCTCAAAAATATGGAGTTGCTACTCAAATGGGGAATCAGGGTAGTTCTGGTGATGGTGTTCGGAAAATTTGTGAATGGATTTGGGCAGGAAAAATTGGAGATATCACAAAAGTAGATGCATGGACCAATCGACCAATTTGGCCTCAGGACTTAGAGCGCCCAGAAAAAGAGATGCGCATTCCAAAAACACTTGACTGGGATCTATTCATCGGACCTGCACCTTACCGCCCATACAATGAAATATATCATCCCTGGAATTGGCGTGGCTGGTGGGACTTTGGAACAGGAGCTCTTGGCGACATGGCTTGTCATATTCTTGATCCTGTTTTTCGTGCACTTAAATTAAAGTATCCTTCAACAATACAGGGAACTTCAACTCCTGTAAATACGGAATGTGCACCTAATGCTCAAATGGTCACGTATGAATTCCCAGCACGCGACAATCTTCCAAAAGTTGCAATGCCGCCAGTAACAGTAACATGGTATGATGGAGGTTTAATGCCCCCGCGCCCATCTGAATTAATGGATGGGGAACAAATGGGGAACGATGGAGGTGGATGTATTTTTCATGGCACTAAAGGAAAGATAATGTGCGGTTCCTCTGCGGCAGATCCTACATTACTTCCAACTGCTGAAATGGAACATTTTACTCAGCCAGAAAAAACAATCAGAAGGATTATTGACAATGTTGAAGGACACGAGCAAGATTGGATTCGGGCATGCAAGGAAACACCTAAAAACAGAGTTGAAGCATCCTCATACTTTGAGCATGCAGGCCCATTTAATGAGATGGTTGTGATGGGCGTATTAGCAGTCAGACTGCAGAGTTTGAAACGCAAGTTGATATGGGATGGAGCCAATATGCGTTTTACCAATATCAGCGATAGCGATGAAATAAAAATACTTTCTCATGATGATTTTGAAGTAGTTAATGGTGATCCAAGATTCAATAAGGATTATGTGACTTTGCCAGCCAAACAAATGGCGGAAGAGTGGATCAGGCACAACTATCGGTCTGGTTGGGAGCAGATTTAATCTTTTAATTAAAATCCTCCTCATAGAAAGTTTCGTTGTCTGCATTTTTTAATGCAACGTAGTCAATAGCACCGCAACCTAAAAAGCTAATGGTAATACCAGTCAGTTTACCAATTCCATTTTCATAGGTAGCACTGAATATATCGTCACCTTCAAGGCAAACTGTTGCAAACTTATTTTTGATTGCTAAACTAATCTTCTTCCAATCATTAAAATCAGTTCCAAACGCAGATAAATCATTTTTTCTTCCGTCAGAGTAGTTTTCGCTAAACAGTTGGCTTATATTTCCAATGCAACCTGTATCGCAAAAATTAAGCATGTGCATACCTGAAGTTCCATGAAAAATAATCTGGCAATTCTGACAGGTGATCCCTCCTTCATCTAGGCTATTCCTTACTTTTGCTTCGAATGAAAAATTATCGGTGTCGCACCAGATTTTCTCATTCATAAAAATATAACTTACCCGGTAATCATTCGTTTCCAAATCAATATTTTTGTCTGCCAGCTGTTGGGGTGTTACTTGTATTTCACCCTGAGAAATGCAGTTTTCTCTTAAATAAACAGGTATTCGTTCGTTTTTTGCATTTTGGACTAAAGTGAGCCAGTTATCAGTTTTAATATATACAATGTGTTCCTTTACAATCTGATCATTCAATATCAGTTTTGCATGGTGATATCCTGGGAAATAGTAAACAGAAGTAGATTGATTCTCATTTTTATTAATACGTGACCGTCGTCTAAAATCCCAAGATTGCTGAATAAATGCACTATCAAATTCACACTTTGAAATATCATAATCAAAAACAACCGTATTAGGAACTCCGCTCTCTACTGTTGTTTCACTCGAGAAAAGAGCTTCATTGAAATTAGTTGCAGATTGGGTCTTAAAAATTAAAACAACCAATAGTATGCTGGCGATAACTGAAGCACTGATGACTAAGTAAGAAGAACCTCCATGGATTATTATTTCCTTCTTTTTTTTGGGCGTGTCAACTTTTTGCTGGTTGTTACATACAAAATCATACCAATCTTTAAAACCAATAAAAAGAGCTAAAGCATTTAAGGTGTTTTTATGAGGTAGTTTTTGATATTTATTCTTCCAAATACGTTTTAACGTACTAATACTCAACAATACATTGGTTTTTTCTTCAATCTGGTTGCTGAGAGTCTCAAAATTTCGCTGCTGCCATTCTTCAGGGCTGGGTGCCTGTAATTGCTCTACAATTCTTCTTTTTAGAATTTCAATAAGTTGTCTTTCTTTTTGGATTTGTTCGGGCATGGAAGACTTTTTTTTCTAAAAATACTAAGAAGAACGGATAAATTATAGTATGACTATTAATTGAACAGAAATTGAATGCAATTTGATCATCTTTCAAATGAGCATTTTCCGAACTTTGGTAAAATATTTAAAATCAGAATCATGAAAACAATTATTACTGTTCTCTTATTGTTAGCTTCCTATCTTAATTATGCACAAACAAAAGCAACAATATCTAAACTGAATTTTGAATTGACTGACAATGCATCGCTTGATGATTATAAAAACCAAGCTTGTATAAACACGCAAAGAGGTGCTGCTAAAATTTCGGATTTGATCTTCGAAGATGGAGTGATTGAGTTTGATATGTGTGTTCAAGAAATTCGGGGATTCGCTGGTGTAAGGTTCAGGCAAAGGGAAAATAGCACTGAAGAATTTTATATTCGGATGCATCAGAGTGGTAATCCCGATGCCATGCAGTACACTCCTGTTTTTAACGGCATTGCTGGTTGGCAATTATATTACGGTGATGGTTTTAGTGGTGCCAAAGAATATCCATTTGACGAATGGTTCCACATAAAAATTGCTATTAACGGCTCGCAGGGTGAGATATACATAGAAAATATGGAGAAGCCAATATTGGTAATCAACGAGCTTAAAATATCGGGTGCGAAAGGTTCGATTGAGTTCTATGGCCCTGCTCGCTTTGCCAATATTATGGTTAGCCAGGTTCCACCAGTACTTATAAGTGAGTTTAAAACGAAGCCTCTGGTTGAAAAAGAGACAATTACCAAGTATGGAGTATCTGAACCTATTAACATCAATCCTTTTATAGAGCCGGTTGATTTGGATGAGGAGTTTGTTAAAAGTCTAAATTTTACAACACTTGAAACTGAGTCTGACGGCTTGGCAAATCTTGCAAGAGTTGCAAAACGGACCAATAAGAAAACTGCAGTCATCGCTCAATATAAATTGAATTCTGACATTGACCAGGTGAAAATGATGAGCTTTGGATTTAGCGATGCAGCTAAAATTTACGTAAACGGACAAGCGATATGGACAGGGATGGACAATTATCGGTCGCGCGATTATCGTTTCCTTGGCACGATTGGTTATTTCGATTCAGTTTATATGCCTCTTAAAAAAGGGGAGAATATTATCACAATCCTTGTGAACGAAAGCTTTGGGGGATGGGGCTTTAAAGCGAAACTGAATAATCTGGATGGAATTTCAATAGAAAACTAATCTCAATAAAAACGAAACAATGAACAGAAGAGAATCATTAAAAGCAAGTGCAAGCCTGTTGGGCGCATGTACCGTTGCTCCGTTTGTTTCCAGTGCGAATAATTTCAATTCGGAGGAAAATCTTACTACAATTTTTGATGTGATCCATTCCCGTCGGTCAGTTAGAAAGTTTAAGTCAGATCCGGTCCCGGAAAAGCATTTATTAAAAATTCTGGATGCTGCACGGATGGCTCCAACTGCTGGTAATCAGCAGCCATGGAAATTTTTGCTTGTTCAGGATAAAAAGCAAATTGAAAAGCTAAAGGTAGAAATATTGAAGCATCGGAAGGATTATCTTATTAATAAGCAAAATATAAGCGGGCAGGAATTATCTATAAAGATGGAACAGGAGGAAAAGCGCTTGCTCAATGGTTACTTGTCTGCTCCGGCTTATATTGTCGTATTAACAGACAATGAAAGCCAGTACCCAGGCTATAACAAAGATGATGGAGCATTAGCTGCAGGATATTTGTTACTTGCTGCGAAAGCTCTTGGATACGGAACTGTTTATATTACTGATGCAATTTCGGAAGAGGCAACTTCAAAGGCATTCAATATACCTGAAAAATATAAGCGGGTCTGTATTACACCAGTTGGTGTCCCGGTTCAATGGCCAACAAAAGAGAAAAAAAACTTTGAAGATTTTATTATTAGGGAAAGCTTTTAAGAAGCAAACTTAATTTGACAAAGCATTGTTTAAGTAGTTAATGCATTAACTACTTAAACAATGGCAAGAGTAAACACCTACCTTAATTTTCCTCGTAACACTGAGGAAGCTTTCAATTTTTACAAGTCAGTTTTTGGTGGTGAGTTTAGTGGTGGAGGCGTGGCACGTTTCCGCGATGTACCTCCACAAGAAGGTGCACCTGCAATCGCTGACGAAGATCTGGATTTGATCATGCACATCGAACTTCCAATATTGGGAGGACATGTACTGATGGGTACTGACGCTCCTGAATCAATGGGTTTCAAAGTGAACTTTGGAAACAATGTCTACATTAGTTTAGAACCTGACACTCGTGCTGAAACTAAGAAGCTTTTTGATAGCCTGTCCGCAGGCGGTGAAGTAACTATGGAACTTCAGGATATGTTTTGGGGCGCTTACTACGGAAGTTGTATCGATAAATTTGGTGTTCAATGGATGTTCAATTGTGTCAACAAGTAACAGTTTAAGTTTATGGATACAAATAAAAAGCAAGTGATTTCAGTGACAACCGAAATTAATGTACCTATTGAATATGCTTGGAAATGTTGGACTACTCCTGACGATATCTTAAATTGGAATAATGCCTCGGATGATTGGCATACACCCCGGGCAGAAAATGATTTACGACAGGGAGGTCGTTTTAAGTATCGGATGGAGGCAAAGGATGGCAGCATGGGATTTGATTTCGAAGGAACATACCAAAAAGTGGTAAATCTTAAGCAAATCAGTTACTCTATGGACGATGAAAGAAAAGTTGAGGTATTATTCTCAAGTTTCGGTGGACAAACATCCATTCAGGAAAATTTTGATGCTGAAACAACACATTCGATTAAGCTGCAAAAAAATGGATGGCAGTCGATTCTTGATAATTTCAAAAAATATTGTGAACATAAGCATCAAAAAACTTGATTCTAGAAAAGATAGCAGCTGCAGATTAGCTCGTTCATTCAGAATAACTAAAATTCAGGTGCGTGATTGAAACATTTTCCCGCTTTTTTGGGTAAAATTCTAATGCAGTCTATCTCTATATAATTATTGTTTTTGGCTGAAAAGCTTTCTTTCACAACTTTAAAATCGAGGTTATGCCCGCTAAAAAACTAAAAGCTTTTCTTGACGAAAATCACATTGAGTATGAGGTGATAAAACATTCAAATGCTTACACTTCTCAAGAAATAGCAGCATTAACTCACATTGCAGGAAAGGAATTTGCAAAAACCGTAATGATTAAAATACATGATAAAATGGCAATGGCAGTTTTGCCTGCTTCTTATCAGGTTGATTTTGATGCATTGGAAGATATCTTCGGAAAAGGTAAAGTTAAGTTAGCTACTGAACTTGAATTCAAAAGTAGATTTCCCGATTGTGAAGTTGGGGCAATGCCTCCTTTTGGAAATCTATACGACATGGAAGTTTTTGTAGCTGAAACTCTGGCTGAAGATCGTGAAATTACTTTTAATGCAGGAAATCATACCGAACTAATCAGAATGGATTATGTTGATTTTGAGCAATTGGTTCAACCTGCTATTTTCAGGTTTTCCTGGAAAGCGGTTGCAATGCCTAATGACCCCAGCGAAAGATGGGAAGATGATTACTAGCAGGAATCATCAGAAGGCATAATTATAAACCTCCGGATTTTAAGAACTGGAGGTTTATAAGTTTATAGAAATGCTAAATAAACTTCTCGCGCTTTTGTAGATTAAAAAGTCCATACAGAATAAATACCAAAGCTCCAATCACCAGAAAGAGCCTGTTATTTATCGTGATACCTTCCCAAATCATTTCATTCATGTTTCGCGGAACATTAAATGGGTTCAAAAATATATTCCACATCGTACGTTCCAAATTTTCACTGATAATCAAGGTTAGCACTCCAAGAATAACCATGACCACAGCCGTTCCGTTTCCATTTTTGATGATGGTGGAAAACATGAATGCCATGCTTCCCAAAAATAACACCGGATACATAATTTGTCCAGCCATTTCAAACAGATTCACCGGAGTTAAAAAAATATAACTTATCCCTGAAAATCCAATTAACAGCAGAAAGACCAGTACAAAAACCAGTACTAGGCGAACCAACCAAACCTTATATCGATAATCAGGTATTCCAAATAAAATCTCCAAAATGCCTGCATCCAAATCATTCTGAATGCCAAAAGTCATTGGATAAAAGATGAGCAGAATTGCTGGAAACAAAAGAATATCAAAAACGAACTCCTCATCAGGCACGGCACCATTCCAAACTCCTGAAATGGCTACAAAAACATAAAATGCAAAAGCAGCAAGCAAGAACCATATGAAGCGACCACCGAAGATAATTCGGAAGTTGTACTGGATCATTTTACGAGTCAGGTTAAGTGTATTTTTTATTTTCAGTGTATCCATTTTATTTCAAATCTTTTATCAAACACAAATAAGCATCTTCCAACACTGGCTTAGCAACAACTGCGTCTTCGGCAGGCTTTTCCTTACTGAGCATTCGAACCCTGATATTCTCTCCCACTCTCATATGATGAACAACCATTTGCTTGTTTGGCATCTTATCAAATTGACTGGCCGGCACATCAAATTGCCAAACCATGTCATCGGCAAGATTCACCATATCGATTGGTGTTCCGTGATATTTCACACGACCACGGTTAATAACAGCAACCTGATTACATGAACTGGAAATATCTTCAATAATGTGGGTTGAGAAAATTACAATCCGATCACGGCTCAATTCAACCAGCAGATTTCGGAAACGAATGCGTTCTCGCGGATCAAGCCCGGCTGTTGGCTCATCAACCACCATTATCTTGGGTAGATGCAACAATATTTGAGCAATCCCAATTCGTTGTTTCATACCCCCGGAGAAGGAACCAATTTTATCTCCTCGTTTTTCCCACATATGCACCGATTTTAGAACATATTCAATTCGGTTTTTACGTTCTTCTGCATCCGTGAGACCTTTTAACAAAGCCTGATAGTCCAGAAATTCCTGGGCAGGCATATTTTCATATGTGCCGAATTCCTGTGGTAAATATCCAATCAATCCCTGCAGCTCTTCCCGCTTCTTTTGGGTATCAATACCGTTAATCCACACCTTTCCGTAACTCTGCTCAAAGATTCCGCAAATAATTCGCATCATGGTTGATTTACCTGCACCGTTAGGCCCTAGCAAACCAAACATTCCCGTTCCAATTTCCAGGGAAACCCCGTTCAATGCTTTAAAAGGAACTCTTCTTTTCCCAATTACAGGAATTTGTTTTACCAATCTAAAAACAGTCCTTCGCAACGATCCAAACCTACCAGTAATTCGATCGATGTTTACTTTTTCTTCATATAATCGTTTTGCAGTGACCGATATCAACAATGCGAGGTACCACAAAACTGCAAATGAAATCACAAATCCAATAAAATCTGTTTTCTTCCACAGAACAAATAATTCAAACAATGGAAACAACCAGAACAAGAACAACTTCGTGTACTTATTGCTGATCTGATAAATATTTTTGTTTGTGTCTACAAAACGATTCCCCAAGTAAATAGCAAGCGGTTTCCAAATTTGATTCAGGTAGAGATAAACCATCACCATCATGAAACTGATCCAAAAGGCTGGTTCCAAATAGAAGAATGTAAAATAGACCATAAATCCTAGCAGGGGTATTTGCCAGATCAATTGGTCAAATTCACGAATGGATTTGTATTCTTTTTCCAATCCCGCACGTCTTCTAATATTCAATCCACCAGTCCATTCACGTGAAAATCGTCCAGGACGATCATAAATTTTCACTAATTTTTGAATGACAATATGTACTTTTTCATCAGGCTTAACCAGCTTGGTTCCTGCTTTCTTCAAGCTACTCAGAACAAACCAAGTAGATCCAGGCACCAGTACAACTGCTAATACAGTGTCAACCATTTGCCATGTTAATGTATCTACATCCAGATAAACCATTGTTAAGGTAAATCCCATCAGCAACAATTGGAAGGTTTTCAATTTCCAATCGAGACCATAAAACCATTCCAATGCATTCTCTAGGCCAGAATAAAATGTTGGAATAAAAATAAGTGTCAACAGGGTGCTAAGCGCCAATCCTCCAATTACTATTATTGCAAACGGAGCCCCAATAACACTCACATATTCTGCTTGCCCCATTGCCAATGGAACCATTGCAACAATGGTTGTGATGGCGGTTATCAAAATTGGACGAACCCTTGAAAGACCTGCTGTCATTAACGCACGTGATCGTCGATATCCCCGTTTTCGGAGAATATTACTGTAGTCAATCAGGATAATTCCGTTGTTTACCACTACCCCCAATAATATGAGGAAGCCAATCATCGTATTAGCATTGAATAAGCTATTGCCGGTAATAATCAAGGCAAGCAGTGATCCGATTGCAGCCAACGGAATAGAGAATAAGAGCACGAAAGGAGTTGCAAATGATTCAAACACAGAAGCCAGAATCATAAAGATCAAGATGATGGCCGCAAATATCAGGAAGTTAAATTCTTCCAAATCATTTTCCTCATGAATTACTTCTGCCGCAACTCCCGAAGGAAAATTGTACGCAGCAATCAGTCCATCTATTTCATATCGATAGGATTCCAACAAATCTTTTGACTGTTGCGCTTCGTTAATCAGACTATAGGTAATCTCAATTTGCTTTTCCTGATTAATCCGGTTGATCCCTGCTAAACCACGAGCATACACCAACTGACTAAAATCCTGCAAATCATGCAACCCTCCGGCAGCATCACTTACCTGCAATATTTTCAAATCATCCATGGTTCGGGAATCCTCTTCCTCCGTTGGATCTTCTTCTCCCTGCTTAATAATGATCTCGTACTCATCAACCCCTTGGTTAAACATCACTCCCGTTGCAATTTCCCCGGAGAATGAATTCAGTTCACCTGCAACCTGGTTCATTGTGATGTTATATTCGGTCATTAATAAGGGATCAAAAATCATATGAACTTCCGGACGGTTGTCAGATACATTTAATCGCACCCGATTGATAAAGTCCATATCTTCCAGAAAGTACTGAATATCTTCTGCAACTGTTTGCATGATCTCGAAGTCCTGCCCTTTCAACACAATCCGTTCTTCTTCGGAACCAATTCCCAACATTCGTTGAAAGCTACCCATCATGTTGCGTCCACCACTTCCGAAACCACCGCCTCTGCTTGATTGGGTCTGCTCAAATGAAATTTCAGCGGAACCTATATTCCTGGTTAACTCATTGATCGATGATTTAATTTCTGCAAAACTACGCCCATCAACTTTTTCATAATCTTCCACCAACTTCACTCGTATATTGGCTTCTTCTTCTTCAATTGAACTGATCACGTCTAATTTTTCCTTTACATCAACCAGTTTTTCTTCAACCTTTTTGACGGTTTCATCCGTGGTCTCAAGACTTGAGCCGGAAGGCATTGTTACGAATAATTGAATTTCGTCTTGTTCAACCTCTTGCAATGAGCTAACACTAACGGCAAGACTTATAAATATGGTCAAAAAGAAGACAGCCACCGCCCCCAAAACCGTTGCAGCAGGATATCGCATACACGACTTAAGAAGCAGCATATACACCTGCACCATTCGATTATTCGTGGTCAGTTTTTCAAACGAAATGTCTTTCCCCTTTTTCCTTTTTAAGATGAAGTGGATAGCCATCGGAACAAAAAGCAAGGCCACAACCAAAGAAACCAACAAGGTGGAGATAATTGAAATGCCCACATTTTTCCCAAGCATCTCAATCATAAAATTAGATGAGAAAACAAATGGAAGAAATACTGTTACCGTTGTCAGCGTAGCCGCAACAATAGATCGCCAAACTTCAGTCGTACCCTGCGTAACAGCCGTATCTGCATTTTCACCCTTACCAGCCAGCCGATAAATATTCTCCAAAACAACAACACTGTTGTCGAGAAGCATCCCAATCGCCAGAGCCATTCCAACCAGCGTAAGACTGTTTAATGTGATATCATAGGCGTAAAATAAGTTAAAAGCTGTAAAAACCGAAACTGGAATTGCAAGAGCAATGAATGCTACAATGCGCACATTTTTCAAGAACATCCACAGAACAAAAACAGCCATTAATCCACCTATCAATGCCAAATTGATAATTTGATCAATATTGTCTTCCATGGTATCAGCCGAGTTGCTTTGAATCACCAATTCAACATCTTCGGTAGCCAAATCTGCATTTAGTTGGGCAATTAATTCCTGAGTTTTATGTGAAAGCTCAATCAGGTTGGTTTGCGAATCGTTGATCAGTCGAATTGTTACCGCATCCAGCCCATTAACGCGGCTGTAGCTGGTTTCTTCTTTCACCCCAAAACGAATTTCAGCAATATCTTTTAAAAGGATTGGGCCATCAGCAACAACTAGGTTTTCAATATCTCCAACCTGATCATATTCTGCAGTAACATGGACAAAATATAGCTTTTCCTTTTCCTTCAGATTTCCTACATAGGTTCGCGATTGGGCATTTTGTGACAACAAAGATCGTACTTGCCCCGGTGTAATATCATAAGCCTCACAGGCGCCCATATCCAGAATTACCTCGATGGATTTTTCCTTTCCACCAAAGACGTTCACTCCGGCTATGCCGTCAATATTCTCCAGATCTGGAGCTATTTCCTGATCCACAATATTCCGTACCCGGTCAACACCACCACTTCCACGAGCCTGCAACTCCATGAACTGCGTATTCATCTGCGACAAATCCACCCGGTTCACATTCACCCGAACTCCTTCCGGCAAGTCGCTTTGAATCTCGTTTACTTTCTCCTGCAGTTTGAGATAGGCAAAACTAAAATCAACATCTTTTTGATAGTACACAATAACAGTTCCCATTCTTGAATTGATGTTGGACTCCAACGACTCAATTCCTTCCAGGGTACCAATTGCTCCTTCCAGTGGCACAATAACCTCATTTTCGAGGTATTCAGGGTCAGCTTCCTGGGTTGAGACAGCCTGAACAAACAGAAACGGCAGCTCCGCATTTGGAAGCAATTCCATTCCCAGCTGTTTATAGGATACATAACCCAAAAGGGTCAAGCCGATAAACAACATGCTGATCAGTGTCTTTCTATCTATAATAAACTTCATGCTGTCCTCCTCAATTAACTGACTGTTTTTGGCTCTTTCTTAAACCAATCTTTCATGCCTTCAAGCACCTCATACATACAAGGGATAACCACCAACGTAAGCAGTGTGGAAGTTATCAAACCACCAATTACTGCCAGCGCCATTGGTGAACGCAACGAAGCACTTTCACCAATTCCCAGGGTCAATGGGAATAACGCCAGAATAGTTGTCAAACTGGTCATAAGAATTGGCCTGATTCGCTGTTGCCCTGCCTGAATAATTGCCTCCATTCGCTGCATTCCTTCATTACGAAGTTGCAATATTCGATCTATAAATATGATGGAATCGTTTACGGCAATACCTACCAACATGATTACCCCAATAAAGGCCATGATATTAAGCGTTTTTCCAAGGATAAAGAATACCAATATTGACCCAACAACTGCCAGTGGAATAGTCAACAGAATGGTAAATGGATGCAATAATGATTCGAACTGTGACGCCAAAACCATGTAGACCAATACAATTGAAAGGATTAATGCAAAAGTCAAACTAGACATGGATTCCTGCCTTTTTTCTTCTTCACCACTTATATTCACCTTATAGTCCGGTGGAATATTCATAGGCTTAATGGCGTTCTTAATTTCTTTTACAGCCTGATCGAGTGGCATGTCCTTATCCAACTGTGCTGTAATTTTCCCAATGCGGTTTTGATTTCGTCGATAGACCTCTTTGGGCGATTGTCCAATGCTAATGGAAGCCAATTCATTGACCAAAAATCGCTGATCATTGCTCTCAATCGTTAATTCATCCAATTTTGACAAACCTTGATCCGGAAGTTTAAGAGTAATGTCCTGCATTTCTCCCTGGCGCTCCACTTGTCCGGCAACACGCCCTTCCAACTGATCCTGAATTTGTGAAACAATATTATTTACGCTCAGGTTATACATTCCGGCACGCATCCGATCAACCACAATCTCCACTTCCGGCGATCCCTCCTCCGTTGAGGATTCAAAATTGTACATCCCCGGCAATCCTTCAACCAGACCTTTCACCTCAGCTGTCAGTTCTTCGATAACATCGAGATCTTCGCCTTGCACCTCAATTACCAATGGAGCTTCATCCGTGCCCATGATGCTTTTAAGTGCTGTTTCATCCTGCAAATAATTAATTTCCATTCCCGGTAATTCACCAATTGCCTGACTAATTTTTCGGATTGCCGCTGTCGAAGCTAAATGGCTATCTGCTTTAAGAGAAATTTTAATGTTCGCTGTATTTTCTCCTTCAAAAATATCGGAAGCAGAACTGCTGATAGCGCTTGTTGGACCGACGTGACTATATATAGTTTGCAGATCATCTCCCAGTATTTCAGAAATAATTGCTTCCATATTTTCTACTGCAGCAGTTGTTCGTTCGAGACGTGTACCTTCCTGCATACGTATATCCAAACTAAATTCATGAGTCTCAGTTTTTGGCATAAACTCTGTCCCGATAAAAGGAACCAAAGCAGAGGCTCCGCCCACTAACAAAGCTGTGACTATAATAACAATCCATTTAACTTTCAAAACCTTCTCCAGAAATAAGCCATAACCCTTCACCTGAACAGAACGGGCTTTTACTTGTTTTTTCTTTTTCCGATAAAAAAGATTGAACAGCATTGGAATTACCAAGATCGCAACAACCAACGATGATACCAATGAGAATGCCACCGTCCAGGCCTGATCTTTAAATAATTCGCCGGAAGCTCCATGTAAATACACAATTGGAAGGAAAACAATAATTGTCGTGATCGTCGAAGCGGTAATCGCTCCTCCAACTTGCGAAGTCCCCTCAATGGCAGCATCCCGAACAGACATACCATTTTCGTGATTTCGGAAAATATTTTCCATGACCACAATGGCATTATCAACCAACATACCGGCACCAAGTGCCAGCCCTCCTAAAGTCATTATATTGAGGCTAAGCCCATTGAAATACATTAAATTAAAAGTGGCTATAATGGATACCGGAATAGCAATACTAATGATCATGGTACTTCCAAATCGACGCAAGAAGACAAATAGTATAAACACCGCCAGCACAATCCCCAACAAAGCAGACTCTTCAACCTCGTCGATCGCATCCCGAATAAAACTTCCCTGATTTGTAACTACTTGTAGTTGATAACCAGGAAGTGCTTTTTCAATATCTACGATAGCATTACTTATCTCTTCAACAGCTTTAACCGTGTTAAACTTTGTCTCTTTGTAAACAGAAAGCCCCAAACAACGCTTGCCATTTAATCGAACAATATTTTCCGGTTCTTTATTTTGAATGCTGACTTTGGCCACCTCCCTTAAAAATACAGGCGCAAATGCAGCAGTATTATCGTCAGCAGTAATTCGTTTGTATCCAACAATTACATTCTCAAAATCCGAAACGTCCTTTAACAAACTGACTCCCTTGACGACATATCGCAAGCCCATTTCCTCTATAGAACCTCCAGAAACATTTTGATTGAAACTTTGAATGCGATTGCTTATTTCGTCTAAACTCAATCCAAATGCATCAAGCAGATATTGATTGGTTTCAACAAGTACTTCAACATCTTCCGAGCCCGACACATCAACCTCTGCAACACCTTCCAAACGCACCAACTCGTTACGAATATAATTATCCGCAACTTTTCGCAAGTCGTTCATGTCATCAATGGTCGAATGGCTCAATCCGAGCACGATTACCGGTGTAGTATTTGGATCATGCTGCGTAATATTAATGGCATCAATTTCCTGGTTTTGAGCAAATGAAGTCACTGCTTTCTGCAAATCCAGAAACGCATCATCCATATCCTTATTCCAGGCATATTCAATGGTAATTTGTGCACTCCCTACTTTGGAAACCGAAGCCACCTGCAAAACATCAGACTGACGAATAGCCAAAGCTTCAAGCTTCTCAACAAATTGCTTTTCCATTTCCTCCGGAGGACGTTCACCCGACTCCATCTCAATAAACAATCGGGGATTATTCAAATCAGGAAAGAGGTCGATACCCAACTTATCGTAGGAAATGTAACCCAGCAAAACAACGCCGAGAACCATCATCAGAACTGTCACCGGGTAATTGACCGAAAATTCGCTTAATTTCTTCACGGTAAGTCCTTTCTATTTGATGATTTTAACTTTCGAACGATTTCGCAATGTTTCAAAGCCTTTGACAACCAGACGTTCATTGACTTTCAACCCAGAAGTAATTTCAACTTTATCTTGATTCTCATAACCAAAGGTCACCTGCTTTTGCTCAGCCGTTCCCTGTGCAACTATAAATACTGTTTTTCCACGCTGATTTGAGATAACCACATCCTTAGGAATAACTATAACACTGTCTTTACGCGCCAATATTATTTCGCCTTGAACAAACATTCCAGGACGCAATTTTAAATCGTCATTGTCAATCGATAATTTCCCTGTAAAGGTTCTTGTTTCCGTACTAATCGCTGGAGACAATTCGCTAACCTCACCATGCAATGTATCTTCAGGCAAGGTATAGTTCATCACGCGAACATCTTGTCCTTTTGCAATTTTGTTAATGTATTTCTCAGGAAGATTAACTTCAAGCAATAATTTTTCGTAGCTCATTAAACTGACCACTTCAGTTCCTGAAGCTAATTTTGTTCCTTCTGTGTAATAAGGAAGTTTAGTAATTACCCCTTTAAATGGGGCACGAACTTTCATTTTATCCAATTGTATTTTGGCTAAATTATAATTGTCACGAGCATTCACTGCCGCAACTTCAGCATTACTTAACTCACTCTGAGTCACTCCTCCCTTATCAAATAAGGATTTTTGCTTTTCATAGGTTTGATCTGAAATTTTCAGGTTCAATTCCTTGGCTTCCATTCCCAAATTATTGAGATATTCTTCATCTTCTAATTCAACAATAACCTGTCCTTTTTCGACTTTATCACCTAATATGAAAGGCTTCCCTGTCTTTGGATTCTTGGCTAGCCTATAACGCCCGGACATTTCTGTTGTTAATGTCACTTCTTTTGTAGCAACAACAGTTCCGGTTGTCGTAATTGTTTGCTCAATGGATGAGGGTTTCAGGTCTTCAACCGAAACAGGAATCGCAACCTCAGCTGCAGAATCGGCACTTTGGTTATTACAGGCGGTAAAACCAATAAGCGCAAATAAAATTGTAATGTGGAAATGACTTATCTTCATGGGATTATGTTTTAGCTAATTATATTTTAGTTTTTGGTCTCTTTTAGTAATTCTTCAGGAACGATTCCTATTCCTTGTTCAAAATCAAACAGTGTTTGAACTTTCAAATTGAGCAACTCAATTTTATAGTCGATCAATGCCTGTGCATAAGACATCTTCTTTTCAGAAAGCTGTGTTTGAAACAAATTCAAATCCATACTGGTAAGGTCGCCATTCGCATACCGCTCCAGATTAATCTCATAAGTAAGTTGAGCGTTTTTTTCGTTTTGCTTGGCAATATCAATTTGAGTCAATAAATTTTGCAGGCTTCTATATACCTGTCGAATGTCAATCACTATTTGAGTTTTTTCTTCTTCCAGACCAAGTTCGCGGGTTTTAATTACTGCTTCCTGTGCTTTGATACGTGATTTCTTTTCTCCCCAATCAAATAGCGGAACATTGAATGAAAGAGATACCCGTGGATTATTCGTTGGGTTATTATATATATTATTCAGTTTTTCATCGTCTCCAATGATTCCAATGGAGAGGTTCATATCTCCTCTAAATTCATTGAGTGATTTTGTCTGAACCAAGTCAAACATCGACGTTTCAATTTCAATTTCACGCTGGCGAAGTTCCATTCGTGAATTCAAACCATAGTCAATCGCTTTGTCCAAATCAACTTGAACCGGATTGGCATCCACATTGGCCATAACTGAAATTTCTTCAAAAATATCCATGCCTATGTATTGCTTAAACTGGTCTTTGTAGTTGTCCAAATTCACGCGCTGATTTTGAACGTTCGACTTTGCCGTAGCATAGTTGAGTTCAGCTTGATACAACTCTTCCTTGGCAGCCAATCCTGCATCTACCTTATTTTTGGTGATTTCATAGCTTCGCTCGGTATTGGCCAATTCGTCTTTTGAAATACTCAGACTCATTTGTGCCATATATACATTGTAGAAAAATTGGGTTACCATGCGCTCCAAATTCAGCTTTTGCATGGCATAATTCAGATTTGAATTTTCCAAATCAAGCTCCAATTCATTCAATTGCAATTTCAAACGATTATATGTGAACAATGGCTGACTCAAGCTCAGGTACAAGTTATTTGTGAAAGCTTTGTCCTCCATATTATTAAAATCATTTGTATTCCTTTGCCAACCAAAACGATTAACCAGAGATACGGTTCCATCTGTTAACAAAACTGGCTGGGACACGGTGAACGTACCTGAAGTTCCAAAGTTTTCACTGGTATACCAAGTTGATGAGAAATCGTCAAAAGTACGATTGCGACTGTATTCAACCGGATTGAGACTTAAAGAAAATTGTGATTTTAAAGCTGCATTTTGCGCATTCAATGATTCCTGCGAACGTTCCAAGTTCAGAAGAGACCTTCTTATATCGGGACTATTTTGCATCGCGATTTCCAAAGCTTTATCTAATCCGAGAAGCTGCTGCGCTAACAAAAATGCAGCCGGCAAAACCATCAAAATGATTAGAAATTGAATTTTTAGAATAATAGTTTTCATAGACTCTTTATCTGTTTTTTATTGTTTTATCAGTTTCACAGCATCTGCCACAACCATTCGAGCTTCAGACTTATTGGTTATCTCAATAACGGCTGTATCTGGTGAGAAATAATAAGCTCCCAGGTGATTCCATCCATCTTCGGCAGTTTTCAAATCAACCGGCACTTCTTCTTCGCCATCATCATGATGTATAATGTAATGATATTCACCACCTCCATCATCCCGGCCACGACGCCCACGACGATCATCATTCGTTATATAAGTATACACATCGTAGTATCCCGGATCTTTAATAGGAATGTTCCATGTTGCCTTTTTCTCTCCCTCTCCTGATCTCAGATAATAAGCGGAACGAATGAATGCTCCGTAAAAATTTGAATTGGTAGTCAAAGTCCAATTACGAGGTGGCCGCCAACCAGAAAAGCCGGAATACTTTTGCTTGCTGGGTTCTTCCTTAATCAACAGCTTTCTTAATAAACTACCTTCATCATCTTCACTTACCACAAAAGAAGGATCTTCGTTATCCAGTATAATCTCATTGTCTTCTGCAATTCGAACAGGAATATCAACTACACGTTCCCCTTCATATGGAGTGGCTTTGGTATCTTCCTTAACATCATCCAATGGCAATCTAATTTCTGAAGGAATATTTCTGGATGTAAGCGTATTTATTGTTGCTCCACGAGGAGAGCCTCCCACCAAATAACTAACTTCTTTGGTTTGATTTCCATCCAGATGAACAAGCTTGGTAACCGTTTCAGGAGTGCCTCCACCGCCAAACCCTCTTCCCCCGGGACCTCCTCCCAATCTGAAATCAACCTGAATGATACCTTCTACATTTTCGGTATTACTCACTTTAAATTTGACCATGGTTTTTAATTCATCGCCATCAAGCACATTTACTGCGTTGACATTTCCAATAAGAAAAGCCGGTAGTTGGGTTGTGCTGAACCAATTTTCCATATACGGAATCAGGTCAATACCGAAATCATCCAATAAAGCATCATTGAAATCTTCAATGCTGGATGATCTAAATTTCACATCACTTAAAAAATCATAAAGGAAATCTTCAAAAGCATCGTCTTCTGCTTTACGTTTAATGATTGAGAACAATGCTTTTCCTTTTTGCTCAATCACATTATCTACGATGAGTTTTTGATCGGGATCATCCAAAATTTCTTCAAAACTTTGTGAGAGCAAAGCCAGGTTCCCCTGTTCATCTTCCGACATACCTTGCACATCGCGCAGCCAGCCCATCCGTGGATTATCACCAGCCTGCTTTTTATAGGCTTCGAAAACACGATCGGTTACCGGCCAACGGTCTGAGCGAATATAGTACGCGTAATTGTAGAAAAGAGGAAATGCATAAAACGGATTCTGGGTCTCTTCCACCTGAAGCTGACCCTGCGAACGGTTAAAGTCAGGACGCCCCTCTTCCTGGGTAAATGTGGAAAGGAAGTTTTGCAATATCTGCACTTTTCGTTCTTCCGGAGTCAGGTTTTGTTCATCACCACGGCCCCATCTTCGTCTTTGTTCCATCCGTCCATAAAAGTCAGCTTCACGAACCATCAAACCTTTCTCTGCATACAATATCATCTCTGGTTGAACTTGCTCTCGTGCACCAGTTAATAATCGGTCGTATGAATAGAATTGAATAGGAACCTCCACTAATGAAAACCTATCAAATGGATAAAATAAATCAACATCACGCTCAAAATCCTGCAAAGCCTCGGTGATAACTGCCGGGATTGTATCTTTTATATCTTCAAAAAAGCTGGAAAAATAATCATGCCCCTTGCGATAATATAAGTTGAATTGAAGTCCGTCAATTTCTTTTTGCATCGATTCATATTCTCCAATTGACAAGGAGATTTGAGATTGTGCATGTGAAGAATTAAATACATATCGATTATCAACTTTCTCCATTTCCCCCTGCGAAACAGGAGTCAATCCTTCACGGGTAGATACATCCAGTCTAAATCGGCTAAATTGTCGTGAGCTCCATTGCTTGTTTTTCACTCCATAACCAACTCCCGGTATCGGATACCAATTATTCTCGCGAGTTAGCAATACGTAATCAGGTGTAATAAACGCAGATCGTTTATCAATTTGATACAGAAAATTTCGATGAGCTTTCTGTCGTGTTTCATCATCAATATCTAAGTAGCAAGCAGCTTCATTAATATTTCCATAATATTTAAAAACAATTTCTGCTTGCTTTTGCGGTTCTATACTTAGACCAGTTAACTCAACCAATCCCAACTTCCGTTCAAAAGGTTGATCTTTCCCATCAACGGTAACCTGTTCCAGTTCCAATCCCGGATTCAAGCTAAAAAATATCTTTTTGTTGGTAGTTTCATCATCATTTCGGACTCGTAATTTTGCCTCTGCAGAGATGCTTTCCCCTTCATGATCCAGACTTATATCATATGCTCGAACCATTAATTGTTTTACGTCAAGATATTGGTCATTCAGGCTAATCATTTCCTGCCTCAACTCCTGATCTTTCAAAAATGAACCAACATGTAAACTCCCTAAATACAAACCTCCTACAACTGCTGCGGTCCCAAAAATATATGAAAAAATTCGCATGCTTTCGGAATGTGGCAGACGTCTTAAAAGTAAAATGGTATAAAAAATAAATCCTAAGCCGAGTAAGAAATACATCCCCCGATGAATGAGGATCGTTTCAATATTTCCAAAACCCACGAAATCTGAAAACGTCAGCGGAATATTGAAAGCCATGTAGTCAAATAGGAAATAAAATTTATCCTTTAAATAGAAAAGTGAAATGGCCACATAACCCAACAAAACCACAAACGTAACCGCCTGATTCCGAATCAAAGACATAATCAAAAACGATAGCCCCATGATGAATACCAAGGTGGGAACACTGATCGCTAAAAAATAATAGAGATAACTAATCCAATTTACGTCGGTATTTTTTGTAATAAGGTTGAAGATTACAGCTATTAGAAGAATGATAATGTTGAGAACAATGAATACAACCAAGTTTCCCAATGTTTTACCAATCACATATTCACCATTGGTCATTGGCCGCATATAGATTACCTCAGTAGTATCTAATTTCTTATCACGTTTTAAAAAGTCGGATGCCAAAAAGATGGCAATCACTGCCTGCACTACGTTTAGGAATAATAAATTAGTGTAAGGAATCAATGAAGGAAGTCCTTTAATATCCCATTCTCCGGCACCACCATTTGATTCTATCAGCACTCCAAAATTAAAGAAGGTCAGGAATACCATTGCCAGGATGGCAAAAATGCGAAAGAACCAACTGCGCAATAGTGTTTTGGTTTCATAGCGCGCAATGGATCGTATGTTGTGAATTGATATCATCGTTTCTCAGATTTTTAGCTTAAATGGCCGTCCATTGGTTTAGTCGACTTTCCATAAAATAAACATAGGCATGTTCTAAATTCGGATCAATATTCTCTCCATAGTAACCATTGATCTCATCGGCAACAACCTGTATTTCCCAGCCTTCGCTTGTTGGAACATTCGAGATTACCGGATACTTTTCATTAATTTCCATGTATTCCGATTCCGTGGCTTTGATCAGCCAAACTTTTCCATTCGCCTTCTCAACCAGTTCATCTGGTGAACCACTGTAAGCAACTTCTCCACGGTTCAGCAGTGCCATGTTTGTACAGGTACTTGAAATATCTCCTACAATGTGGGTGGAAAGAATAATGATTACATCGTTAGTAGATATCGTTGAAAGCAAGTTTCGAAACCGGATACGTTCCTCAGGGTCTAAACCGGTCGTTGGCTCATCAACTATTATAATTTGTGGACTGTTTATCAACGCCTGAGCAATTCCCAAACGTCTTTTCATACCACCAGACAAACGGTTTGCTTGTCGGTCGCGTGCCTCAAACAAACCCACTTCTTCCAGCATTTTGTCAACTGCACTTGCCCGTTCCTTTGTATCTTTCATACCAGCCAAACGAGCAGCATAATCTAAAAACTCATAGGTTTTTAATTTTGAGAAGAAGCGAAAATCCTGAGGCAGATAACCCAACATTTTTCGAATATCTTTCCGGTTTTTTACCAAATCAAAACCGTTTACAGTAACCTTTCCTTTACTTGGCTTCATTAGGGTGACCAAAATTCGCATCAGGCTTGATTTTCCTGCACCGTTGGGTCCAAGTAGCCCAAACATGCCATTTTCTATTTCAAGCTGGACATCACTTAAAGCCCTGTTACCATTGGGATATATTTTGCTTAGTTGATCAATCGTAATTTTCACAGTTGTTAATTTCGTTCTGTTAGTAGACTGAATTAATCCAAATAGGTTTAATAATTAAGGTTAATAAATTAACGAGAAATTATAACGAATGCTTTATTTTTTTCGACTAACAAGTCATTTTCGCCGTTCTTTTATTCGAAGAGCGGTGAAAAGATTTGAATTGGTGACAAGAAATAATGGAGTCCCAAAAATTATTACACTAATTAACGCTTTCGTTTAACCCAGATGTTCCTTTTATTTCTTATTGTTTATTCAGATTATATTTACTTGTCGGATCAACTTCCAGATTGAATTTGCCCACTGATTTGTAGCTATAGAGTTTAGATTCTTTCATTACATTGCCTGAAAGTGTCCCAATTTCTGAATTCTGAATACTCAGTTCCGAATGTGACAACTTCATGTTAATCTCACCGGCGTCCATATTGTTTAACTGTATTCGGGAATTACTTCTGGCATTTATATATAGCAAAGATTTCGCATTCTTTATATTTATGTTATCTAAAAATATTCTTGAAGATGAAGATTCAATATGCAGACTATCAAATGGATATTGATGAATATTAACAATGCTTTTGTTCTTTGCTACAATTGATTTTAATGTAGAGGAATAAATATTTAATGTATGTTTAGGCGTAAGTTCATCTGTACTAACAAATAAAGTGTCGTTTCTAACCTCATAGGAAGAAAACGTGCAACTATCCGATTTAGGGTAAACGATCGTAAATTGAGGATATTCTAATTTTGAAATTGCAATGCTAGAATTTGGTTGGGCAACAATTACTGAAAAGTTGTCTAATTTTTCATTGTATGAATTAAAAGAACTAGTTCTTTCATATCGATCAATTGGATGTTGCCAAGAGGTAAGGTAAAAAATAAAAATTCCTTCAAATAAGAAGGTAAGAAAGGCAATAATTATATAGTTACTTGTTTTCATGGTTGTCGTTATTTTTTAATTCGGATACGAGTTCACTTAAATCGCTGCTTGTTAGTTTTAATAGTTTGACTTTGCGAATAAAATCAGGTAAATCATGATTGAAAAAGTTAGCCTTTTCGGTATCTCGAACCAGTTTGATGGCATCACCGGATACAAAAAATCCAATACCTCGCTTGTTTTCAAAAATGCCTGATTCTTGTAAAATGGAATACGTTCGCATAACAGTATTTCGGTTCACTTCAAACTCAGCAGCCAAATCACGCACTGATGGAACCCGATCTCCTGGTTTTAAGTGTCCATCAAGAATTTGATGACAAAGATTGTCGGCAATCTGTAGGAATATTCCTTTTGATGATTGAAATTCCATTTTAAACCTCTTTCTCTTTTAATTTGAAATAAGCCAATGGCAAAAGAAATAACCAGGAGAGAACACCAACTGAATAAAGAAGTACCTGAATATTATGCAAGTCTTTTGCTACTTTGTATTGATTAATATAAATATCAAATCCGACAACTTTGTCCGAGAAAAAGATATGCGAAAAAAATACAAATGTCAGCAAATAAACACCAAACATCAATCCTGTAATAATTAGCGTTTTAACTAAGGAAAAACGTTTAAACCAAACTGCTCCGGCAAAAAGGACTGTCGCAAATGAAAAAATAGAGAATACTACAAAAGTTTTATCCAGAAGTGTAGGAACATCCTCAAGTAAATAACTATAATTAAAGTCTATAATATTATTTGGATCAGTCCCAGGCTGGTGAACCAGAAACATGGTAGCTTTGGCCAAATGTGTTCCGATCCAAAAAAGCCCAAATGCAATCGGTATTAATAACACAATACGAATAACAAACTGAACCATAAATTTTTCGAAGGTTGATCCCGGATACAACAGGTAACTGCTTGTTTTAATCTGATTTTTTAAAGCCGGAAAAGAGTTCCCAATCAATGCTCCAAGCCCCATCATATAAAACAACATTAATGGAACGTATGAATCTGTTGTTAAAAAGCCTCCTCTGTTTTGAAGCATAATAAAATATGAAAGTAAATAGATAGCAATTCCAATTCCGGCAATGGCAAAAAAATAGATTTTTTGATTGATTAGTAAATCATGTTTAAACAGTCGGGCAAACCGACCTGGATTGAAATATTTATTTTGATTCATGGCTTTAATTTAAAGTGGCTTTATTTACAATTGCATTAAAGAGGAGCTCAATATCGATGTCGGATTCATCTTGTCCATTTGTTTTGGACAGCACGCGAAATCCGCCCGGGCATTTTTCATGATAAATTGCAGAATCAACTCCTGCAAGATTCGAAGTGATCTGGAATTGCCATTTCTGGGTAATCACTGGAAGATCTTCGTTTAACACGATTTGGCCTTCATCAAGCATCACAATTTTATCAATGATTGTTTCAATATCTTTTACCTGATGTGTTGAAATCAACACCAATTGCTCTTCAGTAACTGAACTGACCAGAATCTTTCGAAACAAACTTTTTGAAGGAATGTCCAATCCATTAGTAGGCTCATCCAAAATTAGCAACCGACAATTAGTTGCCAGAGCAAAAGCAATTAGAAACTTCTTCCGCTGTCCGTGAGACATTCGATTAATATTCTTCTTCCCATCCAGCTCAAACTCATTGAGTAGTTTATCCATTTTTTCGTAGTCAAAATTTGGATAAAGAGGTGCTGTAGCTTTTACATAACAATTAATGGATATTGAAGGGAAAGTAAACTCTTCAGGAACCATAAATACGTCAGCTAAAAAACCTGGCAACCTATCGAAGGGCTTGAATCCATTGATACTTAATTCTCCTTGTTGTGGTTTTAATAAACCAGCCATTAGCTTTAGCAGTGTTGATTTTCCGGCACCATTTTTACCTAAAAGTCCGGTGATGCTTCCATTTTCCTGCTGAAAAACTAAATCCGAAAACAACGCGTGTTGTTTTTTGTAGTGAAAACCCAATTGTTTAATTGTAATCATGACATAGAAGTTTAGTGTCCTAGTTTTGTATGACACAAATAAAAATGAATTTATTTCAAAAAACAAGTAATCATAAATTTAATTCATGAAAAAAATCAGCACATCTCTAAATATCAAATAAAAAGCGACCCCTTCCGGAGTCGCTTTCACTGTTTAATTGCTTCTAATATACTGCCTGCTGTTTAATCTGCCATCTCTTCAATAATCTCTACATCTTCCAACTTAGCTGGTTTTTGTCTGATAATTTCAATCTTTTCACGGCCACCACTCAAGTCTTTTTTCTTAAATGAGATAATCCCGGGGTCGTTCAAATTAATCACATTTCCATCCACGTGTTGCTTAAAAAATTCAATTCTTGGAGGTATTGGCGGATGCGGAACCTTTACAAATGGATGAGGATGTTTCATACGAATTACTTTCTCTTCCAGATCTCCATCGCTTTTTTTCATCACAATCACTTTTACGATGGAATCCCCGTCCAAAGTAGTCTCTGTTGTAACATCAATATCTTCGGTCCACGAGAATGGATCGTCATCATCAGATGAGAAAACAAAAACATCTTGCTTTCCGTCTGTATCTTCAATCTGAATATCAAACTTTTTAAGTTTTGTTTTGATTGTTGAATCAATTTTAAAATCGAAGTCTTGATCAGAGAACCAGGTCATGACATCGGCGTCACCAGTGATTACGGTATCTATAACCGTTTTTTCACCATTTTCAACCTTCACCATTTTTAGGTGTTTTTTTATCCCACGAGGAGGATCTTCCGGGCTTTCCCGCAATGAAAATGAGGATAATAATACAACGGTCAATAACCCAAGAATACCTGTTTTAAGAAGTGCTTTCATAACTGTTCTATTTTATTTAGAATTTTATCTGAAACAAAGGTATGAGCAGTTGCCCCCAAAACTCAGTTAAAGCCTGGTTAAAATCTGTTAAGGAAAAGTTAAAACTCAACGATCTCTTTATTAAATATTTATCTTTGATTAGCAAAATAACGCGATGCATGAATAAGCGCACCTTCACATATTTACTGATATTAATGGGCCTCTCGATCCTCGGAGTGATTGGAGTTCAGTTAGTATGGATAAATAATGCCATACGAGTGAAAAATGAGCTTTTCGATCGTAGTATAAATGAAGCGTTACAGAAAACAGCCAATAAACTTGAGAGGCGTCAAGATGTAGAAGTTCTTGCCGGCTTACCAACTCTGGAAGATTTTCATTGGGACGATGCAAATCTCAATGCTCCACCCACACCCCCCAAGCCGATAAGGATTGTACGGAAATCTACAAAAGCAGGCCAAATAGATTACAAATTTGAAGTTGGTGTAGACACGAATATGCAAGTATTTGCATTTGCAGATGGAAACGATTCTTTGCACCAGCAAGAGATAATAGTATCTCACGAAGACACCATATTAACCAATACTCATACTTTTTTCAACTCTCGCAAAATGGCATTGGATTCGTTGGAGAGTGCAATTGATACTTTAATTGAATTTTCGCCCCATCTGAAAAAACGGATTGAAATTAAAACTGAAAGACTTAAGGATTTGACAACCAAAGTTGTTTCAGAAATTTCCTTTTTTGGGCAGGAAGACTTAAAACTTGCGGATGTCCGTGAATTGGTAAGTAATGAACTTGCTGACAAAAATATGCCAACTGATTTTGAAATAGCTTTGTTGGACAATGATACAATCAGTGAGCTTTCCAACGAAAAAGACAGCATTTCATTAGCAGAAAGCCCCTATCAGGTTCGACTTTTTCCAAACGCTGTATTTGACCAAAACAAAAAATTGGCGCTTTTTATACCCAGCCAAACCCAGTTTATATATCAATCAGTTTCATGGTTACTGATTGCTTCTTTGTTTTTTTCCCTGGTTATTCTGATCACTTTTGGCGTAAGTATTTTCTTCCTTTTAAGGCAAAAAAAGATTTCCGAAATGAAATCCGATTTTATCAACAACATGACTCACGAATTCAAGACTCCCATTGCTACTATTTCCGTCGCTGCTGATTCCATTAACAATGAAAAGGTAATCAGTAATCCGGAACAGGTGAATTATTTCGTTGGTATGATCAAAAAAGAAAACACCCGCATGAACAGGCAGGTCGAGGACATATTAACCATTGCCCGGCTGGACAAAAAAGATTTTGAATTTAAATGGGAATCGTTGAACATACATCAACTAACTGATGATGTTATTCAGAGTATTCAACTGCAAGTAGAAAAGAAAGGTGGCTCCATTAAGACAAACTACAAAGCTATCAATCCGAACATTACTACTGATAAAACCCATTTTGCGAATGTCATTTACAACCTGATTGACAATGCCAATAAATATTCAATCAACAAACCCGAAATAAAGATTGATACCATCAATACGCCCAAGGGGATTATTATTTCAGTTTCTGATAAAGGTATTGGGATGAGCAAATCCGTACAATCCAAAGTTTTTGAACGATTCTACCGCCAGAGCAGCGGAAATATTCACAACGTAAAGGGGTTTGGTCTCGGACTTAGTTATGTGAAGGCCGTTGTTGAAGCAAATAATGGAAACATCACCGTAAAAAGCGACTTGGGGAAAGGCACTCAGTTCAACGTTTTTCTGCCTTACTTAAAAGAATAAGTGGCGATCTCCCAAAAAAGAGAGCTTTTCTGGTTTTCTTTATTTCCATTCCCAAATACTTAAAATCATTTCAAACATCAATTTTAGCAGTTCGCGATATTTCTCCAGAAACGATGCATTTAGTGTCTTTACATTTGGCCAACAGAAATTTATCAAGAACTAGAAATGAAAGCAAGCAGTACAATTTGTTTAATCTTTGCAGCAACACTATTTACACTTATTAGTTGCTCAAACAAAGGAAACGAGCCCAAAGCCGAGACAATTAAATTTGTAAAAGTTGAAACCATTAACACAAGTGCAAGCCAAAACAAACTTGTCTTTAATGGGAAGATCAAGGAAAGAAGTCTTACCTCTCTTTCGTTCCGTGTGGGTGGCCCCATTGCGGAACTAAATGTACAGCCCGGAGACTACGTTGTTGCCGGACAAGTAATTGCGTCCATCGACAACCGTGATTATGAATTGCAAGTTGCGTCAACAAAAGCCCAATGGCAACAATTGCAAGGCGAATATAATCGATACAAACAATTGGTTGAACAAGACAAAATTCCTGAGAATACATTTGAAAAAATTGAATCAGGTTATTTAATGGCCAAAACCAGGTACGACAATGCGCTCAACCAACTGAAAGACACCGAGCTGAAAGCTCCATTCTCCGGATATATCTACGAGAAATTCACAGAAAATCATCAAACAGTTGGTGCAGGTACTCCAATCGTTTCCATTATCGACATCTCCCAACTGGAAGTAGTTGTTTCAGTACCTGAAAATTTGTTGCAAAAGGTAAAATCAGATAAAACGAGTTTCTTGGATGTTAAAAATGCACAGGTTTCACAACTTCCCATTCAACTAACGAGTGTTAGTGAAAAAACAATGAAAGATGGAATGTATGAAGTGAAATTCTCATTCGCGAATAATGAAAAATTGAAAATTGCTCCAGGAATGACAGCGGAAGTTTCATTGATTGGTGATGCTCAAAACAGCATTCTTACCATTCCTTCATCGGCAGTATTCCATGAAGTATCAAACAATTATGTCTGGGTTTTTAATTCATCAACACAGAAAATTGGAAAGCAACAAATCGAGATTGGAGCGTTAAGATCAGGCGGAAGAATAGAGGTAACTTCAGGTTTAAAATCGGGTGACCAAATAGTTACGGCAGGAGTTCATTCTGTCACAGATGGTCAAAAAGTCAGACCAATAGCACCTCAAACAGCAACTAATGTTGGAGGGTTACTATAATGCTGGAGAAGATTTTGAACCAAAAGGCAATGATTTCTACCATACTGTTCGCGGTATTTTTAGGAGGTATATTTGCTTATTTGAACATTGGAAAGCTGGAGGACGCAGAAATCCCTATCAAATCTGCAATGGTAATTACTCCATACCCGGGAGCAACTGCCCACGAAGTGGAGTTGGAGGTAACGGATGTACTGGAAAAAGCCATTCAGAAACTGGAAAACATTGATGAAATAAAATCAGTTTCAAAACCCGGACTTTCACTTATAACCATTAACATTAAGCCCAGAGTTAAAACACCACAGCTACCACAACTTTGGGATCATCTGCGGCGCAAGGTTGGAGATGCAAAAGGTAGTCTTCCTTCCGGTGCTCTCGATCCAATTGTTAATGACGACTTTGCTGATGTTTATGGGATTTTATATGCTGTCACTGCTGATGGATTTACTCACCAGGAATTGGTGAAATACACTGAATATATTGAAAAGGAACTTCTGTTGGTAAACGGCGTTCGTCGATCTCAAGTTTTCGGAAAACAAACCGAAGCAATTGATGTAATTTTCTCATCTGAGAAACTGGCCGGCTTGAGCATCAATCCTATGATGATTGCAATGGCTATGCAAAACGAAACCGCAATCATCAATCCCGGATCAATTGTAACTGGTCAGGAATCAATTCGAGTTGGAGTTGGCGGTAAGATTACAACAATTGAAGAAGTTGAAAATCTACTCATCCAAGTTCCGGAAGGGGGCAACTTCCGCTTAGGCGAAATTGCGACTATTAAGAGATCGCTTATGGAACCAAAACGTGAAGCTTTTTACTACAACGACAAGCCCGGCTTAGCGCTGGGAATATCTAACGAAAGTGGTATTAATGTTGTAAAATTGGGAGAAGCACTGGATGAAAAGTTAGCTGAACTGAATACCGAATTACCAGCGGGAATAGAGATCAATCAAATATACTACCAACCCGACAGAGTCGACGCAGCAGTTGGAAACTTTATGATGAACCTGGCAGTGTCTGTGGGAATTGTAATTGTTGTCCTAATGTTTGCAATGGGATTACGCTCAGGACTACTTATCTCCAGCGGGTTGGTCTTTACTATTCTGGGAACATTAATCGTAATGATGTCCATCGGGTTGCCACTCCATCGGGTTACACTTGCTGCCATCATACTTGGAATGGGTATGTTAGTGGATAATGCAATCGTAGTTGCCGACGGAATATTAGTCGATCTGAAAAATGGAGTGGAACGAAATAAGGCTTTTGTTAGAACCGCAAAAAACACTGGACTGCCGTTATTAGGCGCTACTGCGGTAGCAATTCTTGCATTTTTACCATTAAGAATGTCTCCTGATATGGCAGGTGAATTTTTGAGTTCACTATTTACCGTACTCATTATATCACTCGGACTTAGTTGGCTGTTTGCCATGATCCAAACTCCTTTCAACGCTAAATACTTCTATCGAAAAGAGCGCCCAAAAGGTGAGCACGCAGTTGAATACGACTCAAAATTTTACAGGGTTTTCCGCAGCTTTGTTGAATGGGCTATTCGCCATAAGATTATATTCTCAGCCAGTAGTATTTTAGTATTATTCATCTCACTTTATTCGTTTCGATTTGTAACAATCGACTTTATGTCGAAAATCGATTATGACCAATTCTATATAGAATACTATTTACCTGAAGGTTCAGACATCAGTGCTGTCGAAAATGACATTTCCTCTATTCAGAAAGAAATTCTTGAGATGGATGGAGTTAAGTCGGTAAGCAGTTCAATTGGCAGACCTCCTGCACGATATCTTTTAATGCGCGGAATGGCAACGGGTGGTTCAAATTATGGAGAACTCATTGTTGAAACGAAAGAAATTGAGCGGGTCGAAGAAATTATTCCAGAACTGGAAAGTCGCCTTGCAAAAGAATACCCCGATGCATTTATCCGCATTCATGAATATGGGGCTGCATTTGCTGATGCCGATGTTGAAGTTGAATTTATTGGAACGGACCCAGCAATATTAAAAGATCTGGCAACCCAAGCAAAAGATATCTTTTTAACGAATCCACTTGCTACAAATGTAACAGACAACTGGAAAAATCAATCGAAAAAAATAATCCCAAAATATTCTATTGAAAGGGCTCAGCCCCTTGGCTTAACGCGCTCTGATATGGGAAACTCGTTACTGGTTGCAACCAATGGAATGCCTATTGGCTCAATCTACGAAGGTGACAAGCAATTACCCATTGTTTTAAAAACTTCAAACAATGTTGCAGACAACATGGAGAAACTGATGGCTATTCCGGTTTGGGGACAACGAAGCCAAACAAGCACTCCTCTTGCGCAAATTGTTGACACTATGCAATTAGGCTGGGAAAATCAACAAGTAAACAGGTTAAACAGGAAACGAGCCATTAAAGCACAATGCGATGCTCTAAAAGGATACACAGCACAACAGGTGCAAGATAAAATAGCAGCACAAGTTGAAGCTATTGAACTGCCAAAAGGATATGAAATGCACTGGGAGGGGGCAACTTCTCGCTCAAGTGAAGCAAATGCCGGATTATTTAGCTTTTTACCGATTGCACTTGGGCTAATGGCGATCATCATTATTGGGTTGTTTAATAATCTGAAGCAACCTGTAATCATTTTCATGGTTGTGCCATTTGCATTTGTAGGTGTGGTCGTCGGTTTATTGCTAACCGGAATCCCACTTACTTTTGCCGGAATTATTGGGGCACTCGGACTAATTGGAATGATGATTAAAAATGCGGTGGTGCTGCTCGATGAAGTTAACCGAAATCTGCGGGAAGGCAAGAATAAACTAAAGGCAACCATCGACGCGGCCTTATCCAGAATGCGCCCGGTAATGATGGCATCGTTAACCACCATCCTTGGAATGGTTCCTTTAGTTTTTGACCCGATGTTTAACTCAACAGCCATTGTAATCATGTTTGGCTTATTGATTGGTTCGGTGATAACGTTAGTTGTAGTGCCTGTTTTATATACGGTACTGTATAAAGTTGATGTGAAAGAATTAAAATAAGAAGAACCTTCAGAAAATAGAGAACAATGAATAATTCAATAAAACATATACTAAGCACCATGCTTTTTTTGATTGTGGTTATTTCCGCTTCAGGACAAAAAATATTGACTCTTGAGGAATGCCGCAAACAAGCCATCGAATTCAATAAAGAATTAAAAAATGCAGCTCTCCAAAAGGAAGAATCAATCGCTTATCAAAAAGTAGCCAGAACGGCTTATTTGCCAGCTGTTGAAGCAGATGTGTCTGCAATGCACCTTCCTACTATGGAGAATATTTCAATGCCAGGACATTTTTTACCAACCGCCGAAAGTGCAGAAGCCGCCGAAGCCGGTATTTTTACTGAAACAAGCAATGTTTGGAGCCCCGGTATAAACTTGGGTTTGAAGAACCTGGCCCTCGCATATGGAGGGTTATCGGTTACTCAGCCCATTTATACCGGTGGCAAAATCAAGTACTCCAACTTGCAATCAGATGCTGGAGTTGAGATTTCCAAGCTTGCTTACAATCTAAAATATTCGGAAGTTATTGATAAAACAGATGAAGCATTTTGGAATGTGATCATGATTAAGTCAAATATCGATTTAGCAAAAAAGTACATTGAAATGCTAACGGTCTTGGGAGATCAAATGTCGGCTATGTATGAAGTTGGACTGCAGCCTGCCAGTGAAAAATTGAAGGTTAGCGTCCAAAAAAACGAAGCTGAACTAAACCTGATGAAAGCACAAAATGGTCTGAAAATATCAAAAATGTATTTGAACCAGATTCTTGGGCAGGATTTGGATATGGACATTCAGCTCAATTACCAACCCGAAGCTGAAAATAAACTTTTTGATTTATCAAACGGGTTGAATTTAGCGAGTACCAACCGAGAAGAACTTAAAATACTTGAACAACAAAAAGTGATTTCTGAATATGACCTGAAACTTGCTAAAGCAGACTATTTGCCTCAAGCGGGATTGAGCTTGCAATACACTGGAGCGTACATCAACAATCTTAGTGAGAACGTTCAATTTAAACCTATAATTGCAGCTCAAGTTTCAATTCCTATCTTTCATTGGGGACAGAATAAGCAAAAACAAAAGGCCGCAAAATTAAAGATCCAACAGGCAGCAACCAACCTGCAAAACACGAATGAGTTAATCAATGTTGAAGTAATGCAGGTTAAAATTCAGGTTGAAGAAGCTTTTGAATCCATCTTGATCGCAAAAAGAAACATTGCAGAAGCCGAAGAAAGTTTAGAAGAGACTAAAGCAAGTTTTGATGTTGGACTGAATACAACAACCGATTTGTTAAACGCGCAGGCAAATTGGCAAAATGCACAAGCTCAACTAATCAAAGCAAACGCTCAATTCAATGTTCTGAAAACCAAATGGAAAAAAGCAACTGGCAACATGTCTTTATATGATTAAAAGAATTACCATTTGAATTAGAATATACTATTTTTGAAAAAAAAGTGGAGCTCAAATGAAGATCTTAGAAAATACATGCAAAAAACAAACGCTAGCTACCAGACTCCCTAATTATTCGCCGTTATCAATTATTATTAGGGTTACTATTATCAGCATGATTGCGATCTTAATCATTAAGCTAATTGTTTTTGCTACCGGTGGGCTCCCTGAAAATGTTGATCATGTAAAACCTGGCTATTATATACTAGTCATTGTAATCTTTAACTTTATTAGTGAGTTTCAAATTGCTTTAGACAATATACTTGAGAAGTTTTTACCAATTCCAAATAGGATTAAACTGAGAATCGCAATTCAATTTTCTTTTGGAATATTGATGCTGGTAGTCTGTCATAGATTTGCGATGTCGGTCATCGAGCCAACAATGCTTACTGAAAATTCGAGACCTAGTGTTTACATGGGGCTAATTCTCGGATTACTTTTTGCAAACATGCTCTCAAATAGTCTGGCAATTGCAAGATTCACAGGAAAGTGGGTTGAAACTCAGGAACAAATTTCAAAAATGAAGCAGGAAAAACTCAAAATGGATTATAACTCACTTCAGGATCAAATAAATCCGCACTTCCTGTTTAATAATTTAAGTGTTCTAAAATCACTCATTATTTACGACAAAGACGCAGCCTTGAAATTTACTGAGAACTTTACCGATGTATACCGCTATGTACTTCAGAGTAAAGACAAGATGCTCACTACATTGCGCAACGAAAAAGATTTCATCGAATCGTATATCGGGCTTCATAAAGAAAGGCTTGGCGAAGGGTTTCAGGTGAAATTATTACTTGATGATGAATCACTCGACAGAGAAATTGCACCATTAACCTTGCAGCTTTTAACAGAAAATGCAATCAAACACAACATTATAAGTAAAGAATCCCCTCTTAAACTTGAAATAAACACTGATAATGAATACTTAATCGTAAAGAATAATTTGCAACCAAGAACCTCATCCTATTCCACAAAAACAGGATTAAGCAATTTAATTAATCGATACGAGATGCTAACTCCGAGTAAAATTGAAGTTTCAGATTCGAATGAAACGTTCATGGTAAAAGTTCCTATGTTATAATCTGAAAAGTATAATTATGAAAATTATTATTGTAGAAGATGAACAGCATAATTATCGGCTATTAAAAGGAATGATAAATAAATTGAGACCCGACTGGGAGATTTGCGGGTCCTTTGAAAGCGTGAAAAGCACGGTTGACTGGTTGCAAAATAATCCCGCTCCTGAATTGATATTTATGGACATTCAATTAACCGATGGAATAAGCTTTTCTATATTTGAGCAGGTGGAAGTTAAAAGCATGGTCATTTTTACAACTGCCTACGATGAGTATGCATTGAGGGCATTTAAAGTAAATAGTATTGACTATCTCTTAAAACCAATTAAAGAAGAGAAACTGAATATTGCCATCGAAAAGTTTGAACGAATTTCCAACTATCCGGCAAGAAATTCGGAATCAAACATCAATTACAAGGAAATATTAAATGCCATCGTTCAGGGTGAGAAAAAATATCGGAAACGTTTTTTGATTTCGGGAGTGAGCTCATTTTTTAAGATTGACGTTGAGGATATTGCCTACTTTATTACGGAGAATCGAATTACACAGGCCGTGACTTTTGAAGCGAAAAAGCACATCGTAGATTTCACCATTGAAAAATTGGAAGAAGAGCTCGATCCGGATCGCTTTTTCAAAGCGAACCGAAGTACCATTTTAAACAGCGAATCCATTCGGAAATTCGAAAATTATTTTGGAGGGAAATTAGTTGTCAAATTAGTTCATCCTCTTGATGAACCAGTAACTATCAGTCGGTTAAAAGCCACTGAATTTAAAGAATGGTTAGGTAAATAAGCATAAAATGAAGAATCGCAATAATCTGTACTCTCAGGCAAAAGCACTTCTCAGGATACCCAACCCTGAAAAAATAAGCATGCTGTACCACAATATTTTTTTGCTGAAATTGAGCAATGACTATCTATATAATACTGAAGAAGAAATAATTGAGTTGGTTGATTTTTTGGATTCGTGGGATGCTGAATAAAGAATTAGAATCAAATTAAACCTATATATTATTTTCTGCTATAATACTTTCCGTCAATCATTTTTTCAAGAATTACCATAAAAAGCCTATATATTTTTTAATTTTAGAGCTAAACAGATTCGAAATCAATGTCTGTACTTGACAACGAGAACTCGGATTTTGAAAAAAGCCTAATGACGGAAAAATCACACATATTCTTTGTCGAAGACGATCTCAGCTTTGGAGCTGTGCTAAAGTCCTATTTGGAACTGAATGACTTTTCAGTTACTTGGGTCGATGATGGGAAATTGGCAATTGAAAAATTTCGATCGGGCAAGTACGATATTTGCTTACTTGATGTGATGCTTCCAAATGTAGATGGCTTTACCATTGGCACAGAAATTCGGAAGTTAAACAAACATATTCCATTCATCTTTTTAACAGCAAAAAACCTCAAAGAAGATGTGCTCCGTGGGTTTAACATTGGAGCTGATGACTATATAACCAAGCCTTTTGACACAGAGGTACTCATTTGCAAAATCAAAGCTATCTTAAGCAGAAACAGCCAAAATCCGGCTGCACAGATTAAGGAAGAGTATCAACTGGGTAGATATCTATTTCAATTTCGCTTGAGAACCATCCAAATAGATGATCATCAACAAAAACTTTCGCCAAAAGAAGCTGAATTGTTAAGATTGTTATGCGAAAATAAAAACGAACTTTTGCCCCGCGAAACCGCTCTTAAAAAGATATGGGGTGATGATGGTTATTTTACCGCACGAAGCATGGATGTCTATATAACCAAACTGAGAAAATATCTGGTTTCCGACTCAACCATTGAAATCAAAAACATTCATGGTAGCGGTTTTTTACTACAAGTAGATTCAACTGAAAATTAATAATCCAAGCTGATTTTTTGCTAACTTAGAGTGAACTAAATGCTTAGCAAAATGAATTCCACAAAAAAGACAGCAATTATCACTGGAGCTAGCCGAGGAATAGGTAAAGCCTGCGCGCTTGGACTCGCTAGTTTAGGATATCATTGTATCATGATATCCAGAAGCTTGGAGTTGCTTGAAGAAGTCGCACAACAAATTAATGAAAATGGTGGTGAAGCGTCTCTTTTCGCAGTTGACCTCACCAAGGAAAGTGATCTGAAAGAATGTCTGAGTAGAATTAAACATTATTACCCCAGAATAGATGTTTTGGTCAATAATGCCGGAATGTATATTGGTGGCAATCTTCAGTTGGAAGCAGAAGATTTCCGCTTGCAAATGGAGCTCAATCTCATGGCCAATTTTAATCTCCTCAAAGAAATTGTTCCGATCATGAAGGCCCAAAAGTCTGGCTATATTTTTAACATTGCGTCGCGAGCAGGAAAGATTGGTTTTTCCAATAGTGGAGCCTATTCTGCTTCCAAATTTGGGTTGGTTGGATTGAGCGAATCCCTTTATCGGGAGCTAGCTGTATTTGGAATTTCAGTAACTGCAATTTGCCCCGGATGGGTGGCCACCGAAATGGCTGATATTGCAGGGACGCCACTTAGCGATGAGGAAATGATACAACCAGAAGATATATTCTCCTCCATGGAATATTTACTGAAGCTATCTCCAAACACCCGAATTAAAGAGATAATTATTGAAGCCAGGGATAGTATTAGTTAGCTTAATCCGGTTGGTACCCTGATTGATTTAAGATGCCTAAATAATCATCATTCTCCATCAATTGACTGATGGTCACCTTTGGATTCTTCTTCATATAAGCCTTGACAATTTTCCACCCGAACCACATCCCCACTCTCCCGGGAGAATCTGCGGTAAAACTGGAAGTATACGGGGCATCATCAATGTACCTTTTAATATCCATCCGTTGTGTCGAGAACAACATTTTTTGCTCCGCTAAATAAGTCCACATACCTTGCTCACTAAGCTCACAAAAATCCAATTGTTCTTTCGAATAACCAATTTTAACCGTATCATCAAGTTCAGGCAACATCGCATCCACAAAATAGAGTAATTTCCCCTGGTAAACCATATGCTCTATTAACTTATCAGCATCGTCCTTAATCGGATAGTCAGTCAATGCCCAGGCATACATAGCATCAGAAACAATTTTCCCCTGATGCATATTTTGTATTTTGTATTTTGGAATTCCCAACTGTGGATAAAATTCACAATCTTCGCCAAGATATTTGTCCAAACTCACACCAATCAAATTCTCAGTAAGAACAATCGACTGGTTAAACCCGCTAATGCACGTATATATTTGAGGAATGGATTTCTCCGGGAAATAGTATTTATAATGCTTCAATGCATTCAAAAAAGTCGATTCCAATTTCTTTTTATCGATCGTCTCATCTGACAATTTTTTAGCACCCACAATAACCAAATCTTTTAAAAATGATTCCAATCGCATGTAGAATTCGTCATTATCTGGTCCACCAATATTGATCATCTGATGTGTGAAAATGGTGAAAAAGTCACCATAACTTTTCTGAATCTTTGGCAATTCTATTTCCAGATTATCCTGAGCCTCAAACAAATCTTCATCCAAACTTTTAAACTGCAACTGCAGCTCAACATTTGAGGTATTAACTTTTAGAGGGTTGCGATTACAGGAAATAAAAATGATCAATAAGCATAATATCAACAAAAAACGATTCATCATATTGTTTTTACTTCTGAGACGTTTGATTCTTGTATTTATTGTCAATTTCAAAATATTATTCGAGATTTGCAGATACAAAACTACGTGAAATTACCGTTCAATAAGCAGAAATTCTTTTAAAGCCATGAAGAAATTAATTTGTTTATCTATTTGTACACTTATTACGATATGGGCATTTCCTCAACGCAATGTTCAAATGTCGTTCCTAGCGAGTCCCTCTATAAACTGGATGTCATCTGACCAAAAAGAAGTAAACAAAAACGGCGCGACCGCCGGATTTGATTTTGGTGTCAATGCAGACATATTTTTCGATCAAGATAATAAGTATGCCTTTACTACCGGGCTACTGATTACGAATACTGGGGGAAGGTTTGATTATTTCACAACAGCCCCTTTTGAATTCGCGGGCGAAACGCTCCCACTAGGATCAACAATTCGGTATCGATTACAATATGTGGAAGTCCCAATGGCCATAAAACTTAAAACAAGTCCTTTCCAACGTTGGACCTATTGGGGACAATTTGGATTGTCCAGTTTCATCAATGTGCGTGCGAGAGGTGATAGCGATAATGGAATTCTTGACAAGACAAATATCAACGAAGAAGTTAATCTATTCAACATTGCTCTGAATATTGGTGTAGGCTCTGAATTTGATCTGGGTGGAAATAATGCCATAGCAATTGGGTTGATCTATAAAAATGGTTTTCTGGATGTTACCAGCGACAATGCTTTCAACGAGCGATCAACACTCAATTCTATTGCATTAAAACTTGGACTGGTGTTTTAACACACGCTTATCACGTTAACAGAAAATGAATTTGTTATTAGGAACTTTTAGAAAGTCTTAAATCAACTTTTATTTATTCTTTTTACGCTATTTTTGTTCTTTCAAGGGAATTGAATCTCTTATTGTTGTATCTGAAAATTATAATGAATGAAAATAGCGTTAGCACAGCTAAATTATCATATCGCGAATTTTGAGGGAAACACCCGAAAGATTATTGAAGCAATTAAGAAAGCTGAAATTCATGGAGCTGAACTGATCGTATTCTCAGAATTAGCAATTACTGGCTATTATCCTCATGACTTATTAGAACGAAAAGAATTTATAGAACAGGCAGAAAAAGCGATCAATGAGGTTGCAAAGCACTGTATTAATATTGCAGCTCTTGTTGGTGGTCCGAGCATAAATACCGGAAGTAAAGGGAAAAAACTATTTAATTCTGCTTACTTCCTGAAAGATGGAAAAATTGAAGCCATTCGTAACAAATCGCTTTTACCCACCTATGATATTTTTGATGAATATCGACATTTCGAACCCAATCGCCAATTTGATGTAATTGAGTTTAACGGGAAAAAACTTGCTGTTACTATCTGCGAAGATTTGTGGGATGAGCAACCAACACAGAATGAATTTGGTAAAGACAAATTGTATACCCGTTCTCCCCTGGAAGAGTTAAGCAAATTAAATCCCGACTTGGTGATCAACCTATCAGCGTCTCCTTTTTCTTACAACCAGGAAAGCTGGCGAAAAGATATTTTGGTTAACAAAGCCATAAAATATCAGCTCCCGATTGTGTACGTTAACCAGGTGGGAGCACATACAGAGATTGTTTTTGATGGAGGTTCCTTTTTCATGAAAAAGGATGGAAGCATTCCATGTGAGCTCGCCTATTTTGATGAAGATTTCAGAGTAGTTGATACAGAAAATACTACAATACACCACCAAGTTGAGAAAGATTATATCGCCAAGATACACCAGGCTCTTATCCTTGGTATTCGCGATTACTTTGAAAAAATGGGCTTTAAAAAAGCGATTCTAGGATTGTCGGGAGGAATTGACTCTGCCTTGGTTTGTGCATTGGCAGTTGAAGCATTAGGTAGTGAGAACGTACGTGGTGTTTTGATGCCATCCAGATATTCGTCAGACCACAGCGTTGCGGATGCGTTGCACCTGGCAGAGAACCTGGGAATCAGGCATGACACTATCGGAATTCAAAGCATGGTTGATGAGTTTGAAAAGCAACTGAGTCCGATATTTGAAGATCTCCCCCCCGGTGTGGCAGAAGAAAACATCCAGGCTCGTACTCGCGGAATATTGGTTATGGCCGTGTCAAACAAGTTTGGAAATATTTTGCTGAACACGACAAACAAAAGTGAGTGTGCCGTGGGATATGGAACCTTATACGGTGATATGAATGGAGGGCTGGCTGTATTGGGTGATGTGTATAAAATGGACGTATTCAAGCTATCGAGATACATTAACCGAAATGGTGAAGTTATTCCTGAAAACAGCATCGTAAAACCACCATCTGCAGAACTTCGACCTGATCAAAAGGATACTGATTCACTCCCAGATTACGACATCCTCGATCAAATTTTATTCGACTATATTGAGTTAAATCTGTCTCCAAAAGAAATAATTGAGCGTGGTTTCGATGAAGAAACTGTTTTTAAAGTAACAAAAATGGTGAACCAAAATGAATACAAACGCTTTCAGGCCCCCCCAATTATAAGGGTAAGTTCAAAAGCTTTTGGTTTTGGGAGGAAGATGCCCCTTGTTGCACGGTACCATTAAACAAAAAAATCATCATTCAACTGATTTATCATTCAAAGCTAAAAACGAATTACTTAGAAGTCATTTTACTTGAAAATAAGTACGTAAATCATTTTTTATTTGTTAAAATTGGTTAACTTTACTGCTGTATAACATGTAAAATAAGGTTTATGTTGAGTCACGAAATGGGGATCAAAGAGATGTTAGAAAATCCGAAATCGGTTTTCAGTCTGCTAACCCCTGAAGAAAAAGAAGAATTCCTTCACAACATTACTCTTACCAATTATAAAAAAAACGAATTCATTTATAAAGAGGGAGATAATCCTTCAAGTTATATTTTTCTTATCGAGGGAAAAGTAAAAATCTTCAAAGAAGGTGTTGGTGGCCGGGAACAAATCATCCGCATGACCAAACCGATGGGCTATATTGCTTATCGGGCACTTTTAGCGGAGGAAATACACATTGCTTCTGCTGTTACTTTGGAAGATTCACTAGTTTGCCATGTATCACCCGATTTCTTTTTTGGAAAACTTTTACGCAATGCAGATTGCTCGGGCCGAATTCTGAGAAAGCTTGCCCGTGAACTTGGATTCTCAAACTCTAGAACAGTTACACTAACTCAAAAACACATTCGCGGTCGCTTGGCAGAATCATTGCTCCTTTTAAAGGAAAAATATGGTTACGAAAATGATGGCGTAACTTTAAAAGCTTTCTTATCTCGTGAGGATATTGCCAACTTGTCAAACATGACAACTTCCAATGCCATCCGAACACTTTCTACCTTTGCAGGTGAAAAAGTAATTGCGATTGATGGACGGAAAATAAAGATCCTCGATCTACAAAAGCTTGAACGAATAAGTAAACTAGGTTAAAAGATAAATCAATCCTGCTTCGGCGGGATTTTTTATGCAAAAAAATAACCCGCATTTACTGCAGGTTATTTCGTGTTCTAATTGTCCAAAACAATTATGCTTAATGATGAAAAATCATCCTTGACTTCCCAAAAAGGAATATCAAGAATTTCTATTCGCAAAAACTAATTTCTTCTTTTTGATTTCCAGTATTCTCTAAATTTATCCTGAGTGATAATTCCGATTGGACCTTCAACGATACCACCTTCACCACGATCATCGTGAACACGAATTTCGATTAGATTATCCTGACCTCCGTTTACAAATTCGATTGGAATGAAATAATTGCGGAACTCATCACACATGGTTGCTCCATCCCGATGTTTAAATTGGCCCGTTTCTCCAACAAATTTTCCATTAATATAGACCTGATCGACATCGTCAATTCGTCCAGCCATTAATACCAGCCGTTTATTACCCACTTCATTGGATATAAAAACGCTTTTCGAATAGACAGCATACCCATCATAGTTATTATATCCCTGATTCTCCCAAATTCCTGGTACTTGAATTGGTTTTGCACTTTCTTTATCGTATTCTCTCCCTTTGTTAAACATCCATTCATCAGATAAGTCAACCTCAAATTGAGGCTTTGTAGCCAATGCGACCAATTTAAAATCACCAGATACCATGCCTCCTTCCAATTGAGAATCGTACACCCTGACGGCAATCAGATTTTCCTCGCCAAAGTGAAGATGCTCTCCTGAAAGTTTATAGACTCGCTTTGCATTGTAAGCGGTTGCAACCTGCGGCGGAAATGCTCCCGACTGGCCGACTTTCACCCCATTAATATACACTTCGTCACAATCATCAATATATCCTAAATGAAGCTCTAACAGTCGATTATCAAATACCTCAGGCACTTTTACATGAATCCGATACCAGGCAAATCCATCGTATCCATGATACCCTTCATTTTCCCATCTGGCCGGGACTCGGATATCATCCCAATCACTGTCGTCATATCCGGTAGTTGCCCAGTCCATGCGATCACCAACACGAAACTTCCAAATTCCTTTCAATTGAACTTCATTTTCAGCCGATGCTAAATTTGTATTCGTTAAACAAAGCACGAAACTTAAAATGATTGTATATATTAAAGATGCTTTCATATCTATTTCTAATCTAATAATTCAAGCAAGTCATTTATGAATGATTCCCAACCACTATTGCGGTTCTCCCAACGATTCTTTTTATACAATTGCTCCGCATTGTCAGCGGTCATAATTCCAATGGGACCTTCGTAAATTCCTCCGTCACCCCACTGGTCGCGCACTTCAACTGCTATCAGATTTTTATTTCTTACGTATTCCTTCGGCAGCTCATACACTCTAAGCAAATTGCACGAGTTATCACGCCTAAATCTTGAATAGGCCTCCAAATCTTCCACCCGCCCAATTAAATGACCGTTTAGATAAACTTTATCATAGTCGTCAATTCTTCCTAAAATCAGAAATAACTTATTTTCTAAAAGATAATCTGGAATGATCACTTTCTTACGGTACCAGCCATAACCGTCATAATCCGGACACCCCTGACTTTCCCATTTAGCAGGAACCTGTATCTCATCCCATAATGAATCATCAAAGCTTGTTTTATTAAAATCAGAATAACGATCGGTACTGAATTTCCACTTTCCACTCAGATCTAAATCCAGGAATCGAAGATCCCGATCAATAAAGAATCCAAACCTATTTGCATTCACCATTCCACCTTGCTTGTAAAAATCGAATACTCGAACACAAATAACATTCGCGGTTGGAAGAAGAATTTCCGAAGGAACAATATAACGCCGATCCTGACCTGCTGCAGTCTTAAAATAAGGTGGGAAATAACCTGTTTGCCCAACTTTGTGCCCATTGACAAATACCTCATCCACATCGTCAATACTGCCAAGGAATAAAGTTAAATCCTTTCCTTTCACCTCTGGATCCAATCGAAAAGAATGCCGATACCATGCAAAACCGTTATAGCCTTCATAATAGTGCTCCCAAGCTCTCGGTGCATCAATTCGGTCCCAATCACTAATATCCGTATTTGGATCAGCCCAGGCCGGATCATCCCCGACAGTAAAATACCAGCTTCCCCTTAAATCAACAACTTTTTGCCAATCTGCAGCTTTCAGCTCCGAAGAGCCGAAAGCCAGCAGAAACAGCATAGTAACTATTAAAAGCCTATTGGTCATGATTCTTTATTCTTTTGCAACATTAATCGAATTTACAACAATTGATTTAGAGATGTTAGCTGGCGTCGTAGCGTAGATGCAAATTAAATCGAAACGTTTTTCCCGCCAACACCTTATTAACCTTAAATGATTCTTTTTTCAATACATGCTTTACGTAACCAACAGCATCTGGATTACCAGACTTCACATGCAATACTTTGATAGTCTGATCTTCATTGACATAAAATGCCAACTCTACATCTTCTTTTACCTTGTTAATGTCGTTTTTGTAAAAGTAGTTGTCCCATGGTTTCATGTTTTTCTTCAGTACTGTTGTAATTTGCTCATTCATACTTTTCTTTGCTGCATCCAATGAAGCATCGCCACCAAATGATAAAGTTGTGAATGCTACCAGCAACAACATTGTTAAAATTGTTTTCATAGCTTTCATTGTGTTCTGTTGTGATTGTTTCTGTTTTCTTGTTTTCTGTATTACAAAGTAACAACAGGAATATAACCTGTTTGTCAAACTGTTGTCACACGTTGTAAAAGTTTGTCACAGAATTGTCACAAAAACAACGAACGGATGGCAATCCCAGGGAATAAAAGCATCCAGAAATGTATTTTGAAAGAAAATTAAGAATGAAGTTTACAGAGACTTTACCAATTTAGATTCCTACTCTTCAATCATTTTATCAACGATACTTTCAACATGAATTTTGGTGGTATCCAGTATTTCAATGTCATCAAAATCTGATTGATTTAAAATTGAAGGCAATTCAGTTCCTCCCAAAATTAATCCCTCGATGGAATCCCGCTCCTGAAGTTCTCGCACAATCTGAATTAAGTTTTGCTTTGTCTGAGGGCTCGTGCGATTAAAAACAAAATCAGACATATACTTTGAATGAATGTAATCCTGCTTACTAATTTCAGGAATTGTAATCTCAATTCCATATTTTTTCGCCACGTTTGGATAGAACTCATTCGTCATCGTTGTTTTAGTGCCAAACAACCCAACACGCTTCATTCCACGTTTATTAATTTCCTTACAGGTTTCCTCAACGATACTGATTAATGGCAGATTCACCTTGGCAGCCAATTGATCAAATATGATATGAGGTGTATTAGCGGCAATTGCAGCACATTCAACTCCTGCCTTTTCCAGAACTTCAATGTTCTCAGCAAAAAAATCAACCAACTCTTCCAGCTGATCACTAAAAGCATAATCAAGCATTGTAGTCATATCAACACTATGAATGATAAACTGAGGATATGACTTGGTCTTTTGTCTCTCCTGAAAACGGTTGATGATCTGTTTATAATATTCAATAGTTGATTCAGGACCAACACCCCCAATTAAGCCAATCTTTTTCATAGTATTTATAGTTTGATTAAGTAGATGAAAAGACAACAATTCAATCTTATATTCTGTTTGCTTTTCTTCTGCAAATTAGAATATAAATTAGGCCGCAGGTATGACAAAAGTCAAAAATAAAAATGTTGTAGAATGACAATTGAATGTAGGCAAATTCAACCTTCAGGAGAATAATGGATATGACTGTTAATTCACCAATTTGTAACCAATTCCATGAACGGTAACAATGTGTTGTACTTCTTCGGAATTTATTTTGTTTCGCAAGCGCACAATGAAATTATCAACAGTCCTTGCTGTTGGTTGGTAGTCAAGGCCCCACACTTCATCCAATAAATCGTCTCTGGTAACAATTTTGCCCGAGTGCCGATAGAGGTAATTTAGAATCTCAAATTCTTTGTGAGACATTTTCACTGGCTCATCGTTGATCTTTGCCTCAAATGATTCAAACGATATTTTTAACTGTCCAATCTCAACCCAATCATCAATAGAAGATGAAGTACTTCTGGCTCGTCGCAAAATAGTTTTTATGCGTGCAAGCAATTCTCGCAGGCTAAATGGTTTTGTCACATAATCATCTGCTCCAATCTCAAGGCCAAGCACCTTGTCGAGCTCTTCCCCCCGGGCAGTCAACAAGATAATTGGAGTTTGATTACCTTCCATTCTCACTTTTTTACAAATATCAAAACCAGACATTCCAGGTAACATTACATCCAGCAGCACTAAATCATAGTTGCCACTTTTCAATTTTTTATAACCATCATCTCCCCGGCTTGCAGTATCCACTTCATACCCCTCGAAATCAAGGTTATCACGAAGGCCATTCAACATAGCCAGCTCATCTTCAACAATTAAAATTTTAGACATGATTATTTTGTTTTACCGGAAATTTAAGAATAAAAGTACTTCCTTCTCCTACCTTACTTTTAACAGATACTCCACCTCCATGTGCCTTCATCATTTTCAGCACCATATTTAAACCAAGCCCTGAACCCTTAGCCTTATTTGCCAGCTTACCCTCGGTTACCCGATAAAACTGATCGAAAATATACTTTTGATCCTTGAGGGAAATACCAATCCCATTGTCTTCCACTTCGAGCCAAACTTGCTTTTTATGTGTTGCTAATCTAATGGTGATTTGTTTGTTTTCGTCTTTTCCATATTTCACTGCATTATCCATCAAGTTCATTAACATGTCACTCACCGCCTCCCGATCTGCAACTACAATCATCGGCTTGTCTGGTGATTTAAACTTACATTCAACATTTTTTGACTCGAAATGATTTTTACAGGTTCTTAAGGAAGCTTCAACCAATTTTATCAGATCCACCTCTCGAAAATCATAACTGCGTTTATTTTTTTCAATGCGGGAAAAGTTCAAAATTCGATTCACAATTCCGGTTAGCCGGTTACTTTCCTCAAAAATGGTTTCCAGGTACTCAGCTTTCTTTTCTTCGGTTTTCACACGTTTGAGCAAAAGAGTCTCTGCATACATGCTAATGAGTGCCAAAGGCGTTCGAATTTCATGTGAAACATTAGAAACAAACTCCGATTTCAGCTCTGCTAATTTCATCTCTTTCCGGATATTCCAAATCACAAATCCCAACCCAAGGATAACAACCACTGTTAGACCCCATAGAATCAAGCTGCTTTGCTGACTTCGCTCGGATGCCAACTCGGTAACTGTTTTCGATTTTAGCCTAATTCCAAATTGATAATTTGGCAAATACCATAAAGGCAATGTTTCGATAGAACCTTCCCGCTCATCAATATTATCAACTGTATAAACAAGTGCATCATTCAATGTATCGCGAACTTCAATGTAAAAGATATCCTGCGAAACCTGCTGAATTTGTGGACCTAGACTTTGTTCTACAAATACTTTAGGATTGATTACCAACTGGCACAAAGTATTTCCTTCGGTACTTTTCATCAAAAAGAAAAACAGCACTTTGTTTCCGTCAATCAGACTTTCAATTTTCTGAAAATTATCCCCTAAAAGATTTCTCAAGTTATTTATTTGCCAGTTTGAAGGCTTATTAAAATCTGCATGTGCAACCCCCGATCGATCATAAGAAACCAGCAAATCACCCTTGCCGGATTCAGCAAAATTTACACGTTCAATGGATGGATTATTCTGCAAAAGATTATTTACAATTGCATGCATTAAAGGCCCTTCCGCGTCAACCGGTTGATCCAAACTATACCCCCAGCGAGATACAAGGCTTTCGGAATATTGATTCAGCGATAATAATATGGTTTCTAGCTGAGAACTAAAGACTCGTTCCACCATTTTCTCATTTTCATTCAAAGTGGTTAACTCCCGGGTTAGGTAAAAGCCCAGAGGCAGCGAAACAATAATGAGCAAGGCAATACTTATTTTAGCTATGGTACGAGCCATTCAAATTAATTAGAGGGTGTCTATACTTATATCAGACGATAATTATGTTGTTTTATTACTTACACTGTCAACAATTCCTTTTACCAACCCATTTAAGTCAAACTCACCTTTTTTTGAATAACCGGTACGAACAATCACCAAATCTTTTGAAGGAATGATTACAATAAACTGGCCATCATGCCCACGACAAAGAAAAGTATCTTCCGGAGCATCTGGCAAATCTCCAGATCTATTCAACCAAAAAAACGCACCATATTGTCCTTTCGATCCCTTTGCAATTTGAGTAGTATATTCAACCCAACCTTCTGGCAGGATTTGCTCACCTTCCCAAATGCCATTATTGAGATACAGCATCCCAAATCGGGCAAAATCACGCATGCTTGCATACAAGTATGATGATCCGACAAAAGTCCCAGATGCATCCATCTCGAATACGGCACTTTTCATTCCAATTTTATTGAATAATGCCTCTCGTGGATACTTGTAAAACTCCTGATCATCCTCGAAAGTGTTTCTCAATAACTTACATACAAGATTCGTTGTTCCCGACGAATATGACCAAACAGAGTCAGGAGGATAAGCAACATCTTTCTCGGCAGTATACGCCCCCATATCGCCAACTTTGTGCAACATGACTGTCACATCCGAAAGATTTCCATAGCTTTCATTCCATTCCAATCCACTATTCATATGAAGCAGATTATTCCAGGTTATGTTCCTTCTTTCATCGTTTTCCCACTCTGTAATTTCCACTGGTTTGTTGATATCGATATCTCCCGACTTTACTTTTAGGCCAACCAATGCATTCGTAAAACTTTTAGCCATTGACCAGCTTAGAAACCGGTTTTTACTGGAAAAATCATCCCGATAAACCTCCGCTACAGGTTGTCCTTTATAAACGACCATCAATGCAAATGTACCTTTATAAGGAATAGTATCTGCCATCGCTTGTTTCAAACTCTTTTCAAGTTGATCCATATTAATTCCACTGGGCACAGAATCCGAAATCAAGCTACCCATTGGCCAGGGAATCGTATCCGGGTTCTCAGGGAATGTAGTGACTTCAGGATAATCTCTTCCCAAAATATCTTGCGCTGTAAAGTCCTTCACCAAGGTGCAACCATACCCATTAACATATACGGCTGTAGATTCTCCCCATAAAAAGCGACTGGTAACTGTGTGAGCTTCGGCATCTACCGTATTTTCAGCCAACTTGATCACTGAAAAATTAAGATCTTCACTTTCCATCGATATTTGTGTACGACCAGCAACAAAAACACCTGATGCCAGATTTTTGGCTGCATAACCGGTGATGATTGGCATCAATAAATTCAAGTAATAAACAGCACCTGTTAAGATGATTATTACCAATGAAATGATAATTCGTTTTTTCATTACCAAAGAATTTTTTGAATTTTATTTTAAGATAAAAAATAATTACCAATCCATCAGTCTAATTTCGATCAAGATAGGTTCAATACCGAAAACAAGAACAACAGCCTATTTCCAGGGCCACTTTACACAGTCCTTAATCTCCGGGAAAAGAACATAGTCAGCTTTCCCTTTCATTGCCAGTGTTTGAATGCCTGGCATATTCAATGCCTCCAACGCCTGGTTCATCGTTTTACCAGAAACTGAGACATCATCAACCAATAAAACTTTCTTACCAGCTAAATCAAAATTAGAAGGAAGCCCTTCTAAAACAACCGGCACTTCATGTCTTGGATTATTATTCTCATCCCGATAGTTGAGCGTAATTACCTGCAACTCGCAATCTAAATGAAAAGCTACTAAACTAGCCGGAACAATTCCACCTGTCCCAATCCCAATGACTAAATCAAAAAAAGGCAGCTCCATTTCCCGAAGCCGCCTACTAATATCTTTAAAAGATAACGGGGTCATATCTTATTTTTTAAATTTCAGAATCGCCAAATTTAAAGCTGCCATCAACAAAATACCAGGAGAACCAACAATAACGGCATTTGTCCAAAAAGCAAATGGCGAACCCACTATTCCTAAGTAGCTTATTATTAATGCAGCAAAAAATGAAGAAACAATATATGATACCGGTGCTGCTAAAAAACGAACTCTTGAAAAATTCTTTAACCATCCTAAAAGCAAAACAAAGCCAACAACTTCGGAACTCAATATTAAAACCATTTCAGGAGATGGTCGCCCGAGCAAGAGATAATTTAAAGCTGGTGCCAATAAACCTGCAATAATTGCAACATGTTTTTTAAAAAAGAACACAGCGACCAATGGTGCCAGAAAAATTGGCAAGAATACCATTCCTGCTAACTGATTATTTACATTCGGTAGCATGTGAACCAAAATCGGAAGTAACATCGTACTAAATAAAACCAGTACCGTTTCTGTTAACTGAATCTTTTCCAGGCGAATCGCAGCAACACTTGACTTCATAATATCTAAATTTAAATGAATTAACAACTACATCTATTATCAATCTATATTCAAAAATAATAATATTCCACTGCTTAGATCAATCTGTTATGACTATTTCTATTAAAAACAATAGAATGACAGAAAAGTTAGTTGGTGCACAATTCGTGAAATCACCTTGTATCGGAGAACTAAAACACAACGACCTAAAAACTTATGGATTATTCGGCACTCCTATAAAGTGGAATATTGATGTAGAATGTAGTTCCTTTATTAATCACCGTTTCAAACCATATTGTTCCTCCTGAATTTTCAATGATCTTTTTTACAATTGCTAACCCAAGCCCCATTCCACTCGTTTTGGTTGTAAAATTGGGTTGAAACATTTGTTGTCTGATATTCTCAGGAATCCCGGAACCATTATCTGACACTGCAATTACTGCCTGATTTTCTTCTTTACTTAAGCTAACGCAAATTTTACCTTTCCTGTTTGACGGAATGGATTGAATCGCATTTTTCACCAAATTCATAACCGCTCTTGAAATCTGTTCACGATCAGCGAAAATCAATATTTCCTTGTATCCATTCAAATCCAGCGTAAAGTCAACATGCATACTAGACTCAAATAAACCAGTTACTTTTTGCAGCTTATCACAAAGATTAAAAACATCATTATTTGCTTTTGGTATTTTGGCAAAATTTGAAAATTCAGTGGCAATATCAGATAACGTATCAATTTGCTCAATAAGTGTGCGGGTCACGCGATCAAAATAGTCATCATAATGCTCACTTTTTTCTGCCTTCGCTCGCTGCAAATATTGAATATTAAGCTTCATCGGCGTCAATGGATTTTTAATCTCATGAGCCACCTGTTTTGCCATTTCCCTCCAAGCCACTTCACGTTCAGTACGAGCTAAAATCTCAGCACTTTCTGCCAATTCTTCAACTTTCCGATTATACTCTTTAACCAATGATCCAATTTCATCATCTCGCTGATAACTGATCTGCTCATTCTTTTTATCAAGCTGAATACCTCTCAACTTTTCTCTCACCAAGCTTAAAGGTTTGGTAATTTGATTGGCCAGGAGAACAGCGACAATAACGCTGGCAAGAAACAACAGCACATACAAATTAATAAATGCCACAATGAATGTCGATATCTCTTGCTTCAGTTTATCGCCACGTGTAAAATAGGGCAAATTCAGAAAACCAAGATAATCACCATTATTATTGATGATGGGTTCGTAAATCGATAAGAAAGACAAATTTCCAATCTTTTCAGGTTGAAAATAGTTGACCTGGTAATTTTCAATAAGCTCGTAGTATGCATCTGCGTTCATGCGTTGTGAAAGGATCCCCCGGATATAAATCTCCGGGCGGGAAGAAGCGATTAGCTTCCCATCAACACCATAAATATTAATATCGGTACGGAATATATTTGAAAGCTTATTTAACTCCCGCCACAACCAATCTCTCCATTCAGGGGTGATGGTTGATACATCATTTAGCCGATTATCAATCTCTTCGGCTATTGATTTCATTTTTTCATTCAGATCATATTGATGTTTGTTTTCATACTCCTGAATGTTATAATAAATGGTTCCTCCAGCCACAAAAAACAAGGTGCAAAGAACAACGGAAATAATGGCAGCCTGAATCTTAAATTTCAGGTCATATACCATTGCCTGCTTGCGATAAGCTGGATTTCCAAGTATTACGAAAACCAGAATAAACAGAAAATAAAATACAAACAGATATGGGAATGAAATAAGATAATCTAATCCGTCAAATGATTTATTGGTAACAATAATATAATTATTATGCCCCAATGAATAAATAAGGTGATCATAGCCATCCCAATGCTCCAGATTAAACTCAGCGCTATCTTTATCAATCTCATATGAATCAATATAGTAGTTGTACTGATAATCTCCACTCAAATGCACCAAACTTCGATCAAAGTATTTTGCATAGGAAAAATGTCGATATCGGTCGGGCTTAATCATCGATTCATCCAACAACAGCTCTGGGAATCCAGCTCCCTCAGGCAGTAGCTTTGAATTAAACTCTAAAAAAATTGAAATACCAACCGAATCAGAAGTCAACGGATAGAAGAGTTTTCCAAAATAGGAAATTCTCCCATTCATATTATCCAAATAGTAAAAACGAGTGCCCGGTATTCTGGTTCCATAATCATTGATCATTTCATCAAAAAACGGAAAGCAAGGTTCCATTTGGTTATCTGGCTCAATCAGCAAACTATCAGAACCTGAACATGCTGTTACCTGTATATCATATTTTTGAAAATAACCGCTGAAATATTTCCGATTCAAATAATATTCAAGATTTTGATATGGAGGAGTCAGCAAGTTTGGAATAATTGAATCGGTGCTCATCTCCACCTGCATTTCCGTTAAAAATACTTCTGCAGCCGGATCATGCTCCGAATTCAAATTAACAGCCATCAGCTTCTGAATCTCAACCTTTCGAATGTTATTGTGATGCTGAATAATAATGAGGGTGAAGAAAGCGAACAGTGATACAAAGAAAATCAAGTAAGATAGAGAATGCCTTTTTAACTGAGTATTTCGCAACGCAACAATCGAAAAATTTGTTATTAAGAACAGGCATATCATATAAATATAGCTATCCTTGAAAAGAAACGCCAGAATGACAAAAACAACAATCACCTGTGCATGAACCCAAAGAAAGCGCTTGCGTTCAAAATATTTCTCAGCAGAATCAATAACCTTCAGGTTTATTAGAAACGAAGAAAAAAACAGGATCGCCACAATAAAAAAACCGACAACACTATATTGAGTGATGTCATCAATTTGATTCAACTGAAAGGAAATACTGCTGTTTCGGATAAGATTCTGAATCATGCAGTTCACGGACAGATAGAACAAAGCAGAGAATATAAATGCGATAATGATCTCCGATCGTTTTTTTATGAATGCATAATCAAGTTCTTTTATGAAATTAATGCTCCAAAAAAAGATAAGAAAGGCCAAAATAAATAAGTCTCCCAGAGACGGCAGCCAAAATGAGAACGCATAAATACCCGGGCCAAATAAATCAAAATAATAAAGTGATCGGGGAATTTCAAAAAGGATATGAAACCAATAAAACCCGAATAACGATAATCCTAAGATAGTCATTCTGACCACGAAATTTTCGTGTCGGAACTGTTTGGTTAATTGGCGTGCATAGAGAATTAAAAAAAACAATGCAACGCCGAATAAAAAAACAGGAAAGTACAATTGGCTGTAATTACAATGTATCTTCCCGTTAGGTTTTAGTGAAAACAAGTATTCGCCATTTACACCTTTTATAGGAATCGCCATACTGGATCTACCTTCCTGTATAATAAAGCTTTCTGGCAAATTAAATGGCTTTACAAAATCGTTCTGAATATATTGATTTTGAATAGAATAATTATTCTTTAGCAGGATCAAACCCACCAAATCAAGATTATCAACTTTTCTATGTTGAGTGAGGAAAACGCCATTTGGCAAATTCACCAATCGCTTTGTCCGCAAAACATCAAGAAAGTGCTCTTCAAATGAAAAATGATTATTTGACCAATAGTACAAATCCCGGCCTTCCATGACCATAAATCCAAGCCGGTTTTTTTCATACAACTGTGATAATCCCTGAAATTTGGCTTGAAAATTTCCATCAAAATCATCATCATTAATATATTCCTGGATCTCATCCAGCTTTTCGTCCAATATGCGTTGCTGTTCATGCAACTTTTTTTGAAACCGAACTCCAAGCTTCTTCTCGGGCATATGATCCACCAACTGATGTTCCAACGAAAATGCGACGATGAAAAACAATCCGGAAAGAATTACAAACAGATGTTTTCTAACGCTCTCCCTGAAAAGAATGTAGTTTCTTTTATTCATGATGATATGGTTCACCCTTCAATATACTGAGGGCTCTATACAATTGCTCACTAAAAACCAATCTGACCATCTGATGCGAAAATGTCATTTTGGATAAACTTATCTTTGAAGTAGCAGTCTGATAAACCTTTGGAGCAAATCCGTAAGGTCCGCCAACTACAAAAATCAGGTTTTTAACACCCGAAAGCATTTTCTTCTCCAAAAATCGTGCAAATTCTACCGAACGAAACTCTTTCCCCTTTTCATCCAGTAAAATCAATTCATCTCCGGGTTTTACTTGTGCTAAAATAAGTTCTCCCTCTTTTTCTTTCTGCTGCTCTTCAGATAGCTTGCGTGTATTCTTAATATCGGGAATAATCAAATACTCAAAAGGTAAGTAATGCGCAAGGCGTTTTTGATAAATTTCAACTCCATGCTGTAAATATTTTTGATCGGTTTTACCAATAACAATCAATCTAATCTTCATGAATAGTCTTTGTACTTCAAAATGACAATTTTGATAAAATTCGACAAAAATTCTGTCTTTTCCAATCAATAGATTGCCTATTAAATAAGCAATTCAACGATTCTACGTGGAATTGAATCATAATTTCTTTTCGCAAATTACAAGTTTGAAAATTTATTACCTTTACAAAATCAAGCATCCGGCAGATCAAACTTTTTTAATCTGGTATGGTTTATGCAAGATGCAAGTAGTTCGAAAAACAAAGCATATGAAAGTAAGTAACTTCAAATCGATTGGGCTGATAATTATTTCAGTTCTTCTATATTTAAGCTCGTTTTCTCAAATTCCTGACGATGTTGTTCTTAGCCTGCAAACAGGGGACGCTGCAGCCTTGGCAAAGTTTTTCAATAAAAATATTGAGTTAGTGGTTATTGATAAAGATGATGTATACAGCAAAGCACAGGCGCAACAAATTGTTTCTGAATTTTTTCAAAACCATCAGGCTGAGCGTTTTAACATCATTCACGAAGGAGGAAAAGAAGGTGCACGATATGGCATTGGTAATCTCTCAACTAACAAAGGAGTTTTCCGGGTTTCATTTCTATTAAAAAGTGAAGGAGGAAAATCCTATATCCACCAGCTGCGTATTGAAAAACAATAATTGGGATGATATTTATCCGAAGACAGAGAATTAAACGGATATTTCTACGATGGCTGATCCGGGCAAGGAAAGTAAGCTTCCCCGGATTTGATGGAATGCCTCTTTATGATGTGTTGGTTTTTTTTTGGAAAAGTATCATAGAAGGTTCAATTACAACCCGGGCATCGGCAATTGCATTCAGTTTTTTTTTGGCGCTTTTCCCTGCGCTAATCTTTATTTTTACGCTAATTCCATATATTCCAATTGAGAATTTTCAAAGTGAACTATTCCTGTTAATACAAAATGTTTTACCGGAGAATGCTTTTACCACTGTAGAAATAACCATTCGCCAAGTAATTACAGAAGAGCATGGAGGTCTACTCTCTCTTGGTTTCTTTATGGCGCTTATCTTTTCCACTAACGGATTAGCCAGCATGATGAGTGCGTTTGACGCTTCCCTTCATTCTTTTCAACGACGAACATGGATAGGCCAGCGAGTTATTGCTATCATGCTTCTATTTATTTTATCGATTTTGCTAACGATTACAATTGCTCTAATTGCTGGTGGTCAAATTGCTATTAACTATTTGGCAGAAAATGACCTTTTAAGAGATAATTTTACCTACATTTTATTGACGACCGGGAAATGGTTGATTACTGTTGGGTTACTATTTTTCACATACTCCTTTATGTACTATTTTGCTCCAGCAAAAAAAACCCGTTGGCGCTTCATTTCTGCCGGAGGAACATTAGCAACTATTCTTAGCATCTTTACCATTGTGGGGTTTGGTTATTACATCACCAATTTTGGACAATACAATAAACTATACGGATCAATCGGAACACTTTTGGTTGTGTTGTTACTCTTCTATTTGATGTCTTTGATTTTACTAATCGGATTTGAACTGAATGCCAGTATTAATGAGGCACACCACCAAGCTAGCGAAGACTAGAATTAACAATTACAGACGAGCTTTCTACTTTGATCTATCAACTTACTTATTGATTATTTGCCCATTTTAAAAAGCAATTCCTTTTCTTCCTTGGTTAAGGAATCATAACCAGATTTGCTTATTTTCTCCAACACCTGGTTAATCTCTTCTTGTTGAATATTCTTCTTACGATTGTATTCAATATCGTCAGCATTGGTATTTTTATAAGAAACCTGAATCCGTTGTTTAGGTTTAAATAACTTCGCAAGGCTATCAATCAACTTGTTTATACCTTTCGACATATCTTTTCCCTTTCGATATTGCAATGCATACACCAATCCCCAGAAAGCTCCACCCAAGTGAGCCAGATTTCCTCCAGCATTTGATGAGGAGATTCCAATTACATACATAAATAAAGAAATCAGAGCTACATATTTTAATTTGATCGGGCCGATAAAAAGTAAGTTAATGGTGTGGTTTGGCGCCCAAACTGACACGGCAATCACAATGGCAATAATGGATGCAGAAGCACCCATAAGTTGTGAAAACGCAATCACATCGGTAAAAGCCGGGAACAGATTATACGCACCTAAAAAGAACAATCCCCCAAAAATTCCTCCCAGCAGGTACACGCCCAACAACTTTCGTTCATCAAAATAAAACAGGAATATTTTACCCAGCCAATACAACCACAAAAGGTTAAAAAGGATGTGTAAAAACCCGAAATGCAGGAACATGTAGGTAATCAATGTCCACGGTTTGGCAGCCAAAGCGTGGATATCTGCAGGAAGTGCCAACCAGTTGAGTAATGAAAAATCCTGGTTCAGCAAGAAGAAAAAAACATTAGCAATCCGCACAAAAAGGAAAACACCCAAATTCACATAAATCAAGCGTGTGAGGACTGATCCTTTTCTAAAGGATTCTTTTATTTCGTCTAAAATGCTCATTCTTAATAAAAGTTTCTACTGTTTTTGTTCCAATACTTAATAAGCAGAAAACCAAACAACATACCTCCCAGATGGGCAAAGTGAGCAATATTACTTGCAGAATTTGTCAATCCTAAATACAATTCAATCAAACCATATCCGATAACAAAGTATTTTGCCTTAATTGGAATTGGGGGGAATAACAACATTAACTGTGTATTCGGGAATAACATACCAAATCCAAGCAATACCCCAAACACCGCACCAGATGCTCCAACCGTTGGTATATTGAGTAACAAATTCAATTTTCCCATCAGTGGATCAGTGAAATTCTTGCCTTGATTAAAAACCTCAACTCCTTGTTGCATCACCATATCAATTTGTTCCGGTGACATTTTCGCAATCAGCGACTGGTATTCAAGAAAATTAACGAAGGTATGCAGGACTGCAGCTCCAAGCCCCGTTACAAAATAATAGATAAAAAATCGTTTTGACCCCCAAACACTCTCCAATACACGACCAAACATCCAAAGGGCAAACATATTAAACAGCAAGTGAGTAAAACCTCCATGCATGAAAATGTGTGTGACTAACTGGTAGGGTTCAAACTTTGGAGAAGCAATATAATGTAGTCCAAGTATTCGTGCTAAATCAATACCACGCATACTCATCACATACGTTGCCAGAAGCATCAAGGCATTGATGATAATTAAATTCTTTACAACTGGGGGTATGGATCCAAAATTGGGTCTAGTGTTCTGCATATCTGAAAAATTTAGAAGTTGGCTGCAATAGCCAGGCCAAAATTGTTTTCACTACAAAGTAAACAAATCTGTAGACAATTTGTCATCTCAGAAGTTTCTCAAATTGCTCAATTGGCATGATTGTTAACACTTGTTTGCCTGATGGTGAGAAATTTGGCTCGGTACATGCAAACAGTTGATCAATCAATTGGTTAATTTCTTCAGGCTTCAAAGAAGAACCATAGGATATTGCAGAGGCTCTTGCCAGCGAGGCAGCTACCTTTTCTTTGGCTTTTTCCTTTAAGTTAGAAGCGGTACTTTTCATATCCTCCAGCAAACTTTCAATAATTTCGAGCGGGGATGAGCTATCAAGCATTCCGGGCGTTCCGTTAATAATGAAGCTGTTGTTCCCGAAATCTCGAATATCGAAACCTAGAGATTTTAAATCCTCCAACATTGAACGTAATAACTCAGCATCATCAGCTCCTAACTCAAACGTATGTGGAAATAATTGCTGCTGACTGGCAACTTCGCTGCTTGCCAATACAGCCATGAAATTTTCAAACAAAATACGTTCATGTGCCCGTTTCTGATCAATGACCATGAGTCCCGATTTCACAGGACTAAGTATGTATTTGCTTTTAAATTGAATAAATGTCTTTCCTGAAAATTGATCGCTATGCTCAATTTCCAAATTCTCTTCTTGCTTTGGCTGCAAAATCTCCGTTTCTTTTTCAAAATCCTGGTACAACTTTTCCCAATGCTCAACCTGCGATTTTTCCTGAGGTTGATAAGAGGAACCTCCTCCTGAATATTTTTTCTCCGTTTCAAACGGATTATATGTCGGATCAATTTTAATCGATGGTGGCTGAATTTCCGAATGGTCTCTTTTCGGCATTGGAATTTCAATGCTGCCTGCCTGGTCAAAATCAATAGAAGGTACCACATTGAATTTGCCCAAAGCTTCTCTCACCGACGCCTGAATCATCTGCCAAATGGCCGATTCACTTTCAAACTTTACCTCAGTCTTGGTTGGATGAATATTGATATCGATATTTCCGGGATCAACTTCAAAATAAAGAAAATACGATGGAATGGTTTCCGGAGGCAGAATCTTTTCATAAGCCTGCATTACTGCCCGGTGAAAGAATGGGTGTTTCATGTATCGGCCATTCACAAAGAAGAACTGCTCGCCAAAAGTCTTCCGCGCGTGTTTGGGTTGTCCAATGTAACCTTTGATTTTTATCAGACTGGTATCAGTTTCAACTGGAATCAAATTCTGATTAATATTCTTCCCAAACAAAGCCACTACTCGCTTCCGAATGTTATCTTGTCCCAATTCATAAATGGGTTGCTGGTTGTGAATCAACGAAAAACAGATTTCAGGATTTGCCAAGGCTATCCGCTGAATCTCATTAATAATGTGCTTCAATTCGGTCGAGTTTGACTTCAAGAACTTTCGTCTGGCAGGAACATTAAAAAACAGGTTCTTTACCAAAAAATTTGTTCCATTGGCACAAGCCGTTGCCTCCTGCTTTTGAACTTTTGATCCGCTAATATGAATAAAAGTCCCAATCTCCTGATCATGCTGTTTGGTATGCAGCTCCACATCTGCAATGGCAGCAATCGAAGCAAGTGCCTCACCCCGAAACCCCATTGTGCGAATCGCAAACAAATCATTGGCAGACTTGATCTTTGAAGTTGCATGGCGTTCAAAAGCCATACGGGCATCTGTATCAGACATCCCACAACCATTATCGCTAATCTGGATTAGTGTGCGGCCGGCATCTTTTAAATTGATTTTTATTTGTGTAGCTCCCGCATCAATGGCATTTTCAACCAATTCCTTAACAACCGAAGCAGGTCGCTGAATGACCTCACCTGCGGCAATCTGGTTGGCTACAGAATCCGGAAGTAGTTGAATAATATCTGACACGGGAAATGATTAAAATTTCAGAATTAAATATACGGCTAAGCTTAAGATGACAATCAACATGATCAATCGGGTATTGGATTTACGCTGAGCATCAGATGCTGATTTTGACCAACTCCCCATCGATTGGCGAAATTGCCCCCGGATATTCGGGCGAAAGTTAGGATCAAATTCCTTCTTTTCATGAATCCCCATCTCTTTCTTGATGCGCTCTTCACGCTCCTGCATCTCTTCCTTCTCCGGATCGTGGTAACGAAACGGAATATTAAATCGCTTGTGCTTGGGTAAATGAAAAAAGTTCCCGATCATATCTCTGACATATTAATTGACCTCCAAAATTACAAAAACCAAGCCAGATGTTAAAGGGTTCGATCAAGGGATTTTAAAATCGATGTGATAAATTATCCAGAAACAACAAAGTCAGTCGTAAATCAGAGTTTTTGTCCACACCTTTTGCAGAATAGTGCATCATTTTCGTGCTGATCGTTCATGCAATTACTGCAAACCTGTGTGTTGGTTTTTTCAGGCCTTTTCATCATCTCGGCAGTTACAATCCCCGTGGGTACAGCAATAATGGCATAACCTGCAATCATTACAAAACTAGCGAGAAATTGTCCCAATGCGGTTTCCGGAGAAATATCACCATAGCCAACGGTAGTCATGGTAACAATTGCCCAGTAGATACTTGAGGGGATACTTTTAAAACCATGCTCAGGTCCTTCAATTAAATACATTAGTGTCCCAACAATTACCACCATGTTCACAATAAAGAACAGGAAAACGAAAATCTTTTCGCGGCTCGCCCATAAAGCTTTCAGCAAAAATTGACCCGCAACGGTATAACGACTAAGTTTAAAAATTCGAAAAACACGAAGCAATCGGATAGCCCGAATCACCACCAAACTGTGGCTTCCAACAATCACCAAACTAAGGTATGTTGGCAAAACAGCCAGCAGGTCAATAATTCCATAAAAACTAAAAATGTACTTAAAAGGCTTCTTGACTATGGCTACCCGCAATGTATATTCTACAGTGAAAATTCCGGTAATAACCCACTCCATAACACGCAAAATCCAACGATATTCTGAGTTAATCGTTGGAACACTTTCCAACATCACCAATAAAATACTAATCAGAATAACAATCAAAAGGGCTACATCAAATATTTTCCCGGAAGGAGTGTCTGCCTCAAAGATGATTTCGTAGAGATTTTCGCGCAGGGTTTTCTTCATTTTATGAAATTTCAGTTAAAGATAACGAATTTTTAAAAGTGTATTAATTGATCAATTTCACGAATCCTATTTCAATATTGAATCATATTCCATAACTTTATGTTTTATATCTTAAATATTCACCCCATGATGATTAAAACATTTGCTTCTGCTGTTCATGGAATTGATGCCACAACCATCACCATTGAAACTGATGTCTCCCAAGGAATTCGATTCTTTTTGGTTGGGCTTCCCGACAGTGCAGTCAAAGAAAGTCAGCAGCGTATCGAATCAGCCTTACGATTAAACGGTTTTAAATGGCCACGCAAGAAAATCATCATCAACATGGCTCCGGCAGACATTCGCAAAGAAGGTTCATCTTATGATTTACCTCTGGCTATCGCTGTTCTGGCCGCTTCTGAGCAAATAGCTTCTGAAAAGTTAGAACGCTTTCTAATAATGGGGGAACTTTCGCTGGACGGAACACTGCAACCCATTAAAGGAGCGCTTCCAATTGCCATTAAAGCTCGTGAAGAAGGTTTTGAAGGATTTATCCTACCCAAACAGAATGCAAAAGAGGCAGCTGTGGTAGACAAACTGAAAGTATATGGCGTAGACAACCTAAAAGAGGTGGTTGATTTCTTTAATGATGATAAAAAATTAGAGCAAATAATAGTAAACACCCGGGAGGAATTCTATAAAATGCTGAATGATTCGGACATCAATTTCTCGGATGTGAAGGGTCAGGAGAATGTTAAACGGGCTTTGGAAATTGCGGCTGCTGGTGGTCATAATTTGATCATGATAGGCCCTCCCGGTGCTGGAAAGACCATGCTTGCGAAACGAATTCCTTCGATTTTGCCACCATTCACTTTACATGAGGCACTGGAAACCACCAAAATTCATTCTGTTGTTGGGAAGATTGATAAGGACACTTCCTTAATGACCGAACGCCCATTTCGTAGCCCCCATCACACAATTAGTGACGTGGCGCTCGTTGGCGGCGGAACCTATCCACAACCTGGCGAAATTTCGCTGGCTCACAATGGAGTGCTTTTCCTCGATGAGCTTCCTGAATTTAAGCGAACCGTTTTGGAGGTAATGCGACAACCACTGGAAGATAGAAGAATTACCATTTCTCGCGCAAAGTTTTCAGTGGATTACCCGGCAAGCCTGATGCTGGTTGCATCCATGAATCCCTGCCCTTGCGGCTACTACAATCATCCAACTAAAGAATGTGTTTGCGCACCAGGAATGGTTCCCAAATACCTCAACAAAATTTCCGGCCCACTGCTCGACCGTATTGATATTCATTTGGAAGTGGTGCCGGTGCCTTTCAAAAAACTTTCGGAGTTAACTGAAACAGAGAATAGCCAATCTATTCGCGAACGGGTGATCAGGGCCCGGGAAATTCAATCGGAACGATATCGCGAGCTGGATGGTATTTTTTGTAACGCACAAATGTCATCCCGCCAAATTCGCGACTATGTGCAGCTGGATGAAGCCAGCAATTCTCTGCTCAAAACCGCCATGGAAAAACTGGGATTATCAGCCCGTGCTTACGACCGAATACTGCGGGTTTCGCGAACTATTGCCGATTTGGAAAGTGCTGCTGATGTACAAAGCCATCACATTTCAGAAGCCATTCAATATCGTAGTTTGGATCGAGAGAATTGGGGAAGTTAGATCTTGTCCTTTTGGCTTAATCCAAAAAAACGATCCCGAATCTGGGACAAGACTGACTTAGGTTTTTCTATAAAACGACGGATTGTCATTTTCCGATAACCAAACTCGTCCGTCATTTGACGAACTCAGACAAGGTTTTCTTAACTAGTCCCATCCCAAATGACTTCCCTTGTTTTTTGTGAAAAACCTAAATAGGTCGAATTGAAAGAAGAATTAATCTTTCTATTTGGAAAATATTGACTCGTCCTAAAAAAAGTTTACAGGTTATATATTCAAATTTATCTGTTTTTTATAATAATTCTTCCATCTTTTT
>NZ_JBQYLI010000018.1:0-118632 GCF_052690465.1 Sunxiuqinia sp. A32
CTGTCGGTTAGCATGAGCTCTTTTCCTTTTTTCATTTCTTGACGTTTTTTCGCGTCAAGCTATTTCAGTAGATGACATTTGTCATGTCTATCTAATCAATTAACATCTTTGGATGTCAGTAATAATCCTGCTCTTACATATTTATCATGTCTATCTAATCAACTAACATCTTTGGATGTCAGTAATAACCCTGCTCTTACATCTTTATTGTGTATATCCAATCAACTAGCATCTTTAGATGTCAGCAATAATCCTGCTCTTACATCTTTACGGTGCGATAATAATCAACTAATGTCTTTAGATGTCAAAAATAGTACTGTCCTTACGCGATTAGATTGTGGTTTTAATCAACTAATAGCTTTAGATGTCAGCAATAATCCTGCTCTTAAATCTTTACGTTGTAATAATAATCAATTAAGATCTTTAGATGTTAGCAATAATCCTGCTCTTATTTCTTTAAAGTGCAATAATAATCAACTAACAAGTTTAAATCTCAGAAATGGAAATAACACAACAATGTGGGCTGACACAACATTCCAAACAATTAATAATCCTAATCTTTATTGCATACAAGTCGATGATATCGATTATTCGATGGCGAATTGGAGTAGTTCGAGTTTTGATCCTTGGACTTCATTTGGCGAAGATTGTCTCTATGATATAGATTATCCAAATAGTATAAGTGGTAAAGTTCTAAAAGATATAGATTGCAATATTGATGATATGCCACAGGGTATTCAAAACATAATAGTAAAAACAGAACCATCAAATTTTTACGGAATAACAGATAGCTTGGGGTACTATACAATATCAGCCGATACGGGAAATTATCATGTGACCCAAGTACTTAACGATCCCCTGATCAATCCCATATGTCCGATGCCAAATTATCATTCTGTTTATTTTGAGTCATTGGAACAAGATACATCCGGATTAAACTTTTTTAATGCAATAGCAGCTTGTCCTTATCTTACTGTTGAGATAACTAGTAACCGTCGCAGGAGGTGTTTTAAAAGCCACACTTATGTAAGATACTGTAATAAAGGTTATGCTGATGCAACAGGAGTAGAGGTACATGTTCAGCTTCCAGAATATGTTCATCTTTTAAGTGCAGACCAGGCTTATACAGTTGATGCGGATGGTAGTTTTCTTTTTAATATTGGGGATTTAGCTCAAGGAGAATGTTCGCAGATTCATATCGTCGATTCCGTTTCTTGCGAAGAAGGCATTACTGGTTTAACGCAATGCACTAGGGCGTGGATACTTCCTTCAAATGATTGTGCAGAAAGTTTAGAGCCAAACATAAATCAATGGGATAAATCAACAGTTACTGTAAAAGGGGGTTGTGTCGGAGATACTGTTGTCCAATTTGTAATATCCAACTCTGGAGAATATGGAGTTGGGGACATGGATATTGCATCAGAGTACCGTATTTACGCTGATAATGAGTTAGTGCATACCGATATATTTCAGTTATTTGGAGGGGAGGAAATGATTGTTGAGGTTCCAGCTAATGGACAAACAATTCGATTGGAGGCTGACCAACATCCAATGTATCCAGGTAATAGTCATCCTCGTGAAACAATTGAAGCTTGTGGGGATGTTGAAGAGGCAATTAGTCTTGGTTTTGTGAATGCTGCCCCAATGGATGATGCAGATGTGAATGTAGAAATAGATTGCATAGAGATAAGGGATAGTTATGATCCAAATGATAAAAGCGTTAGTCCTCAGGGGGTAACAGAAAATAATTATTTAATGCTGGGAACACCATTAGATTATCTTATCCGTTTCCAGAACACCGGTTCTGATACCGCTTATACAATAGTTGTGGTGGATTCATTATCAGCCAACCTTGATATATCAACGATAGAATGGGGAGCAAGTTCTCACCCTTATACATTGAATGTGTCAGGTTATGGAAAACCAGTACTAAAGTTTACATTTAACAATGTTAATTTACCGGACAGTACGACTGATGAGGTAAATAGTCATGGGTTTGTTAAGTTCAAGATAGCACCATACAATAATATTCCGATGGAAACAGAAATCAATAATGCGGCTGATATCTATTTTGATTACAACTTGCCAGTACGCACGAATACTGCTCATGTAACAATTTCAGATACCGTGCTGATTGGTGATTTGATTAATGTTAAAATTATTACAGACATCACTGAGGACAAGTTATTAAACTACCAATTAATGCCAAATCCATTCTCAAATCATATAGATATTGTGTTTGATAAGTATTCAAATTATGACATCAAAATATTTGATCTGTTGGGTAACCAAATTTTAACAAAAACAACACGAGGAAGACAATATTCTCTTTCTACTTCAGAACTGCCAAGAGGAGTCTATTTGTTGCAGATAAAGTCAGATGAAGTCACTCGTGTTAAAAAAATGATTAAACAATAAATGCGTATATTAACAATAAAGCGTTCGAGTCATGAGTGGCATATTGCATGAGTGTCCAGAAAATTGCAGGAATTGAGTCTGCAGATTCATGACCTTTCCTAAACCAGCTTTTTATAACCAATCCAAATTAGCTAATCATAAAAATTTATTCTGATCAATTTTGTAAATTGGGTGAATTAAAAAATCTCAATTATGCCTCCAAACAAAAAGTTTATTAGCCTTAATTTTTAAGTGTAATATTTATACACACAATAACATAAAAGGATGACTTTATAAGGAGTATGTTATACACTTTTATATGCACGTACGTCAGCCACAAATATAAAATAGATAGCATGAGGAATACCAGATTAAATCCAGATATTGCAAAAAACATACTGGAAAATAATTTGAAAAGAGAACATAAAACTTTTTCTGAATTTGCATGCTTTAGTAAATCTGCAATCCGATTTGGAGAGGATAAAATCCCAGACAGAGAGAATATTCGTCCACCATTTTTTCATGATACAGATAAGATAATTCATTCACTAGCGTACACTCGGTATATTGACAAAACCCAAGTGTTCTATCTATTTGAAAATGATCATATAACTCATAGGGTTTTACATGTTCAATTAGTCTCAAAAATTGCAAGAGTGATTGGTAGAGCACTATCTTTAAATGAGGATCTAATTGATGCAATCGCACTTGGACATGACTTAGGACATGTGCCTTATGGACATGACGGAGAAAGAAAATTAACGGAACTACTTCAAAATGAAACAAATGAATTTTTCTGTCATAATGCCCAAAGCGTAAGAGCACTTCAACTACTTGAATTAAAAGGGAAAGGACTAAACTTAACACTTCAAGTTCTTGACGGAATACTCTGTCACAATGGGGAATTAATGCTTGACCAATACAATCCAGATTATCAAAAAACAAAAGAGAAATTTTTAAAGGAATATGAAAATTGTTGGAGAGTAGAAGATTATAGTAAAAAGATCATATCTATGACTCTTGAGGGCTGTGTTATGCGAATCTCAGATGTGGTTGCCTATATAGGTCGAGATTTAGAAGATGCAATTACGTTAGGATTAATTGAAAGAAGTGATATACCAAAATCTGTTGCTGAAACAATTGGAAATACTAATGGACAAATTATCAATAACCTTGCGCTTGATATCATAAATAATAGTTTCGGTAAAAATTACATAAAAATGTCCGATGAAAAATATGAAGCACTAAAAGAATTTTACAAATTTAGTACAGAAGCGATTTATCAAAATCCTAAAAAGTCTAATCAGGATGATAAAATCAAAAATATGTTTGACGTGCTTTTTGATAAATACCTAATTGACCTGCGAGAGAATAATCTAAGTTCAACTATTGTGAAGTACTACATTAGAAATATGAGTAACGATTATAGGGAGAAAACATCGCAACCAAGAATTGTCTGTGATTATATTGCAGGTATGACAGATGACTATTTCAATAAAGAATTTAAAGATGTGATGATTCCCCATAGTTTTGGATATAAAGTGTAAAAAAGTCAGTGGCGAACATTTTATATAAGTAATGGCAGTAAAAGCACTAAATATCAAGGTTTGTAGCCTGCTCAAACTGAATAGCAGTTTGACAGGAAACTATCATGCAATCTGTCAGTACTAATTCAAACTACCGTTATTCCCATGCTTGGAGTTGACATGAAAATATAAACCAATAGTTAATAACAGAATTATGAATTTTGACATTAGAGAATTAATTGTAATACTATTTCTTGGACTTTTATGGTATCTATTAATTGGAAGGTTTTGGTTAAGGGCGTTACTTTCAGGTGTTAGAATTACTCCAACCCAGATCATTTTAATGAGACTTCGAAATAATCCTGTTAATCTTATAGTAAATGAGCTTATTAAAGCTGCAAAGGGAGGTGTAATTGTTAGTCGAGATGAGTTAGAAGCTTGCCACATGGCTGGAGGTAATGTAAGCAATGTTGTTGACGGACTTATTTACGCAAATGCACACAACATTGAATTAGATATAAAAACTGCAATGAAATTAGACTTGCAAAGGCATAATATCATTAACCACCTAATAAATAAATAAAAGCCAGGACACAACAATTTATTATATGGTAGATTGATCTTCGAACGAACCTTTAGAGGATTACCCAAACACAACATCTACCTCCAACAATCCAAAGCTATCTTTCTGTCGCTTGATTTTTTATACCTTTATACAATCCGTTTTAGCGGGCATTGTAAAACTAAGAATTGACTAATGATTTACGACGATAAATCTTTTCACCCTGATATGTTGGAGAATCCGGAAGTGCATCAAAAAATTATTGATGCGTTACCCATTCCGATTTTTTACAGAGATGTAAAAGGCGTATATATCGCCAGTAATAAGGCCTATGAGAAATTTATCGGCCTGACAAAGAATCAACTTATTGGTAAAACGGTATTCGATCTTCAACCGAAGGAATTGGCTGAAATCTATTCGGCCAGGGATCAGGAATTGATGCAAAACCCGGGAGAACAGGTGTATGAAACCAAGTTTCGTTATACGGATGGCACCATGCATGATGTAGTTTTTAACAAGGCTGCCATTTTGAATGATGAGAATAACGTAATCGGAATTGTAGGGTCTATATTTGACATTACCGATCGGAAAAAAGCAGAGCGTAAGTTGGAAAAAGCACAGGAGGGAGCGGTAATTGCCTCTGCAATGATGCATAAAATTAGGGCTGGTGTTATTATTGTCGATCAGGATTTAAAAGTGATTGATTCGAATAACGGGTTTGCCAAATTGTTTGGTGAAGAGATTGAGGAGCTTTTTGAAACCATTCCCGGATTAGCTGGAGCTGATTTAAAAGAATTAGTTCCGGAAGTAGTGTATAAAATGTTTACTTCCTTAATGGCATCCGGTGAGAACACCATTGAGCGAGACCTAAAGATACAGAATAAATTATTGCATGTGTCAGTGGTTACCATTCATAAAAACAGGGTGGTTGGAGCCTTGATTCGTGATATGTCTGCTCCTTCGCTGGTTCGCGAGGAAATTATCAGCAGGGCACAGCGGGTGAACAAGCAAAACCTGGAAACGGTACAAAAGATTGCCTTTTTACTCGGGGAAAATGCTTCGCTGACAGAGGCTCTGTTAAATTCAATCATCGAATCTTATAAATACGGCGAAGAGTAAACATGACAGATTATCACATTGAAATTGAGTTTCAACAAAACCGTCCAAAGGGTGAGGTGGTATGTGGCGATGTGTTTTATACAAGACGTATTCGGGAAGAAGGACGGACAATATTGGTGTTGTCTGACGGAATTGGGCATGGTGTAAAAGCCAATGTCCTTGCAACCCTCACCGCATCAATGGCATTAAATTACAGTTCATTTCATACCAAGCCGGAAGTAGCTGCCAATATTTTTATGCGGGCACTGCCAAAGAGTGCCGATGGAAAAGAAAATTACGCAACATTTACCATTATTGAAATGGAGGATGAGGGGCTGGTGCGCATCATCAATTACGATAACCCAACCGTTTTAATTTTTAGAAATGGGAAACAGTATTTTCCAAGAGAAGTTGAAACCAGTATTCGCGGGAAAGAAAATGAAGGGAAAATATTAAGGATCCGGCAGTTTACTCCGCAAAAAGAAGATCGCATCATTTTTATGACCGATGGCGTTGACCAGTCGGGTTTGGGAACCAAAAAATATCCAATGGGCTGGGGGCTGGAAAATATAGCCTACTTTATTGAAAGTCAGTTGGAGCGTGAGCCCAATATGTCTGCCGGTAAGTTGGTTCGTAAAATTGTTTCGAAAGCTGGGTTGAATGATGATTTTGAGGTGAAAGATGATACCAGTTGTGGCTCTGTTTACTTTAGGGAGCCTCGCGAGTTTATGCTGATTACCGGACCACCTTTCTATAAAATTAAGGATAATGATTTTGTACAGCGCATTCAGGATTTTAAAGGGAAGAAGATAATCTGTGGAGGAACAACGGCGGAGATTATTGCCCGCGAGTTGGACTTGGAAGTGCATATTCAGCACCGTTATCATACCGAAGGAATTCCACCGGCTGCTGAAATGTTTGGTTTCGATATGGTGACGGAAGGCATTTTAACTTTAGGACGTGTTGAGGAAATTCTGGAATCCTATAACAGTGAAACGCGACTTGGAGAAACTCCACCAGAAGAAGTTGTAAAGTTGTTGTTAAAGCACGATTACATCCATATTATTGTTGGTACCCGCATTAACTGGGCGCATCACGATCCGGATCAACCCGTAGAATTGGAAATTCGGAAGTTTGTAATTAAGCGAATTGTGAAATTGCTGGAAGAGCAGTTTTTTAAGCGAGTACTTGTTGAATATGTTTGATTCTTCCAGACAGTTCTTTCTAAAAAAAAGTTAACAGCCCCGAGGTACCGGGCCAAGGCTGACGGACCTTTTGAAGGAAAACTACGGTTTGGCAATGGCATTCGACCCAACTTGTCGGTCCTCCTTAAATACGGCCGTATACGCGTTTACGCTGCGGATTCTTTTCCCTTGTTTTCTGATTCAAAGCTCCCGTAGGCCAATTAATATCGGCTTTTCTATTTATTATCTCCGTTTACTAGGATTTATCAACCAAAAATGCTGTGTGGGTTATTCTCTTTAGCTTTCAGCAGGTGTTGATCGGAGCGAGTACTTCGGCCGTCAGAACGCCCGGGTGAGGGTTCGTTTTGACAAGATTTTTGTTTCCTTTTCATTGATTGGAAAAGGAAAAACTAGTCCGGCTTGAGGACAAAGAATTTGAATTTTCCATTTGAGTCGGTGATTTGTAACAAGTTATATAAACTGGATATTCTATTCAAAATTCCAGAACCAATAAAGGGCACCTTAATTCAATGTCGAAAAGATTTTATTGTTCTGCTTTTTTACTCTTTAGGAAATGTGTTGAAAGCAAAAAAGGCCGGAATAACCGGCCTTAAATATAGTTTTTAATAGTATTATACCATTGGGTATTTCTTAAATACTTCTTCCGATTTCATTAAAATATCAACATATTGAGCACGCTGATAAGCGAAAGGATCTTTCAGGTTTTTCCTTGAAAGTTTTCCTTTGAAATCATCGATCGATTTGTATCCTTTTTTATCCATCCATGCTGAAAGTCCGTCGAGAATAGTTTTTACAACGGATGGATGATTTCGGTATATTACCGAAACAATCTGAACAACATCAGCACCAGCAAGCAATAATTTAATAACGTCTTCAACATTGGAAATGCCTCTGCTGGCACAAATACTGGCGTCAATATTTCCATGTAGCAAGCCCGCAAATCGTAAAGAAAGCTGGTGTTCTTTCTCGTGACTCAAATCCCAGGGATAGTGAAATACTTCATCGTCAATGTCAATTTCCGGTTGGAAAAAGCGATTGAAAAGAACGTAACCATCGGCACCGGCTTCATCCAGTTTTTTAATGAAATTCAAGGTGTTTGTGTAAAATGGGCTTAGTTTCACACTCACCGGAATTTTCACCGCTTTCTTGATGCTTTTAACAACCTGAACTTGTTTCTTTTCAATATTTGTACCTTCAACTTCAAAATAACCTGGAGTAGCGTAAAGATTGATTTCCAATGCATCTACCCCTGTTTGTTCAAGTTCTTTGGCATACTCAACCCATGTTGTTTCGTACAAGGCATTTAAACTGGCAATAACCGGTACGGAAGAATTCTTCTTCAAAGTCTTAACGTTGAAAAGGTGCTCTTTGGGGCCTGCATGCTCAATGTCAGGGAACAAACGAGTCATTTCAGCATTTCTGTTTTCATATTCATGAAGTTCATCATCAAGCTGAATACTTTCCAATTGAATTTGTTCTTCGAATAAAGATTTGTAAACAATTGCAGCAACGCCTGCTTCTTCGAGCTGACTGATAACTTCGGGTTTGTTAACCAGGTTACTGGCTCCCAGGATAATGGGGTTTTTAAGATTAAGCCCCATATAGGTGGTTGATAAATTTGCCATATGGTAGTTTTTAGTTTACATTTCAGTAACATAAACTACATTAAATGTCTTTTGTTCAAATTGAAAAATGAAAAGTTTGCAGAGTCTTGATTATTAGCTTTAAAAGAATATTGTTGTTGATTTCCTAGCTACGCGCAAATAGGCTGAACAGAGAATTAAAAACTCCACTTCAAGCGGGCAAACAGGAGCTGTCCGATGTCGCCAAATTCGCTTCCTTCTTCTCCAAAAAATAATTGTCCGGTGAGCATAAACTCCAGATTGTTAAGAATTGAATAGGTGAATGCCGGACCAAAATAGAAAGAACCATCACTTGGATTAATAATTCCGGTTATGTTTGAACCCAATAACGGGGTGATTGGATAGGAAACTTGTCCAAATAATGCATATTTGGCAAATGACAAATATTTGGCTGACAAATCGTTATTGAAAAACGGATCAAATCCACCTGCTTTGCCGGTTTTGCCGTGGCTATTATACAGAACACTTGCATGGATATAAAGTGAATTGCTAAATGTATAATCTCCGGAGATGGACGCTACCGTTGCTGTTTCAGAGCCTGAATCTTTCTCTCGTGGTATGAATTGAGTGATTTCACCTCTGAAACCACCGCCATAAATATCTCCGGCCCATCCGCCACCAATAACCATATCCTGGCCAACCCAGCCTCCCATTAACTGAATGTCGTAATCCCATTGTGAAAAACGGAACAATCCGGCTAAAGCCATTTCGTTTGCATTTTCTCCAAGCTTGTAAACCAACTCGGCCGAAGAAGTCATACCGGTATAATATTGTACCCGCAAAGCATCTGTTCCGGGCCGTTCTTCATAATCAAAATCAAAGTATGAAAATGAATTAAAAACGTCATTTGGATTCCATACCAGGTTGATTCCCCAATTGATACGTTGCCGCCCAACCCGAACTTGCCAGTTGCCTTTCATCCAATCAAAATAAGCCCGGTCTATCATAGAGTGCATGAACCAACTGTTTCCTGAAAAGGGTACAGTTGAAAGGTTTACAAACCCATTGTCAACATCTACAGTGGATTGGTAGCCTGGAAATTCACGAACTAGATTTCCAGACATCAATCGGTTCCTCATATCTATAGCAACTGTAATTTGGTCGTTTGCATAATATCTAAAATTCAATCGATTGTGAATTGTATTTGTTGTGAGGTGATCCAGATCAAGTCCCGGTATGGATTGTTCGGGAGTATAATACATGAATAACTCCTTAACATAGCCATCAAGTGTTACTTTATCCTGTGCATGTAAAACCACAGGAAGTATGATTATAAATAATACAAAAATGCGTTTCATCCTGTTGAATTTTCAGGGTAGAGATAGGAGCAGACCTATAACTACCTTGAGTTTTGTGAAATTAAAAGAGATCGGCTATTTGTTATTTTTCAATGAAATCATCAGTGAATTCAATGGTACAGAAATAGCGATAAGTCGGGTGAGTATCGGCAGCAACACCAATCTTTTGAAACTCCGGATCCAAAATGTTATTGCGGTGTCCTCTGTTGGAAACTCCATCATCTATTAGCATGGAAATGACTGCATGTCTGGCATCCTGATGCCCATAAACAATATTTTCAGCTAATCGGGATTGCCACTCTCCAAATCTGCGTAATCGTACATCGGTCGTCCATCCGCTTTTTGTTATATGTCCAGATCCTCCATACGTTTTTTGGTCGTTAACCAGTAACTTCGCACCCTGCGATAAGCCCTTGGAAGGAAGCAGGGCAGGAGCAGATTCAGCTGTTTTTAAAGCTTGAATGCATTCGTTTAATGCAACAACACCTTCTCTTGTTTTTAAAGGAATTTCCCCCGGATAAGTGAATTTCAGCCCATCGAATGTTGAACGTAGAGGCTCCAGGTATTCTGTTGCATAGCGTGCCGGGTCACTTCTAACTTTATTTATTTCCAAGATGATGTCTTTCTCATATTGCTTCAGGTAGACCGCTTTTTCCGCAGTATTTAGCGATGTCGACCATGCTTGTCCACTTGAGGTCTCAGCTAACAGGCTTGTATTTGTAGGGATAAAATTCAAAAAACAAGCTAATGTCAGAATATTAAGAATTGCATTCATAGTATTTAGTTTTTGCGGATATCGCTGATTATTTGTCCATCTTCGAGCGTAATAACCCTTCTTGCTTTATTCACCACTCGTTGATCATGAGTACTAAATATAAACGTAATTTTTTCTTTTTTATTAAGTTCTTCCATGATGTCGAGCAGGTTTTCTGTCGACTTGGAATCCAGGTTGGCCGTCGGTTCGTCAGCTAAAACGAATTTTGGTTTCGATGCCAAGGCGCGTGCTACGGCCACTCGTTGTTGCTGCCCACCAGAAAGTTTAGAAGGACGACTGTTTATTCTGTCGCCAAGTCCGACATGTTCCAAAAGCTCGGCTGCCCTATCCTGACGTTCCTTTTTACCAACACCCTGAAGTTGCATGATGAATTCCACATTTTCCATAGCTGTTAGAACCGGTATCAAATTGTATGCCTGAAATACAAAACCAATGTTGTGTAAACGAAAATCAATTAATTCTGAAGATTTAAGATTTTGTATATCTGTTCCTCCAATTTGAATGTCGCCGGTTGTCGGCAAATCCAGACCACCAAGCATATTTAGAAAGGTAGTCTTTCCAGATCCCGATGGACCAACGATTGCTGTAAATTCACCTTGCTCAATTTTAAGGTCAATTCCATTCAGGGCGTTTACTTTTACTTCTGATTCGTTGTATATCTTTTTTAAGTCTTTAACTTCTATTACGTTCATGATTTTAAATTTAATGGTTGTTTTACATGTCGATTCTTACAGCTTCTGCTGGTTTCAATCGTAATGCTTTTAAGGCCGGATAGATTGCTGCGATGATACCGGTAATGATTACCATAACAGCAATTTGAAAAGAGACAGAAGCGGGTAGGTGAGTGAATACAAGTGTATCGTAACCCATCGATTTGTAAGCTGTTGACCAGGTTCCCAAGTCGATTCCCTGGATACCAAACCAAAAGTTCAATGCCCAGCCCAGGACGATGCCACATACACCACCGAAAAGCGACAGTAGGACAGTTTCAAGCAGAATCATCATAAATACCCTGAATTTATTCATTCCTACAGCCATTAGCATTCCCAGCTCCTTGGTGCGTTCAAGAACAGCCATTAGCATGGTATTGATGATTCCAAAGAGAAGGGCCATCAGTATGATTCCGATGAAAAAGACCATTGTCACTCCGAAGCTACTTTCAACCAGGCTAACTTCAGGCATGACTTCCCTCCATGTTTTTACATCGAGACCAGGAAGTATTTCTTTGATCTGGCTGGTAATCGGATTTAATTGATCGTTGTTTTCTAGCAAAACAGCAATTTCATGACAAGCTTTTTCGTCCATTGACATGACTCTGGCAAGGTCTGATTTTTTCACAAAGACAGAGAATTCATCATAAGCCGAATTGGAAGTTTCATAAATGCCAACGACTTTAAATGCAGCACCCGTAATATTGCCATGCATGTCCTGCAAAGTGATCACCACTTTAGATTTAACTTTCACCTTCATTTTATCAGCCAGTTTCTGACTGATTACAATAGGGTTTCGTTTATTGCTTTCAAACCAAGTTCCATCATTCAATTTTGAGTAGAGATTGGTTACTTTCCTTTCCTGCTCAGGAATTACTCCGGTGACTTTCACTCCTGCACTTGTGGCTGCAGACTGAATCATCGTGTTAATAATAATTCGTGCAGAGGAGGCCTCGACTCCTTCAATATTTTGAATCTCTGTTGAAATTGAATCACAGACAGGAATGGTAAACTTTTTATCAGGATTCGTCAAATAATTTTTATGATGAATCTGAATGTGTGAAGACTCCGTTTTGATTGCTGAATTGATCCGCTGATCAATCATGCCTCTGTAAAAGCCCATATAGAAAATGCCGGATGCCAGCCCTAAACAAATTGCAATCAAAATGATGAGGCTTCGGCTTTTGTTTCTCCATATATTTCTCCAGGCAACTGCTATAATCATGATTCTTAATTTTAAATTATGCACGAAGAGCTTTGGTTAATTTCAGCTTGGTTGTTCTCACAAGCGGATAAATGTATACCAATAGCGTAAGTATAAAAATGATTAGTAACTGGCGTCCAAATACAAACCATTGAGATGAGAAGTACATTGCAGGTTCAAAACCAAATTCTTCGTAAACCTTTCCGGTTTCACCGGTCAGTGGAATCGGGTGATAAACTAAGTATTGAATTAGTGGGAAACTGATCACAAAACCAACGAATACACCAGCGAAGCCGATAAGTATCGTTTCGAAGAATAGAATTTTGCTGAGTTGACTTTTTTGCATGCCAATGGCAACCAGAATTCCCATTTCCTTGCGCCTTTCTGCCATCATCATAATAATGGTACCAAAGATTCCAAAACCAACCAGAGCATATAAAATTCCTTTAGTCAAATAAGCACCTGATCGGTCTGCATCAATCATGTTTTTTGTAAGGGGATCCATCTCGTCCCATGTCATGACTTTGTAATTGGAACTTAGTTGGCTTTCTAATTGTCGTTTAGTTTGATTTACATTATCGTATTCATCAAGCATTATAACCAGCGAGGTGAGTCTGTCTGGAACAGAGTAAAAATCCTGCGATGTTTTCAGTTCGATGTAGCCACCCAGGTTATTCATTGTTGGTGATGGGAACTTCAAAATTCCCCGAACCGGAAATAATCCAGCAGCACTGGCACCATGGTATCCCTGGCTGAGAAGCACAAGTGTGTCATTAACAGTTACTCCTAGATTTTTTGCAAGGTTTACAGCTAGCAGGATTCCATTGTCATTTGATTCCAGGTAGCTTCCCTCGACAATCCAGTTTGAAAGATTCGTCATCTGATTTTCTTTCGTTGGATCGATTCCAATTACTGCTGCTCCTTTGGTGTTTTCTTCAAAAGACATCAGGGCAAACGACTCTAATCGAGGCACGGTAGATTTAACTGCAGGCAGTTGATTAATTGCCATATCAATTGAATCGGTTGGTGTGAATGTATGATCGATTGTTTTCTCCTCCCAATATTCCGGATGATGAATTTGGATGTATCCGGAATATAAACCAACTACATTATCAATCATTTTTGAATAAGTTCCTTCCTGCATGGAGGTCATGAACGTACTGAGCAAAACTCCGAAGAAAATGGATGCGATGGTAATAGCAGTCCTTCGCCTGTTTCTCCAGATGTTTCTCCATGCCAGTTTTAGATTTGTATTCATAGTTAATTGGTTTATTTAATTACTGACTGATTGATTTATTGATTAACTGAATTACTGAATTACTGATTGGTTATTACAGAGCTAGAGTTTTTTCTGGCCTTTGACATAATCTTAAGTATTTCCAAGCTCTCTTGATGAAGTTTTAATGTGATTTCATTGTTACTTATTTTAGATAAGATCAATAATTCCAACCACATTTCGGTTTCATCAGCTTCTTCTACAACTATACTGAGTTTGCTGAAGAATTCATTTTTAGAGCGGGCTCTGGATGCAGCCCTGTAATTTGCATAAACCGAACTGCCGGAACGAATAAGTTGCCGTTTTATTACTCTACTTTCATCATTCGAAGGAAGTTGTTTTGTAAAAACAATTAGATCGAGAACAAAGCTTTTGAGCCGATCTTTCATTTTTTCTCTGAATTTTATTTTAGATGATTGATCCATGAGTATATGTTCTTAATAAATAACTACTTCAATTTTTTTATCTAAAATTCAGTTCCTCAGTCCTTCTGTTATTCACTCCAGCATTGCTCATCTTATCCGTTTCATATTCTGTATTGAGAAAAATGATTCCTTTAAATTCACGTCGAAATCAATTTCTTCGAAAATCATGATGGTTTTTTGTCCGGGTTTATCTGATGGAATCATTTCAAGATGAGTGGGCATGATGCGGTCATCCATTTGTTTGATATCAGAAAGAATTTCGGTGTTGACAAGGTCTTCATCTTCATCATAAAATTCAGCTTTTAGCCAAAGAAGTTCTTTTTCGCTTACCCACATGTAGATTTTGCCCCAAACTACGGCGGCATCTTCCAGTGGAATTAATTCAATTTTGTAGCATTCATATCCTTCAATAAGTTCTTTGCCTAACAACTTGTGGTCGTAGTCTTTTACCAGAGACGATTCTTTAACCAAATCATCGTTGGTGAAATCTGATCCCATCCAGGATTGCATCATCATGGATGGAGGAATCTTAATCATTCGCTCAATACTGGGGACCCAGTTCCACATCTCACTTTCTCTTTTTAAGAATACCTGCCCTTTTTCTTTTGCAGGTGCAGTAATGTAGATGAGTGAATATTCATTACCTAATGTCCAGTTTTTCATTGAAATAGTCCTCGACCAACCCGGACGTTGGATAGTCATTGTAAGTTTACCAGTGCTGGATGTTCCTCTAAATTTTTCATCAGCTTGCCTTACAATATCCTTTACATCTTGACCAAATGTGAAAATGGATGAGAACGTTAATAATAATAAGATTCTTGCTTTCATGATTTTGAGGCTTTATTTGTTTCTAGAATTCGTTTTATGGTATTTATTATTTTTTCAATCATAACATCAATCGGGAACATATCCGGAGTTAACACTGCGTACATCATGGCTCCTTCAAGCATACTGTTAATGGCAATTAAATCGCCTTCAGGATCTGCACTTCCTTTATTCACTATATATTGAAACATCATTTCCATTATTGGTTTTGTTTGTTCCGCATAAGAATCCATCAGACTTTCGGCAACAACAGGTTGTAACATAAGCGAGTAGAATAGTTTCCAATATCTCGGATTTCGTTTTACGATCTCGAAGCTCTTTCTAATGAATGCAAAAAACTCTTCATCTGACAAGACCCCATCATGATTTAAATCGATGTTTCCAAAAAAGACTTCGAATCCATTTGAAATAATATCCTGTAAAATATTTGATTTGCTTTCGTAATAATTATAGGTAAGTCCTTTTGATATGCTTGCTTTCTTTGCAATCTGGCTAATTGAAGTTCCATGGTAGCCATATTCGGCAAACAACTCAAGGGCTGTCTGCCGAATTAATTCTTTCTTCTCTTTTCTGATCTGTTCAAATTGTTCTTCTGTCCGAGGCATATCTTGTTTTTTAATGACTGAACGGTTGGTCAAAATTAGGGAGCCTGATTTATTAATCAATGCTTTTTGTGTTAAATTAAAGTTAAATGACCGATTGGTCATTTGTTTTGTTGCTGATTTATAGAGTTGATAGGGATTTAAGGTGTAAGAGTATTTTTATGCAATCGAATTCACTGTTTTAGTTATTTCAGTTATATTTGTTATGCGTACACGGAAACCAAACTAAACTACCTAATATGGAAGATACCAGACGAAACTTCATAAAGCAATCTGCTGTGATTACAGCTGGGATTGCAGCTTTTCCAACCATAATGAATGCTGGTTGTGCTTCTCCAAATGATAAAATAACGGTAGGATTAATCGGATGCAGGGGTATGGGCTTCAATGATCTGAAATCTTTTCTGAAAAATAAGGAAGTTGAATGTGTTGCAATGTGCGATGTGGACAAGCGGGTATTGGAACCGCGTGCTGCTGAGGTGGAAAAGATCACTGGTAAAAAGCCAATCATGTATAGTGATTTTAGAGACTTGATTGACAATAAAGATATTGATGCTGTTATAGTTGGAACGCCGGACCACTGGCATTGTTTGCCAATGGTATATGCTTCCGAAGCCGGGAAAGATGTCTATTGTGAGAAGCCGTTGGGGAATACTATTGAAGAGTGTAATGTAATGGTTGCCGCTCAAAATCGCTATAATAATGTTGTTCAGGTGGGGCAATGGCAACGAAGCCATTCACATTGGCTTGATGCTGTTGAATATTTACATGCTGGAAACATTGGAAGAGTTAGAAAAGTGAATGTATGGTCGAATGTCGGATGGAAAGGTTCAATACCAATTGTGCCGGACACAGAAGCACCGGAAGGAGTTGACTATGACATGTGGTTAGGGCCTGCTCCGAAACGCCCTTACAATAAAAATCGTTTCCATTTTACTTTCCGTTGGTTTTGGGATTATGCCGGTGGCTTAATGACAGATTGGGGAGTGCACTTGCTGGATTACGCATTGTTTGGGATGAATCAATATGTGCCCAACTCGATTATGGCTGTTGGAGGTAAATACGCCTTTCCGGATGATGCGATGGAGACACCGGATACCGCAACTACTGTTTATGATTTTGGTGACTTTGGAGTTGTTTGGGATCATACAATTGGGGTGTATGGTGCAAACTACAAAAGCCGAGGTCATGGTTTGGCATTTTTAGGTGAGTACGGAACGTTGGTTGTTGATCGAAATGGGTGGGAAGTAATTCCGGAAACCGTGAGCACCGGTAAAAAGGAAGGATATGATGGAGTGAAGCTGCAGTCTGCTGTTGGAGATGGCTTGGATATTCATGTGAGAAACTTTTTAGATTGCATGCGTGATCGTGATAAAACCCCAAATTGCAGTATTGAAATTGGAGCCCATATTGCCAGATTTGCTCACCTTGGGAATATTTCGTACCGCCTGGGACGAAAGCTGGATTGGGATGGAGATAAACAGCAATTTGTAAATGATGATGAGGCCAACGCAATGGTAAAAGCACATTACAGAGCTCCATGGACACTGCCGAAGATTTAATAAGCAAATTAGGATACAGCAAGGGACGATGTGAATCATCCCTTTTTTTATGCTTATTTTTTAGTTGAAATCATGTCAACTGGAAATGATTTGGTTGCTTCGCCAGCATAGAGGCTGACATGTGGGAACGGAATTTCAATTCCTTCGCGATCAAAGGCTTCTTTGATTTCAATGAAAAGGCTATTCTTAACAGCCACGAAGTTTGTTTTTTCAAACCAGGTCGCAAACAATATGTCTATACTGCTTGAGCCAAATTGCTGAAATAAAATCACTGGTTCCGGCTCTTCCAAACAAAGTGGATTATTTCTGGCAACTTCTTTTAATACTTCTACAACTTTTGAAAGATTTTCTTTGTATGCTACACTTACCGTTAAATCTAGTCGGCGTATTGGGAAGCGGGTGACATTCACTAATTCCGAACTGATCACTGTTTGGTTCGGGATTCGAATTAATAAATTGTCGTAGGTTTTGATTTTTATGGAAAGCAAATCAATAGAATAAACTGTACCTGTTTGAGTGCCAAGACGAACAACGTCACCCAGTTCAAAAGATTTTTCAGAAATCAAAAAGAATCCACTAATGATGTTTCCAATACTTGTTTGTGAAGCGATACCTATAACAATACCCAAAACACCGGCAGCACCAAATAATGCTGTGATGTCAAAATTTAGTTCGTTTAAAATTGTAAATGTGATAATGACAAAACCAGTATAAATAATAATACGGTTGACAATCATTCGTGATTGCTTTGACATTTTCCATGTGACAGTGCGTCTTACCAGAAATGCAAGTGCATAAAAGAAACCGAGTCCAAAAACTAATATGAATGCTATCCGGATAATCTTATCCAGATTTTCTGCATTGAAATATTGTGAAAAATCAAAATCCATATTTACTGTGTAAAGTGTTTAATGAAATGAAAGCTTTTCCCTAAAATATTTTTTGAACCGGCATTTCTTGCATGCGCAATCAGAACCGGATTTTCCCCGTGAATATTCTTTTCTGTTGAGTATAAAATATTGCTTATTTGGTCGGGACCTTTAAAATCAATGGAGACCAGGTTGGTAATTAGTTGATTCGATTTTCTATAGATATTTAGACTTTCAACATGTACAAGGAAGCGCTGCAATTCCAACGGAACATTCGAATTGTTATTAATTTTCACAGGACAAATAGCTTCAAAAGCAGTTGTCTTGGTAGAATCAAGTTGTAAAGAATAAAAGTCCCCAATGGCAAAAGCTACTTCACCATTATCAGCTTCACCAAACCAGGTATCAGATAGTCGAACCAATTCGTGTTCAGCCATCAGGTGATCAGAATCTGCCTGACTATAGTAAAGTTGTACGTTGCACGGTACTTTTAAAAATAACCTGATAGATTGCTTTGGACTGATTTTTATTTGGCTCTTCGTTTTAAAAACAATCGGTTTTACCGGTAGGGCTGGTAGTAAATGAATTTGTTCAGAGCGTCCGGTTTGAAAAACATTGCATTTTTCATCCTCTGGAAAATCTGAAATAGAATCGAATTTGATGGAAGAATTCATTTCATTCTTTTGAATCTCTGTAATTTTCCATCCATTACTAATTCGTTTAATCGAAAACAAACAACATCCTCCGGAAAATTGAAAGGAATTTCCCGCTTTACATTCGAATTTGCCCCAAACTGTTTTTTGTTTTTCCATTCATCAATAAACTTAGTTATAAACAAAAATAACGTAATTTTCATTCATATGTTGAATGAATATTCCTTGTTAAGGTATTGTTTCAAATAAATCTGAGTACCTTTTTTAGTATAAAAGAAGATCAATCAGCTGTAGCATTATAAATAAGACTCTAATTAGAACTTAACTGGAATAGTTTCGTTATTAAGAATAAATCTTAATAAAAACTTTAGCTATGAAAAAGAAATATATACTGTGGAAAAGTGTGGCAGCTTTAATTATCGCAGTTTTTTCTGTGAGTTCATGCCAGTCACCGGTGATGGAAGAGGAAACTTTCGAGTCTGATTTGGTGTTAAAATCTGCCTCAATTGGAAAAGTGTCATACATCGTACAGTTGAAGGATGAACTCGCTATTCAGTCGTTAAGGGGGCTTAAAGATTATCAATCGAAAAATAAAGAAATTAAAGGGTTGGCGCTGGGTTTATTGAAAAGGAATAACTTGGATGCCGAACTTGGCTATTTTTATTCCAATTCGATTATCGGTTTTTCAGTGAAGCTGCCACCCGGGCAGGCAAAGAAATTATTAGCTGACCAATCGGTAAAGTCCATTCATGAAGATAAAATAATTAGACTGGCACCACCACCAAAAAAGGAAAAACCAGGAAATGGAAATACAACCGATCCTGCACCAGTAACTTCAGCACAGGAAACGCCCTGGGGAATAACCCGGGTTGGAGGAGCAAGTGATGGAATAGGTAAGCGGGCCTGGATTATTGATACAGGTATTGATCTGGACCATGAAGATTTGAACGTAGATGCAAGTTTGGGCTTTTCAGCCTTTTCAAAAGGGAAAGATGCTTCGTTTGATGATGGTAATGGACATGGTTCGCATGTGTCTGGGACAATAGCAGCCAAAGATAATAATTTAGGAGTTGTTGGTGTTGCTGCAGGAGCGACGGTCGTTCCGGTGAAAGTACTAAGTTCTCGAGGTAGTGGGAGTTATTCTGGTGTAATTGCTGGTGTTGACTGGGTTGCTGCTCATGGTTCAAATGGTGATGTGGCTAATATGAGCCTTGGTGGACCTCCCTATAGTGATTTGGATGATGCTGTGGTTAATGCAAGCAACAATAGCGGAGTGATTTTCGTGTTGGCTGCTGGAAACGAGTCTGATGATGCCAATAATCATTCTCCGGCAAGGACAAATGGACCCAAAGTTTACACGGTTTCTGCAATGGATAGTTCTGATGATTATGCATATTTCTCTAATTATGGAAATCCACCGATTGATTTTTGCGCGCCCGGAGTTAGTGTTAAATCAACATATAAAGATGGAGGATACCGTACTTTAAGCGGAACTTCAATGGCAGCTCCACACGTGGCAGGAATCGCTTTATTGGGAACTGTCTCAACTTCTGGAACTGTTAATGGTGATCCAGATAACAATCCGGATCCTATTGCTCATCAATAGTATTTTGTAAACGCGACACATAAATTAGTTTTCTTAAATCCCGAAAACCTCTTACGTAAATGTGAGAGGTTTTTTGTGCGATTTAAAACTTCTTTGAGTATGCTTTCAGATCGTAATTTATATTGCGTCAAAACTTGAGGATTGATATCTTCGCCGCATGATTTCGAAACCAATTGTAAGTATTGCAGGCAAGGAAGGACCTTTTCTAAATGTTATTAACGCACTGAAGCAGTTAGATTTATCTCCTTTAAAAGACAAGCGCATTTTAATTAAACCAAACGTTGGACGTATTGCGCCACCTGAATCGGGGTACAATACCCATCCGGAGGCGGTTGCTGCCATTATTGAAACCTTGAATGAAATTGGTGTTGAAACCATTGCCATTGGTGAAAGTCCCATTGTTGGGGTTGATGTTTTTGAAGCTTTTAAACGAGCTGGTTTTACCGAAATGGCAGCTCGTTATGGAGTTGAATTGATTGATTTTAATTCGAAACCTCCCATTGTAAAGAACATTCCTCATCCAAGAATTTTAACGGAGACCAAAGTTTGTCAGCAGGTATATGATTTTGATGTGTTGATATCGGTGCCTGTAACCAAAACCCATATGCATACCGGTGTTACGCTTGGTATTAAAAATTTGAAAGGTTGTTTGTACCGTCATGAGAAAGTACGTTACCATCAATTGGAGTATTTGAAAAAGGTATATCCGGAGAAAACACTGGACTCTGCTATTTCTGATTTGGCATCCATATTAACACCGGATATGACTGTGGTTGACGGTTTTCTTGGAATGGAAGGATTAGGGCCGTCGGGAGGTAATCCTGTTAATTCAAACTTTGCAATTGCTTCGTTTGATCCGATGGGGGCTGATGTGATGGCTTGTCGGTTAATGGGATACGATGCCGAAGAAGTTCCTCATTTGAAGATTATTTCTGAGCGGAACAAAATGCCCATTAAGGTGGAAGATTATGAGGTTCTTCCTGCCAATTATGACGAGTATATTACTCAATACCAAAAGCCACCAACAAAAATATCCGTGGAGTTTCCGGGAATCGAAGTTCAGGATGTGGATTCATGCAGTTCGTGCCTGTCAACCTTAATGATGTTTTTAAAACGTTTTGGGGAAGATATGAGCCAATATGCATTGTGTGATGGCAAATTCCATATTGCCATTGGAAAAGGCATTGAAAAAGCGATGGACGGATCTGTATTTGTTGGCAATTGTACCCGGCATATGAAAGACAAAGGAATCTATGTAAAAGGATGTCCACCCGTACCTACCCGTATTTATGAAGCCATTGTTCATCACGAACCTGATAAGAACGAGGAGCCAATTTAATGCTAAGCGGATTCCCATCCGACTAATCGTATTTACTGAAAACTGTTTGGTTGAATTCATGTTATCAGTACCCTAATTGCGAATTATTCTGCATATAAATTTCATTAAGGAATAAACATCTATTGCAAATTTTTATAGGACAGTAGGGGGAATAGGTATATCTACAGGCAGATGTTTTATGCTAAAATCCTAACTTCCATCATAAAAAGACAATTCGGTTATTGTTATTTTTATCACGCAATTTTAAATACTGAAAATCAACTATAATGAAGAAACGAAATCCTATTTTTGTTCTTTTGCTAATGGCGCTGGTTGCCTGTAATATTACAAAAGAAACAAAGCAAGCTATGGAAAATCCATTTTTTGAGACGTATAACACACCGTTCCAGGTCCCACCTTTTGATGAGATTAAGTTGGAACACTATCTTCCGGCAATAGAAGAAGGGATAAAACAACATGATGCAGAAATCAATGCTATTGTTGAAAACGGAGATAAACCAACCTTTGAGAATACGATATTAGCCTTTGACCAATCTGGGAAAATGTTGGATCGAGTTGATAATGTGTTTAGTAATTTGAATTCTGCCAATACCAATGCGGATATGCAGGAGTTGGCTCGTGAGATTTCGCCTATGATCACGGCTCATGAGGATAATATCATGTTAAACAAAGGATTATTTGAGCGGGTAAAAGCCGTTTACGAACAACGTGCTGATCTTGGGTTGGATCATGAACAACTTCGGTTGGTTGAAAAATTCTATAAAGATTTTGAACGAAATGGAGCCAATTTGGATGAAGCCGGACAAGAAAAGCTGCGAGCTCTGAATCAGCAACTTTCAACGTTGCGTTTGCAATTTGGTGAAAATTTACTGGCAGAAACCAACAAGAATTTTCGATTGGTGATTGATAAGGAAGACGATTTAGCTGGCCTTCCAGACGGAGCGATTGCTGCCGCCGCTGATGAAGCAAAAAAAGCGGATTTGGAAGGAAAGTGGGTTTTCACTCTGCAAAAGCCTAGTATGATTCCTTTTCTGCAGTACGCGAAGAATCGTGATTTGAGAGAGAAAATATATCGCGGTTATTTCATGCGTGGGAATAACAATAACGACAATGATAACAAAGATATCCTGGCAAATATGGTTGAGTTGCGTCAGGAAAAGGCAGAACTGCTGGGCTTTAAGAACCATGCGGCATATATCATCGACAATAACATGGCGAAAACCCCGGAGAATGTATATGATTTCCTTTATAAACTATGGGAGCCTGCTTTACAACGATCTAAAATGGAGCGTGATGAAATGCAGGCAATCATTGACCGGGAAGGTGGTAAATTTGAATTGGCATCCTGGGACTGGTGGTACTATGCAGAGAAACTTCGTAAAGAAAAGTACAACCTTGATGAAGAAGAAATTCGTCCGTATTTTAGTTTGGATAACGTTCGAAATGGCGTGTTTTATGTAGCTACTAAGTTATATGGAATTCAGTTCGAAAGACGTGATGATATTCCCGTCTATCATCCTGAAGTTGAGGTATGGGAAGTTAAGGAAGCCGATGGCTCACATGTTGGAGTTTTGTATATGGATTTTCATCCTCGTGATGGAAAACGGGTAGGCGCATGGAATACTGGGTTCCGCGATCAGGAATATGAAGATGGCAAAAAAGTACAGCATCCAATTACGTCTATTGTTTGCAACTTTACAAGACCAAGTGGTGATTCACCGGCTTTATTAACATTTGATGAGGTTTCTACACTTTTCCACGAGTTTGGTCATGCGTTGCATGGATTGTTTACGGATGGGCCTTATCGCCGTACAGCAGGAAATGTACCACGCGACTTTGTTGAGCTTCCATCACAAATTATGGAAAACTGGGCTGCAGAGCCTGAAGTAATGAAAATATATGCCAAACATTATAAATCTGGTGAAGTAATACCTGATGAGTTGGTTGATAAGATTGTAAAAAGTGGACATTTCAATCAGGGATTTGCGACCGTTGAGTATTTGGCTGCTTCGGTCCTGGATATGGATTGGCACTCAAAAGAGTTTAATGGCGATGTATTGGCGTTTGAAAAAACATCAATGGACCGAATTGGATTGATTGATGAAATCATTCCTCGCTACCGAAGTACGTATTTCGCACATATTTTCTCCGGTGGGTACTCGGCGGGTTACTATGTTTATATATGGGCCGGCGTTTTGGATTCCGATGCTTTTGCTGCATTCAAGGAATCGGGAGATATTTTCAATCCTGAATTGGCTGCTAAATTCAGAATTTTGCTGGCAAAATCTGGTTCCGATGAAGGAATGAACGTATATAGGGCGTTCCGTGGGAAAGATCCATCGCCAGAATATTTATTAATGAAAAGAGGCTTGAAATAAGAATAGAAAACCCCGGAATTTCCGGGGTTCTTTTTTATAAAGCGGCGATTACTCGTTCCAATTTCTTTTTAACTTCTCCTGCTAATTCTTCAACTCCATCACTTTCAATTGCTTTCATCGAAGCTATTGGGTCAATTGCTGCAACCTCTGTTTTTCCTTCTTCCAATTCCTGCACAATAACATTACATGGGAGCATGGTTCCAATTTTATCTTCTTTTTGCAGGGCTTTATAAGCAAGAGGTGGATTACAAGCACCCAAAATCCGATATTTTCTGAAATCAACATCCAGTTTCTCTTTTAGCTTGGAGTGAATATCAATTTCTGAAAGCACACCGAAACCTTCTGTGCTTAATGCTTCTTTAGTTTTTGTAATGGCTGTTTCAAAATCTGCATTCAGTGTTTTTGCAATGTAGTACTTCATAATAGTTGATTTTTAAGATTATAGAGTTATTAAGATAACAACCATTTCGCAAAACGAGTTGTGAAAAAATGAGAATTTATTCTGGAATTTCTATTATTTCTTTTTGTCGTTCAATGATTTGAAATATACTTGAGCGGCTTTTTTAACTTTCCCGGAAAGTAGCAAGGCACTGATCATCGTGGGAAAAGCCATAAACGCAAAGGCAAAATCAAAAAAGCTTACTACGACACGAAGCTGTGATACTGCACCGATAACAACCAGTATAACTACAAAATAGAGGTAATAATGTTGGCGATGGGCTCCTGCTACGAAGCTTAAACATTTACTTCCGTAATAAGGGAATGAAAACATGGTTGAAAGTGCAAAAAAAGTCACACAAACAATTAAAATGTAGTGCCCAAAGACCGGAATTGCTTTATCGAAAGCATTTGCCGTAAGGGTAATTCCATCGGCATCCGTATTTTTCCAAACACCTGTTACAAGAATTGCCAGGGCTGTCATGGTGCAAATGATTATGGTATCAATGATTGGTCCAAGCATGGCAACCAACCCTTCACGTATTGGCTCGTTCGTTTTTGCAGCTCCATGAGCCATGGGAGCTGTTCCCATTCCCGCTTCGTTGGAGAATGCTGCACGTCTGACTCCTGTAATGATAATTGCGCCAAGCGAACCTCCTAGAACAGACTGAGCGGTAAAGGCATCTGTGAAGATTAATTTGAAAGCTGGAATAATTTCACTTGAATTTGAAAACAGGATAAAGAGGACAGAGATGATATAAATAACTGCCATAAATGGAACCATCTTTCCGGTCACTTTCCCAAGACGTTTTACTCCTCCTATTATAACCAGTCCAACGATAAAAGCAATTACTATCCCAATAATTAAATCACCAGTGAAATTCCCGGAAAATCCGTTGGGAACTAAAATGGAATCCCGTATAATTTGAGTGAGCTGATTGGATTGAAATAATGGTAGCACTCCGATCATTGCGACGATGGAAAAGAAATAAGCCATGGGTTTCCACTTTTTCCCGAGACCTTCAGTGATTACATACATGGGGCCTCCTTGTATTTGCCCTGCGCTGTCTCGTCCACGGTACATGACCGCCAGTGAACAGGTGAAGAATTTGGTGGAAACTCCTAGTAATGCAGAAATCCACATCCAGAAAATTGCTCCCGGTCCTCCCATGGTGATGGCAACTGCAACACCACTGACGTTTCCCATTCCGATGGTTCCGGCAAGTGCGGTCGATAAAGCCTGATAATGTCTTAATTGGCCTTCCTCGTTTGGATCATCATATTTACCCCTGAGAATCTGAATTGCATGCCCAATGTATTTGATCGGGGCCAAACGGGAAAGAAGTAGAAAATACAGCCCACCACCCAAAAGCAAAATAAGCAATGGTGTTCCCCAGATAAGGTTAGATAAATATATAATGGTTTCTCCAATTTGTTTCATGTGTGTCAAGGAATGGTGCTTTGACTAGTAATATCGATTAATGTCAGCTTTCGGATGAATGGGTGTCCCGTGGCACAAATTATCGGCCAATTGCCTGGCAAAATACGGTGCCAACATCGTCCCCTTTGAGCCCAAGCCATTAAAAATACCGAGCTGCTCATGTTGGGGATGAATGCCAACAATTGGTCTCCGATCATGCGAAGTTGGCCGAATGCCAGTTTGATGATCAATGATTGTATACTCATCTGTGAATATTGCTGCCAGTTTTCTTTGAAGTTCAATTCGTGCCTGTTTCGAAATTTTTTCTGAAGTGTCCTTCCAATTGTAAGTAGCTCCAAGCCTATAAATTCCATCGCCCTCGGGCATTAGAAACATGGCTTTGTTCAAAATGAAATTAGACCGATAACTTTTAGGTTTTATGCGCAGAACTTCCCCTTTGGTATGACGAAAATTTAATTGGGTGAAAAATGGATTTTCCGATTCCCTGTGACCATCACAGAAAATGATTTTCCTGGCTTTAATTCCATTGTAACTTACTTTTTCATTCTCTAAAACCAATTTTTGGTAGTCAATTTTTTCTGAACGGAGTTGACTTTTAGTTTTAAACTCCTGCTTTAATTTGGCAATCAATTTGCTCAAATTAACTCTTCCACTTTTTACCACTTCTCCAATTCCATGAGGTGAACGTATGAATGCATGTGGAAAAAAGTCAATTCCAACACGGATGTATTCGTGGAGTTGATTTTCAACTGTTTTGCTTTTCCAGAAATCAGCTTCACCTTCACCCAGAATTTTTTTGATGGCTAAAGGATAAAAGAACTGCGTTTTGAATTGATTCTCAAGCCGTGTATAAGTGTCGATTAATATTGGGTATAGTTCATCGATCAGCCAGCTTTTCGTCATTCTTCTAAACACTACTGGATTAACTAGACCTGCAGCAACTTCTGAAGCTTTTGCTTGATTGGGATCATCAAAAATGATAAACGTTTTACCTCGATTTGCCAGTTCCCAGGCTAATAAAGTACCAGCGAGACCTTGACCACTTATGATAAAATCTACTTCCATTTTCATTATGACAAAAGGAATTAGAAAATGTTCAGCCATTGCTTCGCAATGCCGAAGCGAAAGTTGTTCAGATTATTATTAACGCAAAGTAGCCTCTACCAAAACTGGAAGATGATCAGATGGATAGCGATTGTTCTTGGAGTCAGTTAGCACGCCATATTCCAGAACAGATGATTTGCCCTGTACAAAAATATAGTCAATTCGTTGATCCAGCGGACTGTTAAAATCAAAACCATTGAAAGTACCTTCCGGGCCATAAGCTGGGCTAAGTGTGGACTTTTTAGAATCGAAGAAAGCTTTCTCAATTCGTGCAATCGGTTTTGTTTCTGGCGTTAAATTGAAGTCTCCCATCAGGAAAACCGGAAATCCTTTTTCATTTAGCGTTTCAATTTGATATAGGATCAAACGTGCAGATTCATCTCTTGCAAGTTCTCCAATATGATCAAAATGTGTGTTGAATACCCAAAAAGAATGGTGCTTGTCATAGTCTTCAAGCAATACATAGGTGCAGATTCGGGGTAGGGCAGCATCCCAGCTTTTACTTGGAACGTTTGGTGAAGTGGAGAGCCAAAACCAACCATGTGATTTCAGTTGATATTTTCGTGAATTGTAGAAGATTGGTGAATATTCACCTGCAGCTTTCCCATTATCGCGGCCTACACCCACGCGGTCGAAGCTCGGCATTTGATCTTCAATGTATGTGACCTGGTTATACAGAGCTTCCTGCAATCCAAAAACATCAACCTGGTGAAATTTGAGTAATGCGACTACATCTTCTTTTCTATTGTTCCAGTTATTTTCGCCATCCATCGGGTTATCATAGCGGATGTTATAAGTAATCAACCTGACATTTTGGGTGGTACCATTTTCTATGAGCAGGTTTGTTAGCATAAGAATGATTAGTAATTTTTTCACAGGTTGAATATTTGGTTATTTCTAATTTGAAGTCTCAATTTCTGGTATTTCTTCTATTTCGTCACAAAAGTTAAATTCCGGATATTCGCAAGAATGCTCTCCCGGAACAATAGTATGTATTTGATCTTTACTTCCGTTTAATACAAACTGGGAACAGAATTCCATAATTTCATCGAAGTAGTGATCCATTGGGTAGCCAGCAAGCCCGTGGTCTCCTCCACATGTGGAGTGCAGCCAATAAGGTTTGCCAAGTTGGCGAAGTCTTTCGGCAATCGCATAGGAACCGTTCAAAATTAAATAACCATCATCTCCCTCGGTGCAGTAATGATGAGGAGCACTTCCATAGGGAACCAGATTATCACAAGTCCCGTGAAAAAACATAGACGGAATGGCCGATTCGTCATAAATTTTTAAAAGGTTTGGGATGGCACCTGCCATGGCAACAACTCCTGCATAAGCAACCGGGCCAGAGTCCAATCCGTAGCAATAAGGTGGTTCGTATGCCGCATTAAGAACCATTTCGGCACCAGCACTACTTCCAGAGACAATTATTTTTTGAGGATCAATTCCCAAAGCTTCTCGTTGCTGAATTAGAAAGTAGGTTGCATCCTGCAAATCTTCCACAGCAGCATCAAACGTTTTTAATTTCTCATAGCTTGGGCAATCACAGCTGAACCCTGAAGGTTTTCCTTTTCGTGTTAAGCGGTAGCTAATAGAAACAGCCACATATCCACGCATTGCTATCTTCTTACAAAATGCTTGGATACCTTTGTCATTTCTGTTACCTCCGGAAAAACCTCCACCGTGTGCATATAAATAAACAGGTCTGGAGAATTCTGAATCAAACGCTGGTGTGTAGATGTCCAACTTTAACTCGTGGCTATCTTTTTGTGCGTATATATAAGTTTCAACGAGAACTGAATCAGTGATTTCCTCGAGGTATCTTTCTTGAGCAAAACTAATTGTTGATATTGCTAGTAATAGAATGCTTGCTATAATAATATTTTTCATTCTGTGAATTTTCGGGTTCTGGTTATTAAATCAGACCATAAAATTAGTAAAAATCAACGTTGTTGACGGGATTATGGATTTAAACTTATATACATATAATAATCGACTAGCATTGTTTGCATAAATTATTGACAGGTACTATTGTATTTCCCCCTAAAGAGCAAACATCAGTTGGCAGATTAGTAGCTTTTGTCCATTTTTTAGTAGTGTTGTGATTAAATAAGCATATGTTTGGAATGTGATTGCTGTGTTTAATTGATAAATGATTATGTATTTTACAACATGATTTTGAAAATAAGGATATTAGACATTTTTATTCCACTCTATATGTCGTAACTTTTTATTCATCTTCAAGTTTATAAAATTCAAAATCAGCTCCTATGGAAACCAAAAAATCGTGTTCAACGGCTAATGCAACTATTTTAGCTTGCCAAAAAATTGCACAAACTTTTTATGAAAACATTTTCGAATTATCATTGGTGCGCGAAGATTGGAATGTTGATTTTGCCAGCAATCTTCATGCCCGAATCATTGCGGCAAAAGCAACTCATCTGCTTTCCGAGTCTTTTTGTTCGCACACCAGTAAGCAACAACATGTTCACGAGATCATGTTTGCTTCGTTAAAAGATGTAAGCGTGGTTCGGGCGTTAGTTCGGGTCGATTTTAAAGAGGATAAGAAATTTCAAAAAACAGTATTTGAGAAATTGGGCTACAATACCTATTTCAGCGATGCAAAAAACGGAGATACGCATAGTCTTTATATGTTGCTGCAAGCGTTTAAAAAGAATTTGTCGCAAGAAATCATTAATAAACTAATTGGTAGTTCAATTTCAGAAATGCTGATTGACCGAATTTGTAGTTATGCTGATCAAATAAAAGAGTTTCAATCTTGTTTTGATCTGATCAATCATTCAACTCTATTAACAAAAGAGGGAAAGAAGGAAGTTCAGGAGATATTTACGATTATAAAAGACATTTGCAGGGTGGCAACTGCCTATTACATGTTTGATCCACTTAAAAGAGATCAGTTTTGTTTTTTCAGGGTGATGATTAATCTACGAAAACCAACACCAATATTAAATTAAAATAGAAAATCCCGGGAGTAAGAACCCCGGGATTTTTGTATATAGATAGAATTGCAATTATTCTTCTACGGGTTGACCTTCTTCTTTCTCTTCTTCTTCAACTTGTGGTTCATCTTCCGGCTCAATTCTTTTTAAATGAGGAGGAAGTTCTTCTTGTGCGTCATCCTTGAAATAAGGGAAAACATCAACGATGGTACTCAATGCCATTGCCGTTGTGTGATAGGGTACTAAAATATAAGACAAGCCTTCTTCCAAACGGGTGAAAGCTTCTTTAAAGTCATCAGCAGCAACCAGGAAGTAGTTATTGATTTTCTTTTCCTTGCCAGCTTTTTCGTCAATCGTTACGATGCTGATTTTTGCTTTGTACCAAAATTCTCCATTATCATGTGGGTAGATTTCAATGATATTCGATTTTTTGATATTATCGATATGGAACTCCCCACGAATCATTTGCTGCATCTGTTCAATAATGCGTGCTTCAGCATCGGTAAACGAAACGGCATCTACCAGGTAAACTTCTCCAACTTTACGTTCGCGACCATCCTGATCGACTTTTACATATTTTACTTTGACCTCAAACCAGGTTTGCATAGTTCTATTTTTAAGTGAAGTGCAAAGATATTTTCTTCTGTGAGCTTGGACATATTTTTTAGAATTAGTTTTCCACAATTTATTGAAAGTAGACCATCTTTGTTGAAATCCAGAAGGGGTGTGAAAAATCATTGTATTTAAGTAATTTATTGAAAAACAATTTGTTTTATGATTTATAGGAGCTTCAAAACATTCTTTACAACACGTCCGTGTGCGTTAACAGTGTTTTTTTTTTCTAAGACCATTAAAGTATTTATCTTCGCCAAAACAAAAATGGATTGGTCCATATGATACAAATTCATCAATCTAAATATTACATCCTATGATTATTGGACTTCTAAAGGAAGAGCTTCCCGAGAGACGGGCTGCACTTTTACCGGAGCATGTCAAACACCTGGTAGATAAAAAAGTCGAGGTGTTGATTGAAAAAGGAGCCGGTGAAGCAGCTTTTGCAACGGATGAAAGCTATACCCAGGCCGGGGCGCAGGCGATACCGCGAGAGCAGGTGCTGCAAAAGGCCGACTTGTTGGTTCAAATTTCCGAACCAGACGAAAAATTACTTGGACAGCTAAAAGCAGAACAAGTATGGTTAAGTGAGTACAAACCTTTGTGGAACAAAGAGCTGGTGAAGAAATTTCAGGAAAAAGGAATTACCAGTTTCAGTATGGATTCCATTCCGCGTACAACCCGTGCACAGGCAATGGACGTACTTTCATCAATGGCAACAGTTGCTGGTTATAAAGCCGTGTTGGATGCAGCTTCGCATTTACCAACCTTTTTCCCCATGTTTATGACTGCTGCTGGTACTATTCGTCCGGCAAATGTTTTGGTTTTGGGTGCAGGTGTAGCCGGATTGCAAGCGATTGCCATTGCCCGTAAATTGGGTGCGCAGGTGGAAGCTTTTGATGTTCGCTCTGCAGTTAAAGAAGAAGTAATGAGCTTGGGTGCTCGCTTTGTAGAAGTAGAAGGTGCCAAAGAAGATGCTGCTGCCGGTGGTTATGCTGTTGAGCAAACCGAAGAATATAAAAAGAAACAGCAGGAAGCGATTAATGCACATGCTGCAAAATCGAATGTTGTAATTTGTACTGCACAAATTCCTGGAAGAAAAGCTCCTCTGCTAATTTCAAAAGAAGTAGTTGCCAGCATGCAGGATGGATCAGTCATTATTGATCTGGCTTCATCAACTGGTGGTAACTGTGAATTGAGCGAAGACAATAAAACGGTTGTGAAAGAAGGTGTGACTATTATTGGTCAATCTAATTATCCTGCTCAAATGCCTAAAGATGCCAGCAAAATGTTTGGCAAAAACGTAATCAATTTCCTTGAGTTGATGATTGCTGAAGATGGAAGCCTGAACCTTAATTTTGAGGATGATATCGTCAAAGGTACTTGTATAACCCATCAGGGAGAGGTGTTGAATGAACGTGTTAAATCTGTAATCGAATAAGCATCATGGAACAAATACTTCAGTTTTTCTTTACGTATAAAGAAGCCATATTTATCATTGCCCTGTCTATTTTTCTGGGCATTGAAGTTATATCCAATGTACCTTCCGTTTTACATACTCCGCTAATGTCTGGTGCGAATGCGATTAGTGGTGTTATTATTATCGGTGGAATAATCCTGGTTGGACATGCTGATGCCTCACGCATTTCACTCGAAATGATTCTTGGAGTTTTAGCTGTCATCTTTGGGACCCTCAATGTAGTCGGTGGTTTTGTGGTTACTGACCGCATGCTCGAAATGTTTAAAAAGAAGAAAAAATAGGAGGACATGATGGATAAAGTTATTGGAACATTAAACGGAATGCCCTTCACAATGGGGGAAACCTTGTTAGAGCTCAGCTACCTAATAGCAGCTTTACTTTTTGTTTATGGATTGAAATTATTGAGCCATCCGGAAACTGCACGCCGTGGTAATTTCTTAGCCGGCGGTGGTATGGTATTAGGAATGATTACAACGTTGTTATTGCATAAGAATGATGCAGGAGGCGGTATTCCTATGGCTAATGTGTGGATCATTCTTGCCGCAATTGGTGTGGGATCTGCTGTGGGTTGGATCATTGCCCGCAAAATTAAGATGACCGCCATGCCACAGTTGGTTTCATTTTACAATGCAACTGGTGGTGCTGCCTCTATGTTGGTTGCTTTACTCGAGTTCCCAAATGCTGACATGAGCAACTGGGGATCGGTTTTGGTGACATTACTTGGGATGATCATTGGTGCGGTGGCATTTAGTGGAAGTATGATTGCATACGGTAAATTGGATGGTAAAGTGGGGGATATTCGGTCAGGAATGGCGAAATATGTCAACTTGTTGCTAATGACCGGAACTTTTGGATTGGCTGTTTATATGATGCTTTCAGGTCATACACCTGAAGAACTGAGTTGGGCAATTTATTTATTAATGGCACTATCACTATTGTACGGGGTTATGTTTGTAATGCCGATTGGTGGTGCGGATATGCCAGTTGTTATTTCATTGCTAAACAGTTTTACGGGTATTGCTGCTGCGATGGCTGGTTTCATTTATCACAACCAGGCAATGATTTTGGGTGGTATCTTAGTAGGTGCTGCCGGAACAATATTGACCGTGCTGATGTGTAAAGCAATGAACCGTTCATTACTTAATGTGATTATTGGTGCTTTCGGCGGTGGTGGTGCTGCGGCCGGAGATGGTGACCAAGGGGTGATGAAAGAAATCAACCTGAGTGATGCCTCAATCTTGTTGAGCTATTCACAAAGCGTCGTAATTGTTCCCGGTTATGGATTAGCGGTTGCACAGGCACAGCATGTTTGCCACGAACTGGATACCTTGCTTTCTTCAAAAGGAGTTAATGTGCGTTATGCCATTCACCCGGTTGCCGGACGTATGCCTGGCCATATGAATGTGTTGTTGGCTGAGGCTGATGTTCCTTACAACCAGTTGGTTGAAATGGAAACAATCAATCCGGATATGCCAAATACCGATGTTGTGGTTGTAATTGGAGCAAACGATGTGGTAAACCCTGCAGCGATTACCGATCCTTCAAGCCCGATTGCCGGAATGCCAATCATTAAGGCTTTCGAAGCGAAAAACATCATCGTTATGAAACGTGGTCGTGGTAAAGGTTATGCCGGAATTGAAAACGAATTGTTCTTTGGTGAGAAAACACGTTTGTTGTTCGGAAATGCTAAAGACAGCCTGCAAAATTTGGTTAACGAGATTAAGAGTTTATAAAAGATTTGCGAGATGCGAGTCTTGACTAAGGAGTAATAAATATCACTATATATAAATGGCATCTTTCATTTTGAAGGATGCCATTTTTTTGTTTGGCCTCGACTGCCTGTCAGAGTCTCAAAGGCATTAATAAAAACTGCCCTTGCAATAAATTTTGCTATCCGCTTAGCCGGTAATCGGCTTAGTGGATAATCAACAGATACATAAAAAATGGTTAAGTTTAATTTGTTAACTTGTAAACTTAATTTCTGAACCGGATAAATTCTCCAAAGCAGACATTGAAATTAAGATAATAAGGACAATGTACGATTTCAAAAAGACATCGTAAACTATGTAAACTTCATCTTGAGTTGTATATAAATGAAATTGATTGTAACAATAATAACTTCACTTCTATGTTTAAATTCTTTTTGTCAGAGCATGGATGATACTTCTTTGATTCTCGACAACAAGACATTCGTATTGACCCAAGAGCAACCAGGAGAATCCCAATATTTAATTGTCAAAGATTTGAAGAACCGTGTTTTAGATGAGATTGTGTTGGAAAAAGAATATGACCCTTATAAATTCGGAGCAACGAGTTTAGGGAAACGAAATGTCGCTATAATTGCGGGACGTCATCAATTTTTCGTTCTTGATTGCAATTCAAATCAAATTATCAAAAAATTCAAGGCTACTAAACGAGGATATGCTCAAGACGGACAAAGTGGAGTTTTTTGTGCATATAAATTTATCGATAATAGTAAATACTTGTTGGCAAACGCACTTGACTTTGGCCTTTTTTGCTATGATATTAAGAATTTGAATAACATTAAGACTGTTCATTTTTACAAATCAGATTCAATATATTTCAAAGGAAAATACTACTTCCTTGACTTGGATCAGGACGATTACTATAACATGCTACTTGCTTCTTGTGGTAATTATAAAACAGAAATAAAATCTGAAATTTTATTTAAAGATATTTAGCTTCAACAAGACAAAAACGTGATAGATCGAATTGTACAGAACAGATATTTAATTTTTAATCAGGTAAGCGGAGATTCCAATAATTCCGAATTAATTGTTGATATGGAATCTGGAACAATATTGAGCACAAAAAAGCAAATATTACCTGATTAGCCGTTTTTCGGCTTAGCGGATGATTGATAGTTATATAATAATCGATTAAAAGAAATAAACTATGATTCAAATCAAATCACTAAAATGATGAAAGTATTATTAAGTATTTCTTCATCTTTAATTTTACAGGGAGCACTTTTCAGACTTCAACATTACCCGTATGGCATTCAAATTTTATGGGTTGGGATCGTTTCCAGCCTAGCTTTAAGTTATTTTGAAGTAGCGCGACTTCGAAAAATTGTAAATGCATTGGAAAGCAAAAACCAAGAATGAAAAGGCAGCTATACAATATAACTGCCTTGAGATATAGCGAGGCTTAGGCTTTATTTTTCAAAATGGTTGGTGCTGTAATAGACAAATGAGTTGGTTATTTTACCGTCTTCATCGAAATAGTGAGTCGCCATCATAGGGATTTGGATTTTTTCTTCGTTTTCCCATCTTGTTAACACCCACCACGAATAGACCGACCAAATATCTCCTTCTTCATAGTGAATGCAATCGGGATATCCGTTTTGTTCCAGCTTAAATTTTACATCCCCGGAAACGAATTTGGTCACTTCCTCTTTCATTTCTTCCAGTCCCAATGACTTTCCAACAGGCATGGTTGTGTTCATAAAGCGGGCTTTTTCGGTAAAGTAACTTGCCCACGCTTCAACATCCTTTTTGTAGTAAATATCGTTCATCATTTTGCGAACAGTGGAAATTAATGGATGATTGATATACACATCACCATTTCGCCTGGTTGTTTGACTGTTCTGAATTTCTTCAAAAATGTTGTTGTTAAAGTAGGAGTGCATGAAGTTAATTTTTCCATCATCATTAAAACGATAAAGGTTGTGCATCTGTAGATCCACAATGATGCCTGTTTTGATGTGGGTAGCTGTAATTCTTAGCCAGTCCTGAACCCAAAGTCCGCCCTCCTTGTACTCTAAAGCATCGGGAGATGCAGGTTTGTCATCTTTGATTTCGAGGTTTTCAAATTCCTTGTTCCACCATTCAAAGGTACCGTTCAGACGTTCGTTTGGGATCTTATTATAATCCCCATTGGCTCCGCGCATAAGCGAGTCAGCAAAAAAACTTAAATATGTATCCTTATCCCCCTTTACAAAAGCATTCCACATATTTTTTGTTTTTTCAATGGTGTTGTGTTCCGAATAAATTGTCCCGTTTTTAGTTTGGGAGAAAGTAATAGAGGTCAGGAAGGCCAGCGTTAGAAAGATTGTAAGTTTTTTCATAACTGTAGTTTTTTAGTTTTCTCAAAATGAGCATAAATAACCAGTGGTTATTGGAGAGAGAAAAGGAGCCTAAATAAGTTACGAAAAAGCAAAACGATATAAAATGATTAATTTACAGTCTTCAATGATCAAAAGGCTACAAATATCAAGTACTTGTAAGTATGTCGAAGGAAGTGATTCCTTAGCAGTTAAAAGGTGATAGCTATTTTTAGTGGCTATCAATTCCATAAATCATATAGAGGGAGTGTTCGATTGTTGGGAGGATTTCGTTGCAATATTCGGTAACTGCTTTCACGCTGCCGGGGAGGGTGTAAATGAGTGTTTGATTTTTCAATCCTGCAATTCCCCGGCTTAATAAAGCAGCTGGTTTTTCCATCCCGTATTTTACACGAATTAACTCCATGATTCCCGGGATTTCTTTGTCAAGCAGTGGTTTTACTGTTTCCGGGGCAAGGTCACGAGGGCCAATTCCAGTGCTGCCTGTGGTAATAATGACATCCACTTGTTCGGCTGTTGCCTTTTCAATAAGAGCTTTCAGGTGTTCGCCATCATCAGCAATTAGAATCTGCTCAAATTCAACAGGGCGTTTAATATTATCGAAATGTTTTTTTGCCAGGTTTTTGATTTGAGGGCCACTTTTATCAGCATATTCCCCACGGCTTGCCCGATCGCTTAATGTAATAATCATCACCTTGATTATTCGGGGGTGATAGATGAGTGAGTCGCCACTTTTCAGTCTCCCATGTTTAACGACTCGTGCAAAAATGCCTTCTTTGGGCATCACGCAGTTCCCTACTTCTCGAAAAATACTGCAATTATCACCGTGGCATTTTTTACCAATCTGGGTAACTTCCAGCTCAATATGGTCGCCAATAAAACGGTCAAGCGGTTTGGTTTCGTGAAGCAGCAGCCCTTCAGTTGTGATATTTTCAGCAAACTCTCCAAATTTGATTTTTCTGCCTGCCTCTTCAGAGAATTTCTCAATGCTTTCGTTCGCTAATAAGCTGACCTGACGGTGCCAGTTTCCCGAATGGGCATCACCCACCACACCAATTTCAGTGAGATCAATTTGATCAACAGGCTTTTTTATCGTTCCCTTTTTCTCAGAGACATTAACAGAAAGTACACTGACTTTAGCATTCATACACTTCGCTTTTAAAGGTCGTTTTTAGTTTTGTTGATTAACCGGATGTTCTCCATTACCATTGTTTTATCAACAGCTTTACACATGTCGTAAATGGTTAGCAAGGCCACTTGCACTCCGGTAAGTGCTTCCATTTCCACCCCGGTTTGCCCAATGCATTTTGAGGTGCAGATAGCCAAAACTCCATCATCTTTTAACTCGCAATTGACGCTTACTTTGGTTAACTGCAATTGATGACAGAGAGGAATGAGTTCGCTGGTTTTTTTAGCTGCTTGTATTCCTGCGATTTCGGCAACAGTTAAAACGTCGCCTTTTTTTATTTGGTTTTCGCGAATCAGCTGGATGGTATCAGTGTTGAGACGAATAAAACCTTCGGCAGTTGCGGTTCTTTGTTGAGTTGTTTTACTTCCAACATCCACCATTTTTGCACTTCCTGAATCATCAATATGTGTTAGCTTTTTCATCTTATATAGTTCCAAATTTTATTCAATAATTCAATCCTTCAGTAATTCCGTCAATCAATTCTTCCGTCAATCAATCCATCAATTAGCCTCCGATGTTATAAAACTCGCCAGATCGGTTGAAAGTGCCAGTGCGGGGTTTATTCCCTATGGCAATATTCAATGCCTTTTCCGGTCCCAATTTTCGGATGTTGTACGCCAGATCACTAAACAAACATGGTTTTACATCCCCATTTGCCAATAAACGAATTCGATTGCAACGGCTACAATTGCCACCTTCGCCACCTTCAACTTTTGAGAATTCGCCATTTTGCAGATTCATCTGGTGGATAAACCGAAGGTCTAATTGGTTCTTTTGACAGAAAGATTCCAATTTCAATAGTTCGTCATTGGGTTCCCCCATTAATACAGCATTTATTTTTATAGGATGGAAGCCTGCAGATTTAGCAGCCTTTATTCCTTTAAAGACTTCGTCAATATCTCCGTTGCGTGTCAGTTCGCAATATCGGTCTGGATTTATTGTATCCAAACTGATGTTTACCCGGTTTAATCCAGCACTTTTCAAATCGGTTGCATATTTATCGAGTAAGATGCCATTGGTTGTCATAGATAAATCTTTGATCCCTTCGATAGCAGCCAACTTTTCAACTAAATCCACTATTCCCTTACGAACCAATGGTTCACCGCCGGTCAGCCGAACTTTATTTATTCCATTGGTAACTGCTAGTCTGGTAAAAGCTTCTATTTCCTCGAAACTTAAAATATCATCATGATGCATCAGTTTGATCCCATCAGAAGGCATGCAATAGGTGCATCGCAGGTTACATCGGTCGGTTACCGAAATGCGCAGGTAGTTGATATTTCTTTTAAAGCGGTCGTACATAGACTGTTTCACCTTTCTTTATTTGATTGATGCCTTGTGGAATATTCATGAAGCCAAATGACTGATTATAGGCATGAATATGTGCTGACCCATGATAGGAAATCAACACCACTTCGTTTTGATCATTGATCGATACAGGAACAAATTCTTCCCGATCAGATTTCCGTCGCTGGAAATTTTGAGCCAATGGAAGGGGTAGGGAAGGTGACTTCCAATCAAATCCCATCAGCTTGTATAGGAAGGGTTTGACAAATATCTCAAACTGTATGAAGGAGGAAACCGGATTGCCTGGCAGCCCGATAATATATTTGTTTTCTTTCACGGCAAAAGTGGTGTGTTTGCCGGGTTTTACGGTCAACTTATTAAATAGGATTTCAAAATCGAGATTTTTAATGACAAGAGGAACATAGTCAAAATCACCGACTGAAACTCCACCCGAAATTAAGGTTACATCATTTGCCTTAATGGATTTTTTAATTGTTTCATACGTACTTTGTTCATCGTCTTTTACAATTCCGTAATAAGCAGCCTGACAATTACAATTTTCGGTTTGCACAACCATTTGATGGCCGTTTGAATTTCGGATTTGTGAGGTTTGTGGCAATGTGTCAGGTTCAACCAATTCGGAGCCAGTTGAAATAATTCCAACTTTCGGTTGCATGTATAGTTCCGGTTGAGTACATCCAACAGCTGCCAGCATTGCAATGTGTTGAGCTTTTAACAACGTTCCTGCAGGCAGCACCAAATCACCTTTCAGTAAATCTTCGCCCAATAGGCAGATATTGCTGTTGGTTTTGTTGCCTGTGAAACGGATTTTATTGGGGGCAATTTTTTCACTTTGCTCCACCATAAAAATAGTGTCAGCACCCTCAGGAACTTTGGCGCCCGTCATGATTTTGGAACATTGCCCTGAGTGGATCGTTTGTGTTGGAGCTTTCCCTGCAGGAATTATTTCCAACAGATCAAGTACTTTTTCCAAATCCTCTTTTTTGCAGGCATAACCATCCATCGCTGATTTGTTGAAAGGAGGCATGTTCATATCTGAAAAAACATCCTTGGCAAGAACTTTCCCGGCAGATTGCCGAAAATCAATTTTTTCAGTGCTGGTAGGATGTGCTTTTGAAAAAGCAATATCCAAAGCTTCTTGTAAATTTATCATTTCCGGATGCTCCATTTTTTTTCAAATTTGATAATAGACGGTGAAGGGGAAAATGTTTTCCCGTCCGATTGAATGGTTTTATCAGCTATTTTCATGGTGATTGCACTTGACGGTTTCACTAAATCTTTATCCATGTAAACAACTAAAAATAATCCTGGTTGCATGTATTTATGCAAAGCTGCCGACTCAATCAATATTGGTTTTTCTGGCTCCAGGTAAGGGAAAAGTGCAATAAATCCCTCGTCCAAATATTCGTCTTTCGCTTGCAGGTAGAAAGACCGATGAGCTCCTCTCTGCAAAAAAAGCGAACTGTCCTTGTTGGTGGACTGGTTTGTTTCTTCAAACAATCGGTAGCCTTGATTTTCTGATAACAATTTTAATCCAGAAGTTTCATCATGGAAGTGCGGAGTGGTTTTTATTGCGATGGGAGACAAGTCTTTTACCGTTTCAAGAAGCTGACAAGTGAACGTTGTTTTACCAACGTTCCGCCTGGTTCCTGCAATCAATAGTATGTTTTCCCAACTTTTATTCATAAAAATTCCCCAAACCTAAACCGGAAAGGGGAATTACGCACAATCTATTCTAATTGATCAAAGATCCACGTCCATCTCCTTTCCAAAGTCATTCCCGAGCATTCGGGAAATCGGGAGGCTAAAACGTTTCCATTTTAACCCATCGGTTCATTTGGCATATGATTTTCACTTAGCGAAATGAACTCGGAGTTATTTGATATGCAAATATACAAATATCTGAATTTGTTTGTTTGTGTTTAGCTAATTTAGATTGATTCAATAAATGTGAAAAAAATACTGGTATTAGTTTTCAATTATTTCCTGAGCCATTTCACGACTCACGGTATCATTTTGTTTGGTCGATGGTCGGAGGATAAGCCGAATTCCACGATCGTAAGTGATGTAATTCCATATCCAGTTTGCAAAAACAACTGCTTTGTTTCTGAACCCAACCAATGACATTAGGTGAACTACAATCCAAACAAACCAACCAGTAAAGCCGCTTAATCGAATATTAAAGGGTAAATCAGCAACAGCTTTATTTCTGCCAATAGTTGCCATAACTCCTTTATCGTTATAATGAAATGCCTTTAAGTTTTCGTTTTTCACCAATCTGGACAAGTTTACTGCCAGATGTTTTCCCTGTTGAATGGCAACCTGAGCTACTCCAGGCAATCCTCTCGGATAGCCTTTTTGCTGCATATGAGCAACATCACCAATTGCAAATATATTTTCATAAGGTGTTTTTGATTCTATATTTCTGAATACCTGATTAAACTCGTTCACCATTAGCTGTCCTCTGAATAAACTGGTTTGATCAAAGCCACTTATCAGGTTCCCTTTAACACCTGCCGCCCAAACCAGTGAATCTGTCTCAATACTTGTACCATCGTTCAATTTTGCTGTTTTCCCATCGTATTCAGTTGTCCGGCAATTCAATTTTACCTGTACTCCCATTTTTGTGAGATACTTCAAGGTTTTATCTGCAGATTCTTTTGACATTGAAGGTAGTAATCGATCTTCACCCTCAATGAGGATTATCTCCATTCCGCTGAGATTTAATTCCGGATAATCAGAAGGAAGAACATTGTTTTTCAATTCAGCCAACGCACCACAAATTTCAACACCGGTTGGTCCACCTCCAACCACCACAAAAGTCATCAATCTTTTCTTCTCATTCTCATCGGTAATAATTTCCGATTTTTCAAATTCCTGGAAGATGTGACTTCTCAAGTCAAGAGCATGAGTAACTTGTTTTATTGGGAACGCATGTTTGGCAATGCTTTTATTATTGAAGTAATTGATTTGTGCTCCTGTTGCGATAATTAAAAAATCGAAAGATAAAGACCCGATGGAGGTATACAGTAGTTTTTTTTCCGGATCTACCTCATTAACCTTTAACATTCTGAAAAAGATATTTTTTCGGTTTTTCATGATTTTGCGCAACGGTCCTGCGACAGAGTCTGGTTCAAGACCGGCAGTTGCCACTTGATATAGAAGTGGTTGAAATGTATGGTAGTTATAGCGATCCAACAGAATCACCTGAAAGTCATTTTTACTAAGTTTTTGTAATAAGTGAATTCCGCCAAAGCCACCACCAACGATAACTACTCGGGGCTTATTTGTGTCGGGAATATTCAGAGAAAAAAGATTTGAAGGCTCGCTCATTCTTATCCAATTTAAATATTCTTACTAGTCAGTAAAAATTACCCATAATTTTTTAAAGCTGAGGTTATAGAAAATTCTTCGGTGTAGCTAATACCAAAAGAAACGGATACGAGCCACTATGTGTTCAAATTATTTACTAAAAGAATTGTAATTTATAGGGAAGAGGAAACATCCAATTTCTACTTGTAGAAATTCATTTCATCGAGGTATTTCCATGCTTTGGACGGAATAAAATGGCGAATGTCTTTTCCTTGCTTTATGGCTTTTCTAATAAATGAAGAAGATATTTCCATTAGCGGTGCATCCACGATTTTCACAAAGTTTGAAGCTTCATACTTTTCTTTAATAAAATCGGGACGGGGATAAACCAGTATCCTATAATTTTCAATGATAACTTCTGGATTTTTCCACTTGTGCAAGTATTTTAAATTATCGGATCCCATGATAAGCGTAAACTCATGAGTCGGAAAATCTTCTTTCAAATAAGCAAGTGTGTCAACAGTATACGATGGTTTGGGGAGCTTAAATTCGATGTTGGAGGCCCGAAACCGCACATCTTCCTCAATGGCAAGGTTCACCATTTCCAGCCTTTGATAATCATCCAGCAAATTACTTTTTATTTTGTGCGGACTTTGGGGACTCACTACAAACCAAACTTGGTCAAGATCTGTGAATTCAACCATATAATTTGCAATGGCCAGATGCCCGATGTGAATTGGATTGTATGTGCCAAAATACAGCCCGACTTTCATGATTTAGCTATTGATAAATTCGGTGACTAATTTTTCTGCATTACCAAGCGTTACAGGAAGATCCTGACTGACCAAAATGGTGTCAAATTTTGGTGCAAACGTTAATTCATATTCCGCTTTTGCCACCCTGCGATCAATTACTTCTGCTGAATCTGTAGAACGTCCTTCTAAACGATTACGTAATTCCTGTATTGACGGAGGTTTTATAAAGACTGCTAGAGCTTCAGCCCCATAATATTTTTTGATATTAATTCCACCTATTACATCAACATCAAAAATTACATGATTGCCTTTATTTCGAATACGTTCAACCTCTTCTTTTAACGTTCCATAGAATGTGCCCGAATAGACTTCTTCCCACTCCAAAAACTCATCATTTTCTATTTTGCTTTTAAATTCCTCATTTGAGAGGAAGTAATAGTCTTTTCCGTTTGTTTCGGTGTGGCGTGGTGGGCGGCTGGTTGCTGAGATCGAAAATTCAAGACCAAAATCTTGCTTTAGCAGATGCTTCACCACCGTCGTTTTACCTGCTCCCGACGGCGCTGAAAATATGATAAGTTTACCTTTTTTCATGATTTGTTATAAAATTCAAAAGTGAAAAGTAAAAATTCAATGTTTTAATTCGTAACCAAATTGTCTTTTGTTCTTTTCACAATGCTTCCTAAAATTTTCATCAGCTCTTCGGACTCACCAACTAAAAATCTGAGGTCTTCTTTGTTGACTTGATTCACTTTGTGAATTGAATTAATAATCCTTAGCCAATAGTTGCTTTCACGCATTTCTTTTAAAGCGATCTCTAATTTATATATGAAATCAGCCTTTGAAGAACCAGCTTGGGCTTCCTCGTAATTAGCGCCACTTGAAGTTGCTGATTTTGTGAGTTGATATCTAATTACTTTGTTTTCCGGATTCACAGGTAAAGTGCGCAAAAACTCAATAGTTTTTACTGAAAATTGAAAAAGTCTGTTGGCCAAATCGTTTTTCATAATTTTTCACTTTTGCCTTTTTCCTTTTGCCTTGTTTTAGAGTACGTTCAACATTTGCTCTTTGATACGTTCGAGCGCATCTTTCATTTGAACAACAATACGTTGAATATTGCTTTCGTTTGCTTTGCTTCCAAGAGTATTTATCTCCCTACCGATTTCCTGAGCAATGAAGCCAAGCTTTTTCCCTACAGAGTTGTCACTTTCGAGTGTTTCCATAAAATAGGTACAGTGATTAGATAAACGAACTTTTTCTTCGTTGATATCCAATTTCTCCATATAGTAAATAAGCTCCTGTTCAAAACGGTTTTTATCCATGTTGCCGTTTAGGTCAAATTCTTTTAGGCTGTCCTGGATTTTATTTTTAACATTTTCGATCCGTTGCTTTTCAAAAGGTTCAACTTGTGTTAACAGTTGCTCAATTTCCGCGATGTTATTTCGAATGTCTTTTTCAAGAGCAATACCTTCTTGTACACGAAACTGATCTACAGCTTCAACTACCTTTAGAAAGTTATTGTAAATAGTGTGCCATTCTTTTTCATCCAACTCTTCGTAAACTGTTTTTACAGCATCCGGCAATCGTAAAATCGATTGCATGATTTCCTCATTGATTGGTAATCCTAGGTTCGTTTGGACTCTGCTCAGTTGATTGAAATAATCAGTAACAATATTTTCGTTGATAACCGAATTACTTTGTATACCGAGATTTTCAATGTAAAGTGAGAAATCCATTTTTCCGCGGACTAACTTTTCCGAAAGGACTTTGCGGATTACAATATCTTTTTCCCTGTACAGAGCAGGGATTCTTGAATTAATATCCAGTTGCTTACTATTGAGTGATTTCAGTTCGAGAGTTATTTTCTTGTTTCCCGTTTCAAATTCGGCTTTTCCGTAGCCAGTCATCGATTTGATCATGTGCTAATTTTTTATCGTGCCCAAAGTTACAATTTTAAAGTGATTATTAAATCCCACAATTTGCATATGATTATCTGCTTAGTTTTGATCGTTCGTAAAAGTTATTGGAGGGTGACCTATTGGACTTAATGGATTTTAATTAAAATGGCAAAAATGGATTGAGGCTTGATGATGAATGCAGATAATTCTATTCATTATCATTTTATTGGGAAAACATTTTTAGTAAAAGTTAAGCCCTTTGCCAAAGTTAAAATAGTAATAACCCAATTGAAGTGGTTTCTTTCATCAAAGATTGTAATTTTGAATTTTCACAAAATAATCAGCAGATGAATGATAAATTAAATGCTTTTGGCGAGTTGCTTGAGATAATGGATGAATTGCGGGAAAAGTGTCCGTGGGATCGAAAACAAACTTTTGAATCGCTTCGAAAGTTAACCATCGAAGAAACCTACGAGCTGGGAGATGCTATCCTTCAGGCTGATTTGAATGAGATAAAAAAAGAGCTTGGAGATTTATTGCTTCACATCGTTTTCTATGCTAAAATTGGTTCGGAGAAGAATGCTTTTGACATTACTGATGTTATCAATTCGTTGAATGAAAAGTTGATTTATCGTCATCCGCATATTTATGGAGATGTGGAGGTTGATAATGCCAGAGAAGTTGAACAAAACTGGGAATCGTTAAAACTTAAAGAAAAAGATCGAAAAAAGAAGACTGTTTTGGAAGGTGTTCCCTCATCGTTGCCAGCATTGGTTAAAGCGAACCGAATTCAGGAAAAAGCCAGTGGGGTCGGATTTGATTGGGAAAAGCCTGAGCAGGTTTGGGAGAAAGTAAAAGAAGAAGTGAATGAGCTTCAGCATGAAATAACCGAAAACAATAAAGATAAAGTTGAAGCCGAATTTGGAGACCTGTTTTTTGCAATGGTAAATGCTGCTCGTTTGTATGAAATTGATCCTGAAGCTGCATTGGAACGTACGAACTTAAAATTTATGAAGCGTTTCAATTACCTGGAAAGTAAAACGCTGGCGAAGGGAAAAGACTTGAAGGAGATGAGCCTTGCAGAAATGGACAAGTATTGGGATGAAGCCAAGAAGATGGAGTAAAATAAAATCTTATTCAATTTTAAGTTTATAGGATGACAGTAGTCCAGCCAGGTTATATCCCGAAAATTTGCACCCTTTCATCTTATTCTGGTTCGGATCCATATTAAAATCAATGGCCGTTCTGAAATCTGCTTTTTCAAGATTAGACATATTAAAGTATGCGCCGGCAAGATTTGATGAATCAAATACAGCTTCTTGCAAATTACATTCTGAGAAGTCAGCTTCAAGCAGCGAACATGAAATGAACTGCGTTTTTTTTAATTTCTTTTTAGTGAAGAGTGAATAATCAAGTTGGCAGGTATCAAATTGGACTTCGAACAGGAAATCGTTACAAATGCTGAAATCAAGTCCCATCAATTTACAATTTTTGAATTCAATATTTTTAAATCCAGTATTTGACGTTTTTACCATAATTAGACTGCAACTTTCAAATTTACAATCCAGAAAATCAGTATCTCCCAGGTTGCAGTTTGCGAAATTGCAATTGTTGAAAATACAATTATCAAATTCAATTCCTGCAATTTCCTCTTTTGAGAAATCGATCTGACTATATGTTTTATCGTAATTTGCTTGTTCTATCATAGCTGTTCGATTAATGAGTCTGCAATGTATTAAAATACTATTTGTACATGGAATAAAGAGATCATTTATTGTGAAGAATAAATTTTACCATAATTTTGAGCAAATTCCCCGAAGAAGTTATGTAATAACAAGCAGTATGAAAGCTAAAATTATCAGTCTTTGTGTTTTAATATTCTTACCAACATTTCTTTTTGCTCAGATTGATACCGTTCAATTTAATAAACATTACCTGAAAAAGTATTGGACGGATGTTAAGTCAATTGTTGTATCACCAACAAAATGGGATGGACAGGATTGGACTAAGTTTGGAGTGTTTACTGGAATTACTGCATCGATGTTATTTGTGGATGAACCCATTTCTGAAGGCTTTCAAACGTTTCGTATTTACACTGGCAATGGTGGCGAAAAATTCGCCGCGAATGTGCTTGAGCCTTTTGGTGCAGAATATTCACTGGCTGTAATGGGATCATTTATGGTTTATGGTTTATTGGCAAAAGACATAAAAAGCCAGTCAACTGGATTACTTGCTTTGGAAAGTTTTTTGTTGTCGAGTGCATTTGTCCGCATTCCAAAATTTCTGGCAGGAAGAAGTCGGCCTGATTCTGGCATGGACGTTTCAGCTTTTGAATTTAACGGATTTGGGAAAGGTAGTAGTTTTCCCTCCGGCCATACGATTGCAGTATTCGCTGTTGCATCAGTAATAGCTAATCAGTACTCGGATACCAAATGGGTTCCTGTGGTTTCATATTCTATTGCAGGGCTGGCTGGCCTTTCCAGAGTGTTTGATCATCGGCATTGGGCAAGCGATGTTTTTACCAGTGCAGTATTGGGTACATTGATTGGAAATTTGGTGTCGAAAAGAAATAAAGATTCGCGTATTTCGTTGGTTCCTTATTACTCAAATTCAGTAAAAGGTATTAAATTGGCACTGACTTTGTAAATAGCCTATAAAAAACCTGTATGAAAAAGATAGTTTACCTCATTTTGACCACCCTGATTATTGGTTCCTGTTCATCAGGAAAGAAAGCATTAGAAGAAGGTAATTACCTGGAAGCGATTGAAAAAGCTGTGGACAGGTTAAGTAGTGATCCGGATAATCGGAAGGCTAGAAATGTCCTTTCCGAAGGTTATCCAATGGCCATGGAATATTATCAGGAAGAGATTGATCAGGCATTGAGTGGAAATGATCGTTTCAAATGGGGAAAAACTTTGGGCATTATGGAACGTGTAAACCACGCCAGTGATCTAATTAGAAGGGTGCCCGCTGCCAGAAAAATTATTTCTTTTCCGAAAACGTACACGAGTGAATTGAGCAATGCACGAGAGCGTGCTGCTGAAGAAAGATATCAGGCAGGAGTGAGTAGCCTGGAGCGGCCAACAAGGGAAGATGCTAAAGAAGCCTATTATCATTTTAGGGAAGCAGATCGTTTGGTGTCCTCCTATAAAGACGCACTTTCAAAGATGTTTGAAGCCAAGGAACGAGCAACTTTAAATGTAATTATTGAACCGATCCCGGTTCCTTCAAGAAGATATGAGTTATCAGCCGAGTTTTTCTATACGCAGGTTATTGATCGAATGAATCAACGGTTTCCTGCCGAAAGTTTTGTGAACTTTTATACGCCGGAGGAAGCTGAAAAAGGTGAGCTCAAGTATCCGGATATGGTGGTGGCTCTCGAATTTCTTGATTTTTATGTTGGGCGTCCGAATCATTTCGAAGAGGAGCAAACTCTGACGCGTGATATCGAGAATAAAGTTGAGGTGAAGGTTGGAAGAGATTCTGTTCGTTATGAGACAACAACTGTTCGTAAGCGTGGTAAAATCAGAATTGTTACTGATGAAGTTACTTCTGGTGGTTTGATGAATGTGAAGGTTGAAGAATTTCAAGCTGAGAAAATGTTGTTGGATGATCAGGTTCCTGGTGAGTTTATTTGGAAAAATCAGTACGGCATTTTTGTTGGTGATGAGGAAGTATTAACGGACGATCATAAACGAATTCTTAGTAATAATGCAGTACCGCCTCCAGGTCCGCAAGACTTGTTTATAGAATTTACTCGACCAATCTATGTTCGTTTGACCGATCGCTTATCAAGCTTCTTTCGGCGATATAACTAATAAAAAATAGAATTGTTTAAAAGGGGAGTTTAAAACCCACAGTATTCATCATCCTGAATTTATTTCAGGATGACCTGATCTCGGACTTTCGTGGCTGCTTTTTTGTGCCTAATATTTTGGTAATGCCTGGTAGTTGGCCAGTCCTCCTTTGCTGGTTTCTTTGTAAGTGTTGGAAAGGTCTTTGCCGGTTTGGTACATAGTCTCAACCACCTCATCAAAACTAATCCGGTGATGTCCATCACTCATCAATGCATAAGTGTTATGTGCCAATGATCTTTCGGCAGCCATTGCATTTCTCTCGATACATGGTATTTGCACTAATCCAGCTACTGGGTCGCAGGTCAGACCAAGGTGATGTTCCAAGCCCATTTCTGCTGCATATTCTATTTGGTTGACGGTGCCACCCATCAATTGAGTCGCGGCGGCTGAAGCCATTGCACAAGCTGTTCCTACTTCTCCCTGGCAACCTACTTCTGCACCAGAAATAGAAGCATTGTATTTCACCAGATTGCCAATTAATCCTGCTGTTGCTAATGCCTTGAGGATTTGTGTTTGATTTATTTTATAGACTTTTTGGTAGTACTTTAGAACTGCTGGTACAACGCCACTCGCTCCACAAGTTGGTGCTGTTACGATGAGTCCTCCAGAGGCATTCTCTTCAGAAACGGCCAATGCAAAAGCAAATAGAAAGGATCGTTTCTTGAATGGCCCGGAAAAATTTTCAGCTTTTTGCTTAAAGGAAGCTGCTTTTCGTGGTAATTTTAATCCACCGGGAAGTGTTCCTTCGTTTGAAAGTCCACGCTTAATGGAATCATTCATAACGCTCCAGGCCTCCGATAGGTGATCCCAAATTTCTTTTCCCTCGCATAGCTCAACAATTTCCCACAATTGTTTCCCGTTTTTGTGGCACCAATTCAAAATATCGTCTAATCTGGTTAATTCATATATTGGCTTATTCTCATTACGGTCTCCGTCCATAATAATTTTACCACCACCAACGCTATAACTAATATTTTCATTTAGCAGTTGATCATCTTTTGTATAAGCTTGAAGTTTTATTGCATTAGGATGAAAAGGGAGAAATGTTTCAGGTTCCCAAATAACTTCTAACGGGTAGTTTTTAAAAACTTCGTCAACGGCAAAATCTGTTAGGTGTCCTTTTCCTGTTGCGGCCAAACTTCCATAAAGTGTGCATTTAAAACGGGATGCTGTGTTATTCTCTTTTAAGAAAAGTTCTGCTGCAAGCCTTGGCCCCATTGTGTGACTACTGGATGGGCCATGACCAATGCGATATAATTCACGAATAGATTCCATTTCAATGTTTTTGACAAATAAAGAGGTAACTCATGAACGAAATACTTACAAAAATCAGGTTTTGTTTAATTTAAGATTCAGTTTACAGGAATTCTTTTACTCGGAAGCAAGGTTAGAAATTTAAAACTAACTTTAAGCATTGATATTAGTAGAAAAAAATTGTTTATTGCTTCGTTAAAACTGATTTCAAAATATGAGAATACTGGAGAAATTGCAGCCACAACCATTGTGGAATTATTTTGAGGACATTTGTCAGGTTCCTCGACCATCTAAAAAAGAAGAAAAGATCATCGCTTTTTTGCTTGATTTTGCGAAGAAAAATAATTTGGAAGCAAAAAAGGATGAGATTGGAAATGTGTTGATTCTTAAGCCAGCAACTCATGGGAAAGAAAATACCCCAACAGTTATTTTGCAGTCTCATATCGATATGGTTTGTGAAAAAAATAGCGATAAAGTTTTCAATTTTGAGAAAGATGCAATCGTACCAATCATCGATGGTGACTGGGTTCGGGCTGATGGGACAACGCTTGGATCAGACGATGGTATTGGAATGGCCGCTCAAATGGCAGTTTTAACTGCTAATGATCTTTCTCACGGACCCATTGAATGTTTATTTACAGTTGATGAAGAAACCGGTCTTTCGGGAGCATTTGCCCTTCAGTCTGATTTTATGTCCGGTAAAATATTGATTAACCTTGATTCTGAAGATGAAGGAGAATTATTTATTGGCTGTGCCGGTGGTATTGATACCATTGGAAATTTGGAAGTTGTGAAAGAGAAAACCCCAGGGAATTCTTATGCAATAAAGATCATGGTTCGCGGATTGCTGGGAGGGCATTCAGGAGATGATATTAACAAGGGCCGTGGAAATGCTAATAAAATTCTTGCCAGATTTTTGTGGAATGCAGTAAGGAATTATGGCGTTCGAATTGCTGATTTTAATGGTGGGAATCTCAGAAATGCAATTGCCCGTGAAGCATCTGCTGTGGTTATCGTACCTGCGGTGCAAAAGGATCAGCTAATTAGCGAAATCAATAATTTTTCTGATGTTGTGGAATTTGAGTACGAACGTACGGAACCAAACTTGGTTGTTGATTTCAGTTCTACAATCATGCCCAAACGAGTTATGACACAAGCAAGTCAGGAAAACTTCCTAAATGTTCTATATGCATGTCCGCATGGTGTCCTTGAAATGAGTACCCGCATGAAAGATATGGTCGAAACTTCCACGAATTTAGCATCTGTGAAATTTATTGCAGAAGAGCAGGTTCAAATTGTTACCAGCCAGCGTAGTGAGTTGGATAGCCGAAAGTATCTTGCTTCTGAAATGGTTCGTTCTGTATTTGAAATGGGCTCCGCTACTGTTAAAAATTCAGATGGCTATCCTGGCTGGACACCAAATCCAGATAGTAAAATTCTAAAGATTGCTGTTGATTCCTATAAAAAGTTATTTGATACCAAGCCTATTGTAAGATCAATTCATGCAGGCTTGGAATGTGGTCTTTTCCTTGAAAAATATCCTGATTTGGATATGGTCTCAATTGGACCTACTATTCGCAATGCCCATTCTCCAGACGAACGTATTCAGATAAAAACTGTTGAGAAATTCTGGAGACATTTAGTTGACGTTTTGGAAGACTTATAATTTTTGAACTTGAATTATTTAGAATAACAGTAATTCTAAATAAGCAATTTTTGTAATTCTTTTTTCCGTCTTTTTTATTCAAGCCAGCGATGAAAAATAATTGAAATTCAATAAAATATCCTACCATTTCGGTAGGATATTTTATTTAGTCTAACTTTAAATAGACGCCATTGTCACTTTGCTCATTTGTTCGATCTAAATTAATTTCTATGTTTATCCCACCAAAACGATAGGAAAAGTAGTATAAGATGAAGACAAGGATTAAGGTGTTTAAAAAGAGTGTGTTAGTTGCGTTGTTTGTGTCGTTAGTATGCTTGGCAAATGCACAAGATCAGTATAGAATTGATGCAACAAACAGCAGTATGACGGTTGAGGGAACCTCCACAATCCATGATTGGGAAATGGAAGTGGGGACCGTTAATGGGCAACTTACTTTCGGGGAAGAAAGTAGTTTGGAAAGTTTAAGTTCAGGAAATCTCATAGTAGATGTTGAATCACTTAAAAGTGATCACAGCCTGATGAATAAAAAGACCTATGAAGCTTTGAAAGAAAAATCTCATCCTCAAATTATAGTAACACTGGTCAGAGTATTAAAAAATGAAAATCCAGTGATGGCTGAGATAGATGTAACTATTGCCGGGAAAACCAAACGGTTACAGGAAGATTTCAGCATTAAAGATTCTACTGAAGGGAAAGTAGTAATTGAAGGTGATGTTACTCTAACGCTAGCTGACTTTGGTGTAAATCCTCCTGTTGCGTTGATGGGTACTATCAAGACAGGCGGTGAAGTGACCGTGAAGTACAATCTAACGTATCAAAAATAAAAGGTTGCTTAGCAAGTTGTGAAAGCACCTGATCTATTATTAATCAATTTATTATATCAACAATGAAAAAGTTTGCAATTCTCTTCGCAACATTATTTGTTGCAATGATTTCTTTTGGGCAAAATTTTGAAGCACCAAAATTAAACCCAGAAGATTTCGAAAATGTAAAAGTGAAAGTTGGTGCTGACTTTGCACTACAACTTCAATCAATAGATCACGAAGCGGGTGTAGCTCTGATCGATCTGAAACATAATTTTAATTTGCCAACTGCAAATATGAGTATTACTGCAGAATTGGCTCCTGGTATTCAATTGTATATAAACAACTACCTATCTTCTCGTCACCATAATGAAGCATGGGTTGAAGGCGGATATCTTACAATTGATAATCTTCCGTTTTTACCAGCTGCAGATAACATTATGAAGTATCTGACTATTAAAGCCGGTGTTATGAACCCGAACTATGGTGATGCTCACTTCTTTCGCAGTACAAATGCTGACGTCTTGAACAATCCATTTGTTGGAAACTGGATCATGGATAATTATACGACTAACCCCGGAATGGAAGTGATGTTCCGTGACAAAGGTTTTCTTGCAGTATTAGGTACAAACAACGGAAGAATGAATTATGGTCGTGGTGGTGATCTGGGGGATGATTTAGTTTTCAACTGGAAGTTAGGTTACGATACAGACATCAATGAAAATTTGCGTGTTCGAGCATCTCTTTCTGGTTACCACGTTGGTGAAGGCCACAGCGGATCTTATTTGTGGGATGGGGACCGTGCCGGCGCTCGTTACTACAATGTAATGCAAACAGCTGCTGCTGAAGGTGATAATTTTAGGTCAGGACGTTGGAGCCCAGGTAGTGGACAAACTGAAATGAATAGTTACCAAGCCAACCTCTTTGTGAAATTCCACGGCTTAGAAATTTTCGGTATTTATGAAGATATGAAAGGTGTTAAAGGAGGAAATGACCAGCACTTTACGCAAACTGCACTGCAGGCAATTTACCGTTTTGGTAGTTTCTATGCTGGAACTCGTTTGAATAAAGTTTCAAATAACAATGACTCTAATGTAACTCGCTGCAACCTCGGTGGCGGTTGGTTTATGACCGATAATGTTCTCATAAAGCTTGACTATGTTGATCAGAAATATGAAGGAGTAGCTCACGGAGATATTGATGGTGGAAAATTCAATGGATTGGTGGTGGAGGCTGCTATCTCATTTTAAATAGTTTTAGTTATAAATGTGGTCACCTGTTATTTACAGGTGGCCATTTCCTATTTTTGTAATGAATAATAAGTTGAGGTATTTTACAATACTGATCATTTTTTCCCCATTTGTAACATTTGCAAATATTCCTTCAGGTGAATCAGATCTTAAAAGTTATCTCTTTGATGAAATTATCATTAAGGGAATGACAAATGTGAAAGCTTTTCAACTTAGTTACAGCGAAGATCAGTTTACTAAAATTTCTTCTGAAACTAAATTCGGAGAAATAAATAAAAATTTGATGATCTCAATTCCTGCTAAAAACATAAAAGCAGAATCAAAATTGATGCTAGCCGATTTTCTCAAGCTGATTAATGCCAAAGATTATCCAGAGATACATATTAAAATTGACCCAAAAGTTACCAGCAAATTTCAGAAAAGAAATCGATTAGAACATGGAATTCAATTAACAATGAACGGAATAACAAATAATTATACTTGTTCATCGGAAATTGAAAACGGTAAACAAGAAGAAAAATGCTTATTAGGTACCCTAAAAGTAAAACTTACTGATTTTAATATTGAGCCCCCTCAAAAATTTTTTGGAATAATTAAGGTAGAAGAAGAAGTATTTATTAGCTTTAAAATACTTTTTTCGACTGTATAAAAAACCAAAAATTGAAGTTTAGTACTAAAACTAGATATGGTATTCGTGCGATGCTAGAAATAGCTTCCGATGAAACCCAAAGCGGGGTTTTTCAAAAAGATATTGCGGAAAGACAGCAAATTTCGGTGAAATACCTCGATCAGATTATTCATGCGCTAAAAGCTGCTAATCTCATTGTGAATTTAAGAGGACGAAAAAGTGGTTATATATTGACCAGATCGTCAAGTGAAATTACAATGTTAGATATCCACCGTGCTTTTGAACCTGGTATTTGTGTAATTGATTGTTTAAGCAGCTCTATAGAATGTGATAGGGAGGCAAAATGCCGTGTCAAGGGATTTTGGGGTGAGTTGAATAATCGAATTCTTCATTATTTTAAATCAGTGACTTTACAGGATATGCTTGATGGGAAAATTAAACTGGATTAGTTTTATCTAGTAATAATTGCATGTGTTCCTCTTCTGAGTCCATTCTTATGATTTGATATTATACTTGAAGAATGTTTCATTTTTTTTGAAACAATAAATTTTCAGTTGCAAAATGAATATATTTGGGGAAAACCAAATTGATATATCATGCAACTAAAACCTTCCATTTTTATCTTATCCACTTTATTGTTTATTACTTTTCTGATTTCATGTAACTCTCAAAAAGAACAATGGACGCACTTAAGAGGAAGTAATCTTGATGGGCATGCAACTTCTGCCGCTCCTGTGAATTGGTCTGAAACAAATAATATAACCTGGAAAACGAAGTTGAGTGGAAAAGCATGGTCATCACCCGTAGTATGGGATGATCAAATTTGGATGACTTCCGCCACCAGTAACGGGGATTCACTGTTTGCATTTTGCCATGATTTTAATTCCGGGCAACTTCTAAAAAAGATAAATCTTCTGGAACCCAAAAATATTCAAGTTATTCATTCAACTAATAGTTACGCTTCATCAACTCCTTGTATTGAAGATGGCTTTGTGTATGTCCATTTTGGAACGTATTTGACAGCTTGTATTAATACTAAAAATTTCGAAGTGGTTTGGAGTCGGATGGATATGAATTGCGAACACATGCAAGGAGCTGCTTCCTCTCCAATTATATATAAGGATTTATTGATTGTCCATTTGGAAGGTACAGATGTTCAGGATATTTATGCATTGGATAAGCACACGGGTAAAACGATTTGGAAAGTTGGTTGTCCGGATGAGAAGGTGTATGAAGAGGAACCGCCGGTTTCCCGAAAATCTTATCAAACTCCGATTATTGTAAATATTGATGGCAAGGATCAGTTGATAACAAATAGAGCATTATTTGCGATTTCATATGATCCGAATACCGGAGAAGAAAACTGGCGAATTTATTATGGCGAAGACTCTTCCGTGAGTATGCCTGTTTACTACAATGGATTGGTAATGGTGAATTCAGGATGGGTAGTTTCGCAGGGATTACCCTATTTTGCACGACTTTTTGCAGTTGATCCAACAGGGAAAGGTGATGTGACTGAAACCAACATTGTTTGGGAGACAGGCAAAAATGCTCCGCAAACCTCTACACCTGTTGTTGTTGATAGTTTGATGTTTATGATTGAAGAAAGAGGGAATGTGAGTTGTTTGAATCCGGGAAATGGTGAAATTTACTGGGAAGAAAAACTAAAGGGACATTTCAATATTTCTCCAATTTATTCAGGAGGAAATATCTACTTTACCAATACAAAAGGTGAAACTACGATTATTAAAGCAGCTCCAATATTTGAAAAGGTTGCTGAAAATGAATTGGATGGTGTGTTTAAAGCTACTCCTGCCATACTCAGAGGATCAATTATTCAAAGAAGCGATAAGTATTTGTATCGAATTGAAAATCAAAAATGATAGGCACCTCTTAATATTACAAGCACTACGCCGAATCCGTATAGTAATCCGAAAATGATTTTATTATGGCGGGCGAGCCAGTTTGGTAGGTAAATGTCGAAGTTATCTTTAGTGGAGCTGCTGTATTTTTTAGCAACTAATGTAAGTGGGCATGACCACTTGAACATCAGAAGTGTTATCGATTCCAAACCAACCATTGCAATAGCATACCAAGTGAATCTGTTGATTTGATTTGCAAGAGCAGCATAATCTATATAAAAAATTAATCCGGCAAAGAATCCCCATATGAGGGTATGGATTAATTTTAATTGAATTAGTTTTCTTTTTGCAGTTTCCATTGGTAAAATAAAACCCGGGTTTTTCCCGGGTTTCAATTATTAATATTCCATTTCTAATTCAGTATCATGTATTTCATGCCAAGGCAAACCATGCTGGTTTAGCGCTTCCATAAATGGATCCGGATCAAATTCTTCAACGTTGAAAACGCCTTCTTTTTTCCATAATCCTTTTAAGTACATCATTGCTCCAATCATGGCTGGCACACCTGTTGTATAGCTTACAGCCTGTGTTCCGGTTTCTGCATATGCCACTTCATGATCGCAATTATTGTAAACGTAATATGTTTTTTCCTTGCCCTCTTTTAATCCTTTAATGCGGCATCCGATTGAAGTTTGACCTTTATAATTTTCGCCCAGATCGCCAGGGTTTGGCAATACTGCTTTCAAAAATTGAATTGGTACAATTTCTCTTCCTTCGTAGATTACAGGCTCAATTCCTGCCATGCCAATATTTTGTATCACACGTAAATGCGTAAGATACTCTTGTCCAAAAGTCATCCAGAAACGTGCCTGTTTAATGGTTGGGAAATTTTTAACCAATGATTCCAACTCCTCGTGGAAAATCAAGTAAGACTCTTTTGGTCCTATCTCCGGATAATTCAACGGTTTGTGAATCTCATGAGGCTCAGTTTCAACCCACTTCCCATCTTTCCAATATTTTCCTTTTTGGGTTACTTCGCGAATATTGATTTCAGGATTGAAGTTGGTGGCAAAAGCTTTTCCATGATCACCGGCATTACAGTCAACAATATCCAGGTATTGAATTTCATCAAAATGATGTTTGGCCGCATGAGCCGTAAAAATGCTGGTTACTCCAGGATCAAAACCACATCCCAAAATAGCAGTAATTCCAGCTTCTTTAAACCTGTTTTGATAAGCCCATTGCCATTTATATTCAAATTTAGCTTCATCTTTAGGTTCGTAATTGGCTGTGTCCAGGTAACTGGTTTCGGTTTCCAAACAGGCATCCATAATCGGAAGATCCTGATAAGGTAATGCAACATTTACAACCAAGTCGGGTTTAAAACTGCGAATCAATTCTACCAACTGAGGTACATTCTCCGCATCAACCTGTGCTGTTTTAATACGATTGCCTCCAATTTGCTCAGCAATTTGGTCGCATTTTGCTTTGGTGCGACTGGCCAACATGATTTCTGAAAATACTTCAGGAAGTGCAGCCATTTTAGTGGCAACAACTGTTCCCACGCCTCCTGCACCGATAATCAATACTTTTCCCATTTAATTTTTTGTGGTTTTAAAAAGTTATTAATGAGTACCAAAGGAAATAAATTTTTTAGTTCCTCAAAATAGTATTTCGCAGAATTTGACAAAAAAACGAGTATCTAAATTCTGTTGTTTTTTAATTAGTAATTTATTGTTGGTTAACGTATTCCGACAGTAATTTGTTTAAGTTAAATGCCATGGATTTGGTATTTCATTTCCCTGCATTCTGATCCGCCATTCTTTTGGGTAGTAGTTATTGGTTCGAGTACCCAAATTTTTTACAAATCCCAATGAGATATTCTGAAAACTCACCAAATTCCATCCTTTTTTATTTGAGTTGAGGATAATATTTTCCTTACGTAAAAATGAAATCGCTTGCTCTAAGCTTAATTCAACTTTTGGAAATTGTGTGTTTTCAAAATCTACGTTGAATGCTAATTCCTGTGTGGGGATTATTTCCTTATTTTTAATTTGTCCAATAGTGGTACCGACTTTTGCCAGCCTAATTTTTTCTAATAATAGCAGCGTGGTTTTCTCCCAATATTTCGGAATGAATTTCAATTGATCCTGGTGTTGAAAATAGCTTAGCTGAATAGAATTTTGAATCCAGTTTGGAACAGAAATCGAAGGTCTGTTGAGTTTTTGTCTGAAATTTCTCGGAAGACGAATTTGGGATTGTTCTTCGGTTTTTCGAATCAAGCTTATGAAGAATCCTTCACCTTTTACTTTGTGAGGTAAAAATCGATATCCTCGTATTCCGTCAATTTCAATTTCATCAATATTCCATTCGTCGTTGATTGGAATTGGAATGGATTCATAATTGCCTTGACTTTTCAGCCATTTTAGGTTTTCTTCATTTTCGTCCGGATTGAATGTGCAGGTGCTGTAAATTAAGTAGCCTCCCGTTTTTAAAGCCGGCCAGCATTCAGCTATAATCCGACGCTGACGTGTTGCACAAAGCTGGGTATTATCAACAGACCATTCATTGGCGGCTTCCGGTTCTCTGCGAAAAAGCCCTTCACCTGAGCATGGAGCATCTACCACAATTACATCAAACAACCCGCTTAGTTCTCCAAAAGTAGAAGCATCAGAATTACTAACTATAAAATTACTGTGTCCCCATTTTGTCAGATTTTCTACTAAAACCGGCACACGGGATCGAATTACCTCGTTGGCGATTAATAAATCATTTTCATGTATGAGGGAATTAATATGAGTAGATTTTCCACCTGGGGCAGCACACAAATCCAAAACCAATTTTGGGTGATCAATCTCAATCTGCTTAAAGGCCTGCTCTAAAAACATAGAACTGGCTTCTTGTACATAGTATGCTCCTGCATGCCACAGCGGATCAAAAACATAGGAAGGACGTTTATTCAAAAAGAAACCAAAATCAGACCACGGAATTTTTGCTAAATGTTCAGCAAATTTGAATTTTTTATCATTAATTCGGATGCTGTTTTTCGTTTTATTATTCAACGATTGAATAAAAAGCTCCCATTCATCTGGAAATTGACCCTGAATTCGCTCAACAAAATGAGTTGGCCATTGGTTGTTATCTTGGTTCATGATTCAAAAATAAGGATTTTCAATTCAGGTGTAATAGAAAGAGCATTCAATTGAAGTTTTTTTATTTTTGTCATGAATTTGATGATGAATGAATTTTCAGGAGGACAAATAAATGAAAGAATTGGTTTCCAAATTAAATAATGAATTGAAGGAAGCTTCTGCTTTGGAAGTTTTGAAAAAAGTAGCTGATGAGTTTAAAGGTAAGGCCGTTTTTACTACCAGTTTTGGTATTGAAGACCAAGTGATCACCGATATGATTTTTGCCAATGACCTGCCTATTAATGTGGTGACTTTAGATACAGGCCGCTTGTTTGAGGAGACCTACAAAGTTTTTAACCGTACGATTGAAAAGTATGGGAAATCGATTCAAACTTATTTTCCAAAACATGAAGCAGTAGAAAGCATGTTGGAGAAGAAAGGACCTCTCAGTTTTTATTTATCTGTTGAAAATCGGAAAGAATGTTGCAATATTCGTAAAGTTGAGCCACTTGGACGCGCACTGGCTGGAAACGACTGTTGGATCACCGGTTTGAGAGCTTCACAATCGGCAAACCGTGAAGGACTTGAAAAGTTTGTTTGGGATGGAGGTTTTAAATTAATTAAATCCAATCCGCTATTGGATTGGAGTTTGGATGATTGCAGAACGTATGTGAAAGAGAATAATGTTCCGTATAATGTACTGCATGATAAAGGATTTGTCAGCATTGGTTGCGCCCCCTGTACGCGTGCTATTCAGCCAGGCGAAGATTTTCGTGCCGGTCGTTGGTGGTGGGAAAGCAATTCTAAAAAAGAATGCGGACTTCATAAACACTAAAAAAGTAATTGGTCTCAGTATTAAGAAACAGTTTTGGGTGATTTTAAATAATAGCTAAAAGCTTTTTGTTGAGACTGATTGCAAAGACTTCCTAGACGACTCTTCTTCCAAATGGCGTTAAGGCGAGACTCATCAATTTGAAGTGTTGTCTTGCAAGTGGAATACCAATAATGGTTATGGCGAAAAGTAGTCCGAATACCAGGTGTGTTAGTGCTATCCAGATTCCGCCAAAAATTAACCATAGAATATTCATAATGGTTGACAGGCATCCTGGAGCGTAGTCCATGTATTCAATGTTTTTCCCGAAAGGCCAAAGTGCCAATAATGCTAATTTAAAAGTCTGTATTCCGAATGGAATTCCAACGATGGTTAAGCATAAAACCAGTCCACCAATCAGATACTGTAGAAAAACAAGAAAGCCGCCAAATACAATCCAGATAATATTTCCAAGTGTGCTCATGTGTAGATTTTTAATTTTTAGCTAAGTTAAGAAACTGAGCTTGTATAATACGTTGTTTTCGGTGAACATGAGAAAGTTCTGGATTAACATTTTCTATCCGGGGTTTAACGTTTACGAAAAAAAGAAGAACTGCCGGAATTTATCGCAGCAGTCCTCTTTTAAAAATTTATACTTTTCGAAGTTTCCACTTTCCTTTTCTGAAAATGTATATCCCGATTAATGTTAATATCGATTCAGATAACACAATTGAAAAGCAGACTCCAGTTAAGCCAAGATCCCAGGTAATTGATAACAGATAAGCCAAAGGAATCTCGATCATCCAAAAGCAAATCAGGTTAATTTTGGTAGGAGTAAGTGTATCTCCACTGCCATTGAATCCTTGTACTACGACCATCCCAAATGCGTATGATAAAAATCCAACACCCAGCCATTGTAGCGTGACCACTCCACTGCTAACAACGGATGGTTCCTGAATAAACAAGTGAACCAATGCCTCCGGGATCAGTAGAATGATTAATCCCATTGTTCCCATCATAGCTAAGTTGACGTAGCCCGTAATCCATACGGAACGTTCAGCTCTTTCTGGCTGCTTCGCTCCTAAATTTTGACCAACCAAGGTTGCTGCAGCATTGGATAATCCCCACGATGGTAAAAGAGCAAATACGATAATTCGTATGGCGATTGTGTAACCAGCCAACACTTCAGCTCCAAGGTGAGAAATCATGCGCACCATGATAATCCAGCTGGAAGTTGCAATCAGGTATTGAAATATTCCGCCAATGGAAAGTTTCAATATTTTAAACATGACGTGCGGACGTATTCCAAGGTTTTTCCATCCCAAATGAATCCTTCCATTGCCTCTAAATAAAAGGTAGAATTGATAAACTACTGCAATTCCACGTCCGATTGTTGTTGCAATTGCTGCGCCTTTAATTCCGAGTTCAGGGAAGGGGCCCAACCCAAAAATCAGAACAGGATCGAGTATTAAATTAATAATATTGGCAATCCACAGTACTCGCATGGAAATTGCTGCATCACCTGCACTTCGAAAAACGGCATTGATAATGAACAGCAGCATAATTATGGCATTTCCCCCGAACATAATCTGAGGATACCAATAACCTTCATCAGCCATGCTTGCTGTGGCTCCCATAATTTTTAGGAACTCTTTTGAAAAGATAATTCCAGGAATTGCAATTAGTACTGAAAATGACAATCCAACCAAGATTGCTTGAAATGCGACATTCCCCGCTTTTCCTGCCTTTTTTTCCCCAATACGCCTGGCAACTAGGGCCGTAGTCGCAGTACTCAAGCCAATTCCAATTGCATAAACAATAGTCATAACCGATTCTGTAATTCCAACTGTTGCTACGGCATCGGCACCCAACCTGGAAACAAAAAAGATGTCAACGACAGCAAAAACAGATTCCATAACCATTTCCAAAATCATGGGAATTGACAATAGAAAAATAGCTTTTCCAACGCTGGTTGCAGTAAAATCTCGTTCACTTCCGGCTACGGATTCTTTGATATCTGACCAAAGTTCCTTCCAATTAATAGATGAAAGTTTACTTATCGACAAAATTTGTTTTTTGTCTGACATTATATAGAAATTAAAAAATGAATAAAATGATTAATTAAAACAAAATGGTATGCGCAAGAGTTCTGTGACCTTGACAGTTCTTAGCAGGTGGCCTGAGTAAAAGTGACCGGAAGGGAGATTGTATTCATGATTAGTCCTCCATTTGTTTGCGACAAAAGTAGTACATTTATACTTTATGAAGCAAGCTTTTTTTACATTATCTACTTATTAACAACTTAAACTTGCGTTATGCGATCGGTACCATATATTACTACCCAGCAAATGATTGAAGTTGATAAGTTAATGATGGAGTATTACCGGATTGGGTTGCTTCAGATGATGGAAATGGCTGGATTTAATTTGGCCACGCTTGCAAAAAGGCGGTTTAATCTGAAAGATGATGACAACATATTAGTATTGGCTGGTACAGGTGGTAATGGTGGTGGAGTATTGGTTGCGGCCCGACATCTTTCCAACTGGGGCATGGATGTAAGTGTTCAACTTAGCAATTCAATCGATCATTTCAAACAAGTTTCGTTGCACCAATTGGATATTCTGGAGAAGATGAACGTGCCGATTATAGAGAATACAAACGGGCGAAATTTTCATTTAATTATTGATGGATTAATCGGATATAGTTTGCGCGGAAATCCTCGGGAACGAGTTTCCAGAATGATTGTTGAAGCAAACGAGAACCTTGCACCAGTTTTAAGTCTGGATGTTCCTTCAGGAATGGATTCAACTTCTGGTAAAATAAATAATCCCTGCATCGTTGCCGAAGCGACAATGACATTAGCGTTACCAAAATCTGGATTTCTAAATAAAAAATCAAAGCCAAATGTTGGTGAATTATACTTATCCGATATTAGTGTTCCTCCTGAACTTTATCAACGAATGGGGCTGATAGAAGCGGCATTCCCCATTTTTAGTGAAGAAAATATTATCCAACTATTTTAAAATTTCAAAGATTTCGGATAACATGAAATACTTGTTCTTTTAAAAAACTAAACAAGCCTGAAATTATGCAATCAATTAGTGTTAAAGTTGTTTTAATGGCTTCCATACTTTTATTCTTATCGTGTCAAAAAAAGAATAATTCAGTTGAATTCAAGAAGCCAAATGTCCTTTTTATTTTGGCTGATGATCTGGGAGAATATGATTTAAGCTGCATTGGAAGCCAATACTATGAGACACCTAACATTGATCGCATCGCAAATGAGGGAATGGTTTTTACTCAAGGGTATGCTAATTGTCAGGTTTGTAGCCCTTCGCGAGCAAGTATTTTATCAGGTAAAACACCTGCAAGGCATGGTATTACTGACTGGATTGGAGCTGCAACTGGAGAAAATTGGAGAAAAACAGGGAGGCATAATCAATTATTACCCCCAAATTATTTACATCAACTGCCTTCTGAATATATTACGTTGCCTGAAGCAATGAAAGAGGCTGGGTACAAAACTTTTTTTGCAGGGAAGTGGCATTTAGGAGCAAAGGGGTCATGGCCGGAAGATCATGGTTTTGATATAAATATTGGTGGTTGGGACGCTGGTAGTCCTGCTGGTGGTTATTTTTCGCCATGGGAAAATCCAAATTTGGAGAATCAAAAAGATGGCGAGAATTTGTCATTGAGACTTGCTCGTGAAACAGTTGACTTCATTAAATCCCATAAGGATACTTCATTTTTTGCTTACTTGTCGTTTTATGCGGTTCATGGTCCTATACAAACATCAGAAGAAAAATGGGCAAAATATAGAGATAAAGCCGAAGCGATTGGAATTGCTGAAAGCGGCTATGAAATGGGGCATTTCCTTCCTATTCGTCAGGTTCAGGATAATCCTGTTTATGCTGGCTTGGTAGAAACGATGGATGATGCAGTTGGTATTGTTTTGAATGCGTTGAATGAGCTTGGTTTGGCGGAAAATACGATAATTATTTTTACTTCAGACAATGGCGGAGTTGCTGCGGGAGATTCGTTTTCTACTTCAAATAAACCTCTCAGGGCTGGTAAAGGGTACCAATATGAAGGTGGTATCAGGGAGCCTTATTTTATTAAGGTTCCGGGTGTAACAAAAGGAAATCAAACTTGTGAAATTCCTGTGACGGGTGCTGATTTTTATCCGACAATTCTAACCTTAGTTGGTGTCGAATTAAAACCAGAAGAACATTTGGATGGAGTAAGCCTTCTTCCATTGTTAAAAGGAGAAAGTATTGCCGAAAGGGCTTTGTATTGGCACTATCCGCATTATGGAAATCAAGGCGGTGAGCCATCATCAATAATTCGGGATGGTGATTGGAAACTGATTCATTATTATGAAGATGGGCGAGAGGAACTTTATAATTTAAAAGCAGATCTGGAAGAAACCACCGATATTGCATCTGAAAATCCGGATAAAGTGACGGAATTAAATGCGAAGCTTTTTGATTATTTGAATAAAGTTGGAGCAAAGTTTCCTGAGAAAGATCCGCTATATGATGCCCAAAAGGAAAAGAATTACCTGGATAATGTACGACATGAAAAATTGCCAGCTTTGGAAAAACAGCGTTTGCTTTATTTGTCAAAAGATTTTGATCCCGAAAATCATTGGTGGGGAAGTCAGGTTACAGAAGATTAAGTCAATCGGTTAATAACTGAGAGCTAAAGGATTTAAAATTCAATATAGATATAAAATTTGCAAACCATTTTGTGTACATCTATACTTGCAAGTCATTCATTTGAAAAATCTATGGCATGTGGTATGGTTCGTATCTGCTTTAGAATTAAACAGAAATAGGTTGTAAAGAAGGAAAAGAGGTGTAGCTGGACGGTACGGGATGGGAATGTAGTCGGTTTGTTTTTATTTAGCTAATTCCCGTTCTCTTAGATAAAAGTAATCGTGAAACTAACAAACCAACACCGATGAAATATAATTTATTTCCTGGCTTAATCGTGCTCTCATGGCTATTATGCAATGGATGCAATAGTTCCAATGATTTGAATGCCGAATCAGTTATTTCAATTGATGATATGAGAGAAGCTTTTATTTCACCTCCAGATTCGGCACGACCCGGAGTTTACTGGTATTTCATGGATGGCAACATGTCGAAAGAAGCCATGACAAAAGACCTGGAGTCGATGAAAGAAGTTGGTATCGGAAATCTCGTTTTCCTTGAAGTTAATGTAGGTGTACCTCGAGGCCCTGTTGATTTATTGAGCGATGAATGGCAGGACTTGTTCACGCATGCGGTTCGGGAATCTGAGCGGCTGGGTATTGCTATTACACTTGGTGTTGGCCCTGGCTGGTCGGGAAGCGGTGGCCCGTGGGTATCCGGAAATGAATCGATGCAACATTTGGTTTCAAGTAGTGTTCAAGTTTCAGGCAATAATACTACGCCTCTAATTCTTCCAAAACCAGCACCAAAACCTCCTTATTTCGGAGAGGGTAGTTTTACACCCGAACTGAAAAAACGGTGGGAAGACTATTATGAAGATGTTGCAGTGCTGGCATTCCCAACTCCATCTTCTGATTTTAAGATTGATGGCATCGATGAAAAAGCACTCTATTATCGGGAACCATACACTTCAAAACAAGGAGTCAAACAATTTTTTCCATCGTTGCCTATTTACAAAGAACCTGTGTCGGGGACGTCTATCCCACAAAATAAAATTATTGATGTCACCAGATTTCTGAAGCCTGACGGTACTATAGAATGGAATGTGCCTTCAGGAAACTGGACAATCATGCGGTTTGGAAGTAGAAATAATGGAGCAGTTACAAGGCCAGCTCCAATGCCGGGTATTGGTTTTGAAGCTGATAAAATGGATACGACAGCTATTAACGAACATTTGGCAAATTTTACGGGTAAGCTGTTTGAGAAAATAGGTCTTCCTGATAAAAATATTCCTGGTGGATTAAAAACGCTTCATATGGATAGCTGGGAAATGGGTGCACAGAATTGGACGCCTCATTTTCGAGAGGAATTCAAAAAAAGAAGAGCTTATGATCCACTTCCGTATTATCCCGTTTATTCGGGCTTAGTAGTTGAAAGTTTGGAGAAAAGTGAACGTTTTTTATGGGATCTACGGCAGACTTCAATGGAATTGGTAATTGAAAACCATGCCAGACATCTTAAAAAGTACGGACAAAAGTACAATCTTGGGTTTTCAATCGAACCATACGATATGAATCCAACTGCCGACATGGAATTGGGTGCAGTGGCCGATGTTCCGATGTGCGAATTCTGGAGCAAAGGATATGGATTTAATTCAACATTTAGCTGTATTCAGGCCGCTTCTATCGCACACGTTAACGGTCAGTCAGTAGTGGCCGCCGAAGCGTTCACCGCTGATCGTGATGCCTGGAAACAGTATCCCGGGTCGATGAAAAATCAGGGGGATTGGGCGTTTGCTACTGGAATAAACAGGTTTGTGTATCATACTTTTCAGCATCAATGTTTAAATGATAATTTGAAACCCGGAATGACCATGGGACCTTATGGTGTGCATTGGGACCGGAGCCAAACCTGGTGGCCGATGGCTAATGAATATCATCGATATATTACCCGTTGCCAGTATATTTTAAGACAAGGTCGTACTGTAGCTGATATTTTGTATTTAACCCCAGAAGGTGCGCCGCATGTATTTCGGGCTCCTTCTTCTGCAATGACCGAAGACGAAGTGCTTCCTGATCGGAAAGGCTATAATTTTGATGGATGTTCACCATCCCAATTGCTTACTGCTGCTGTTAAAGAAAAGCGGATTGTTTTTCCGGGAGGTGCAACTTATCAGTTACTCGTATTGCCAGCAATGAAAACGATGACTCCTGAATTATTGAATAAAATTGAAGCGCTTGTAAAAGCAGGTGCAGTAATTGTTGGAAATCCTCCTCTGAAATCACCCAGTTTGGTGAATTATCCAGCTTGCGATCAATTGGTTTCTGAACAAGCAAAATCAATGTGGGGCGGTTCTTTCATTCCTAATGAAGTTTCAGAAAATCAATATGGGAAAGGTAGCATATATTGGGGGGGAAGTCTGTCAAATATTACTTTGCCCGAACTTTATCCAAATTATGATACGACTGTTGAATTGATGAAAAAGATGAGTTTGCAACAGGATTTTGAAGCAGATGAATCGATCAGATATACTCATCGTGTTCTGGAAAATGGCGATATTTACTATGTTTCGAATAAGACAGGAGGCAAGGTGCGAACAGAGTGTACATTCCGCGTCAGCGAAGGTGCTCCTGAGTTATGGGATCCAATTACCGGAGAAATCAGATTGCTTCCTGAATTTGCGATTCAGAATGGACGCATTAATATTCCATTGCAATTTGATGCTTATCAAAGCTATTTTATTGTTTTTAATAGGGACAATAAAGTGGATAATAAAAAGGCGAATGGTGCAAAAAACTTTATTGCCGCTCAGGTTTTAATGGAAGTGGAAAGTCCGTGGAATGTTTCATTCGATCCGAAATGGGGAGGCCCTGAAAATATTATTTTCGATCAACTAGAAGATTGGACAAAAAATAAGAAGGATGGAATAAAGTATTATTCGGGAATTGCAAATTACCACAATACGATACAAATTCCGGATAGCATTGTGGCTAACAAGAATATGGAACTGCTTCTTGATCTTGGAGAAGTAAATAATCTCGCACGGGTTAGAATTAATGGGAAAGACGTTGGAGTGGTTTGGACTGCTCCTTATCAATTAAATATATCCGACCTAATTCTTCCAGGTATTAACCAGATTGACATAGAAGTGGCCAATCTTTGGCCGAATAGATTGATTGGTGATGAACAGCTCCCGGATGATGGAATAAAAAACGGGCAGTGGCCCGATTGGCTTGTCAATAATCAACCGAGAACATCAGGTAGGTATACATTTACTACCCACAAATTCTATACTAAGGATTCTCCATTGATAAAATCAGGGTTGATTGGACCAGTGAGGGTAGTTACTAAGCCACGAAACTAATTGATTGGAAATTTTTTTATTGAGAAGAATAGTTGATGGTGTAATGCAACGGATACCGTTACTTCACGGTTGGGTGTTGTAATTTTTAAGCGTTTTAGGAATATGATGTTGAACATAGTAAATTGAAATATATGCAATTGAAAACTTGATAGATTGTTTCTTTTGTTTTTTTTGTAGTTTTAACGGCTGTGGAGTTAATGGTTGATTCAGATAAATTTCCATCACAAATATATTACTTCCATCTAACTGTATTTATATCGTGGAGATTCTGTTATGTGGATTGCATAGTTGATATTGATGAAAGCTTTAAATTCAGCAGATATAGAAGTTTGGAAAAGATTTAAGAATGGCGAAAATGAGGCGCTATCGTTAATCTATTCAGAGAATTCAAGAAAACTATATTCTTTTGGTTTAAAAATTACGTCAAATCGATCCATAATCGAAGATTCAATTCAGGATCTTTTTTGTGACCTGGTAAAAAACCGAAGCAACCTTGGCGATCCAGATAACATTCTCAGTTATTTAATTCAATCATTCAAACGACGTTTATTAAGACAGCTCAATAAGGAGAATCGATATAGCTTGAATAATAATGATGAAGATTACATCTTCGATATTGCCTATTCAATTGAACATGACATTATTCTTGAAGAAAAGTCCAATAGGAAAGTTATATTGTTAGGCAGAGCTGTAACCAAATTAACACCCAGACAAAAAGAAGCAATTTACCTTAAATTTACTGAACGATTAGAGTATGGGCAGATTGCTGAAATTATGGATATGAGTATTGAAGGGTGTCGAAATCTTACTTATAGGGCAATTAAATCACTAAAAGACTCTATTCAATCGAATGGTTCACTCTTGTTTCTCGTATGGAGAAAGTTTAAATCAATCAAAAAATATTGACTTTTTTTGAATTGTTTACTTATTGCATGTTAGTGTTCTATCGTGTGTTTTTATTCTCACTTCTTTTCATCTGTGTCTTTTTTTCAAAAAAAAATAAAATAATTGATGATGTTTTAATTTTTGATGTCTCTATTAAAATATTGAGGAGATAAGACTATATGCAAAGAGATAAATATATTGTATTTAATACAACCGAGGAATTTATTCATGATAATGAATTTGTATTATGGGTGTTGAATCCAGATAGGGAGCTAGACGAATTTTGGAGTTCATTCATTCAAGATTATCCAGAGAAAATAAAATATATTAAAGATGCTGCCCTGATAATTAAATCGATACAACCTATTGAATCTGAAGTGTCAGAAAAGAGATTAAATGAAATATTTCAAAAGGTACTATTATCAGATAAACCAATAAAAAGACGGTATTATTTTGGATTAAAGTATGCTGCAGGAATCATTGTTTTATGTGCGATTGGCAGCTTAATATGGTTGTCTGTTAATTTAACGCATCAGTTCCCTATAGAAGCGGATAATGGATCTGTTCGAAAAGGGAAAATCATACTTGCTAACGGATCTACCAGAGAATTTGATACTGAGCAGACCACCATTCGACAAATATCAACTGGCAAGCTCACTATAAATAATGACACTCTGGAAGAAAAATCAAATAAGCCTTCAGCGGCAATGAATCAAATAATTATCCCATACGGGAAAAGAACAGATGTTGTTCTTGCTGATGGTACGCACATCTGGCTTAATTCTGGAAGTCAATTATCTTACCCCGAAGAATTCAAGCCAGATTCTCGCGAAGTGTATTTGTCGGGGGAAGCATTTTTCGAAGTAAAATCCAATCCGGACAAACCATTTTATGTAGTTACTCGAGATATAAAGATAAAGGTGTTTGGAACGAGTTTTAATGTAACATCTTATGAAGAAGATAAAACTATAGAAACGGTATTAGTTGAAGGTAAAATATCGGCTGGAAGAAATAAGTTGTTTGCAAAATCAATTAATCTGACGCCTGGAGAACGAATGACCTATGATAAAAAGAATGAAAATCTATCTACTGATAAAGTCGATGTCAGAATGTATTCATCTTGGGTAAATGGATACTTGATTTTTCAAAATGTACCACTAGTTGAGATTTTCAAAAAACTTGAACGCTTTTATAATAAGGAGATTCGTGTTGAGACTGATTTGGGTAGAATAACATTTTCAGGAAAACTTGATTTGAAAGATGATATTGAAGATGTACTTGATAATATATCATTTACTTCTGCAGTAAAAGTATTTAGAACAAATGGATTATATATAATAAAAAAGTAGTGCCAATGAGATAAATTACAACAACTGGAGTACTTAAAAATTTTAAAAAAAAACCGGGGAGAGCGTCGAAACAAACCCCGGATTAATGAGAATTAACTGACCTTAATTAGGTCAATTTTCAATCTATTAACGAACAAATCTATGAAAAAAAAATTAAAGGAGGGGGGCATATCTCGATGTCTCCTGAAAAACTTTTTGGTTATGCGTATAACTCTGTTTCTCATTCTTTTGAGTTCAGCTTTTTCGTTCAGCTCTAATAGTTATTCACAGAGCACTAGACTTTCGCTTCATATGAATAACGCAATTGTAAAAGAGGTGTTGATGGCAATTGAAAATAAGAGCGAGTTTATATTCTTCTATCAGGATCAGAATATTGATCTGGAAAGGAGAGTTGATATTCAGGTTGATAGTGAAGAAATTGGAGAAATACTTGATCAGTTATTTTATGGGTCATCAAATGTTTATACCATCAGGGATCGACAAATAATAATTGGGAAATCTACAAGAAGATTGAAACGAAGGAATTATTCTGTCGAAAGGATTTTCGAGGATTTAGAACAATTGCAAACGAGGGAAGTAACTGGTACTGTATATGACAATGATGGCATGCCAATTCCTGGTGCAAGTATTATTATAAAAGGAACAACGAAAGGAACAGTAACGAATAATGATGGTGCATTTAGTTTGGATGTAGAAGAAAATTCTACACTTCTTGTTTCCTTTATCGGATATGAATCAAAGGAGATAGAAATTGGAAGCAGGACAGCAATACACATTAATTTAAAAGAATCTGTTGAAGCGATTGAAGATGTTACCGTCGTTGCATTTGCAAAGCAGAAGAAAGAAAGTGTGATTGCATCGATTACCACAGTGAAACCGTCAGAATTAAAAGTTCCATCAAGCAATTTAACTACCGCTTTGGCAGGCCGCATGTCTGGTTTGATTTCATATCAGCGAAGCGGTGAGCCTGGGAAGGACAATGCGCAGTTTTTTATTCGCGGTGTAACCACGTTTGGCTATAAAAAAGATCCGCTTATTTTGATTGATAACAATGAAGTAACTACTCAAGAGTTGGCGCGTATTCAGACTGATGATATCGCTAGTTTCTCAATTATGAAAGATGCGACAGCAACTGCACTTTACGGATCACGCGGTGCAAATGGAGTTATCTTGGTTACTACAAAAGAGGGTGTTGAAGGAAAAGGGCAGATAAGCGTTCGATTTGAGAATGCCATATCCAAGCCAACGAGTATGGTCGATCTTGCCGATCCAATAACTTATATGTTATTGCATAATGAGGCAGTACGTACAAGGAATCCACTTGGTGTTACACCATACTCTCCCAATAAAATAGCAAATACAATTGCAGGTGGTAATCCATATATATATCCTGCGACTGATTGGTACAAAACCCTGTTTAAAGATCAGACACTTAATCGCCGATTGAACTTTAATGTAAGTGGTGGTGGAAGAATTGCACGTTATTATCTTGCAGGAAGTTTAGTTGATGATAGTGGGATACTTAAAGTTGATGAAAAGAACAACTTCAATAATAACATTAAGCTGAAACGCTATATGTTGCGCTCCAACGTAAACATCAATATAACCAAAACCACAGAAGCAATTGTCCGACTACACGGGGCATTTGATGATTATTCTGGCCCAATAGATGGAGGAGAAGAATTATATAAGAAAGTAATGAGAACAAATCCGGTTCTCTTTCCTGCATATTACGAACCAGATGCGGCCAATGAATTTACTCAGCACATCTTATTTGGTAATTTTGATAAGGGACAGTATAACAATCCGTATGCAGATATGACAAAAGGCTATAAGGATTATACTATATCACAGATGTCGGCTCAATTCGAATTGAAGCAACAACTTGATTTTATTACTGAAGGACTTTCTTTACGAGGTATGTTTAATACAAACCGGTATTCTTATTTTGATGTGTCACGTTATTATAATCCATTTTATTATAGTGTTTCTACTTATGACAAAGAGTCTGAAGTATACACTTTGAATTCACTAAATGAAACTAGTGGGACAGAATACCTGGATTATAGGGAAGGCAACAAGCAAGTAAATTCAACAACTTATTTTGAAACGGCTCTGAGTTGGAATCGCACATTCGAAGATAAGCATGCTTTAAGTGGGCTGATGGTTTATACAATGCGAGAACAATTATATGCCAATGCCGGAGACCTTCAGAGGTCATTGCCCTATAGGAATCTGGGGTTGGCAGGTCGTGCAACGTATGCATATGACTCTCGTTATTTTATTGAAGCTAACTTTGGTTACAATGGATCTGAGCGTTTTTCCAAGAAAGAGCGTTTTGGATTTTTCCCCTCTGCAGGTTTAGGATGGTATATATCCAATGAGGCATTTTGGCCAGAATCATTAGCCAAAACTGTCAACAAGCTTAAGTTAAAAGCAACCTATGGTTTGGTTGGTAATGATGCCATTGGTAATGAAAACGATAGATTTTTCTATCTTTCTAATGTAAACATGAATGATGGGAATTTAGCATCTTCATTCGGTACATATGGAAATGCCGGCGGTCGTACATTGAACGGTATTTCAATCTCTCGATATCCTAATGATAATATCACCTGGGAAACTGCTGAAAAGTTAAATATAGGTGTTGAGCTTGGTTTGTGGAATGAATTGGATATTCAGGCAGATATCTTCGCTGAAGATCGATCTAATATTCTGATGACTCGTTCTTCGATACCAACAACAATGGGATTGCAGTCTGATGTTCGCGCCAATGTAGGTAAAGCATCTAGTAAAGGGGTCGATATTTCATTAAACTACAATCACTCCTTTAATAAAGATTTGTGGATTACAGGAATGGCAAACTTCACTTATGCAAAAAGTGAATTTACGGTTTTTGAAGAGCCTAATTATTCTGACACTCCCTGGAAATCACACGTTGGTTATTCTTTAAATCAAAATTGGGGCTATGTTGCCGAACGTTTATTTGTAGATGAGGAGGAAATTCGTAATTCACCTACTCAGTTTGGCGACTATAAAGCCGGTGATATTAAGTATAAAGATATCAATGGTGATGGTAAAATTACTGAACTTGACCAGGTGCCGCTTGGATATCCGACCAGCCCTGAAATTGTTTACGGTTTCGGTTTTTCCGGAGGATGGAAAGGATTTGACCTGTCTTGTTTCTTTCAAGGACTGGCTCATGAGTCATTCTGGATTGATGCCAATGCAACTTCTCCATTTATTGATGGACAAAATGCCCTGCTGTAAGCTTACGCCAATGACCACTGGTCGGAGGACAATCGTAACATATATGCTTTATGGCCTCGTTTATCAGAAACGTTGATAGGAAACAATCTTCAAACGTCGAGCTGGTTTATGCGAGATGGCTCATTCCTTCGATTGAAATCAGTTGAATTTGGTTACACTTTGCCTTCGAGGATCATTTCAAAAGCAAAAATGACCAACCTGCGTGTTTATTTTAGCGGTACAAACCTGTTGACCATCAGTAAGTTTGATCTTTGGGATCCGGAAATGGGAGGTAACGGTTTAGGGTACCCAATTCAGAAAGTGTATAATTTTGGAATTCAACTTTCCTTTTAAAAATTGAATTGTTTATGAAAAAGATACATAAGATAATAATCGCATTTTCCTTCCTACTTGGTTTAGGTTCATGTAATTACCTTGATATTGTTCCAGACAATGTTGCTACAATAGATTATTCTTTTCGAAACAGGGCAGCTGCCGAAAAGTATTTATATACATGTTATAGTTATCGTCCGGCGATCGGTGCGGTCGATTGGGATCCTGCAATGAACGGTGGCGATGAAACATGGCAGCGTTATACAACTGGTGGATGGCCTACTTTTGCTAACTCAAATATTGCTCGTGGATTTCAATCATTAACAAATCCGATTATTAATTTTTGGGATGGAGAAAATGGAGGACGACCATTGTTTCGTGGTATCAGGGATTGTAATATTTTCCTTGAAAATATTGATAAGGTTCTGGATATTACTGAATACGAAAAAACAAGATGGACTGCGGAAGTTAAATTTCTGAAAGCTTATTACCATTATTCTCTTTTTAAAGCTTATGGCCCTATTCCGATAATTGATGCAAATATGCCTATTTCATCCGGAGTTGATGAGGTTCAGGTATATCGTGAGCCGGTAGATGCAGTGGTGGAATATATTTCTAGTCTGATGGCTGAGGCAGCTTTGGATCTTCCAAATGCGGCTGATGTAATTGAAGGTACTGAAGCAGGTAGGGTTGACAAACTTGCCGCATTGAGTATGCGTGCTGAACTTTTGCTTTTCGCAGCAAGTCCTTTGTTTAATGGAAATACCGATTATGCAAGTTTGATTGATAATAGGGGAGAGGCGTTATTCCCACAAACCTATGACGAAAACAAATGGAAAATTGCAGCTGAAGCTTGTAAACAAGCTATCGATTCGTGTCACATGCAAAACAAAGCGTTGTATGATTTAATCGATCCGATGGTTGCAGGAGCTCCTGAGCCGTTCCAGTTACAGACTACTTATCGTCAGGCTATTTGTGATCGCTGGAATAAAGAGTTGATTTGGGGAAGTACAAATTATGACTGTGGGTACCTGGCGAAAAATGCGACACCAAGACTTGTTCGGTTCACTCCTGAGAGACTAAATGATGCTACAAGTGAATGGGCTCCAACCATGAAGATGGTTGAAAATTATTATTCAACTAACGGAGTTCCAATCGATGAAGATATTGAATGGCAAAATGGCGGATGGTATAGTAATCGATTTAAAGTAAGAGATGAACCGTCAGAAGGAGAAGAAGTGTACTATGTAAAAGAAGGTGAGAAAACAGCTTATTTGCATTATAATCGTGAACCTCGTTTCTATGCAAGTTTAGGATTTGACAAGGGAATTTATTTTGGTAATGGCTATTATGAATTTCCTGCAACAGTCAAATATTGCGATTTCTTAAACTTCGGTTTCTCCGGATGGCAAGGTGGTAGTGGTTATTCTGCTACAGGATATGCTGTTAAAAAGATGCACAATTTTAAAAATGCACAAACTTCATCCTCTACAAGTGTAGAATACTTTCCATTCCCAATTATGCGTTTGGCGAATCTCTATTTAATGTATGCCGAAGCATTGAATGAGGCTAATGGACCAAGTGATGAAATTTTCACCTATCTGGATGCGATCAGGGCTCGTGTTGGACTTGACGGAGTTAAAGAGTCTTGGCAGAATTTTTCAAACAAGCCAAACAAGCCAGATACAAAAGAAGGATTGCGTCAGATTATTCGTCAGGAAAGGACAATTGAATTAGCCTTTGAAGGAAAACGTTTTTGGGATATTCGTCGCTGGAAGGAAATTGAAGTCCTGAACGATCAACCAATGGGATGGAATATCTTGGGTGAGACCAATGAGGACTTTTATAAAGTAATTCCATTAGCTCAAGTTCCTGTGAAATTTACTGTTAAAGATTATTTCTGGCCGATTAAAGAATCAAATTTGACGGTTAATAAAAATCTAATTCAGAATTATGGATGGTAATAATCATCGGTCAATTATTGAAAAATATAAATAGATGTAAAAATGAAGTATAATATTTTCATATATATAGTTCTTGGGTTCTTTGTATTTGCATGTAATGAAGAACCGATTGGTCAACAACCTCTCGATCAAATACCTCCTGGACCTGTATCGGATGTTAAAGTTGAAAATACTCCGGGTGGAGCAATTTTAACCTATACTTTGCCTACAGATGAAGATCTTCTGTATGTAAAGGCTGTCTATTCTTTAAGAGATGGAGTCGAGAGTGAAGTGAGATCTTCCCTGTATAAGGATACATTGAAAATTGCAGGATTCGGAGATATGCAAGAGAGACAGGTGAAACTTATTGCTGTTGATCGAAGTCGAAATGAATCACAAGAAACAGTTGCCACAATTAATCCACTTGAACCAACTGTAATTACGATGGGAAATACATTGAATTTGGTTGAAGATTTTGGAGGTGTGCATGGTTATTGGGAGAATCCAACCCGGGCTGAAGTATCAGTTGTAATTCTTAAGGAAGATAACAATAAAGAGTATGTTCCAATTGAGACTTTTTACAGCACAATGGTCGATGGCGAAGGTACTAGCAGAGGAATGGATACAATCCCTGCAAACTTTGGAATTTATGTTCAGGATCGTTGGGAAAACCAAAGTGAAACAAAATATTTCACGTTGACACCTATTTATGAGACCATGTTTGATCGGTTAAAATTTAAAGTGGTGGATCTTCCTGGTGATGCAGGGCATGTTGGCGGTTGGGAAAAATCAAGAATGTTTGATGGAGAGATGGGTAATAATGGATACAGTTCTCCTGGGGGAACCGGTGTCTGGCCTCATTCTGTAACGATTGACCTTGGTGTTACAGGAAAACTTAGTCGTTTGAAATTGTTCCAACGCTTAGGGCCATACATTTTCTCAGAGGGTAACTTGCGGAAATTTGAAGTTTGGGGATGCCAAACGCTTGATCCTTCAGGTGACTGGGATAGTTGGACCAAGATGATGGACTGTACTTCGATAAAACCATCAGGATTGCCAATATTGGAAAATTCGAATGAAGATATAGATCGGGCTGTTAATGGGGAGGATTTCATAAATTCTCCAATGAATCCAGCTGTTCGATACATTCGTATTTTGGTAAATAGAACCTGGCAAGGTGGAGATAATTTTCAAATATCAGAATTGCAATTCTTTGGTGATAACAGGTGATATTTTAATGGTTTATTTTAAAAAAAGTATATGAAACAATCATATTATAATAAATATCGAAGCTTGCTTGAAAATAAAGCCATGCAAGCCCCATCCGAAAAATTAAGAACATATTATTTACGGATGAAAATAAGCAATCTATATATTTTAGGTATTGTAATGTTGTTGATTTTTACTCAGTCATGTTCTAAAATGAATGATTTACATCAGCCATATTTAGACGAAGGAGAAATAATCTATGCAGCAAAAGTAGATAGTGTAACTCCTGGTACCGGAAAAAACCGGATTCAGCTTGAAATTTCAATTCTAACTCAAAGAATAGATTTCGTTCGTATTTTCTGGAATGATTATTTGGATTCAGTTGACGTTACAATTGGAAATACCCCTGGAGTTTATAAAACAGTCCTTACGGATATGGACGAACGGAGTTATATTTTTCAATTCGTAAGTTATGACGAGTTTGGAAATAAATCATTGCCCTTCGAAGTTACCGGAAAAGTATACGGAGATATTTATGAATCTAAACTTGTATCAAGGTCCGGTAAGATTGTGAGTTCGGTTAATGGTTTAGTAGTAAATTTCTCATCTGCACCTGAGGGTAATGTGGCAACAGAAATGAACTACACGAATACCTCCGAGGAATCAGTTGTGGTTAGCATCCCTGCAGCAGATAACACTTATATTATTACAGATAATAAATTGGATAGTGAATTTACATTTTCCTCAACGTATTCTGCTGAAAATGGGATTGATATGTTTTATAGTTCAAACTATTCTCTGAGTGGACCCTTTAAATTTGATGTTAGTGACTTGTCAATAATTGACTATTCAACTACCCATCCTGGAGGTGACAATAATGTAAGTAATATCATTTCCGGAGACGAAGGAGTTCGCTGGCATTCACTGGCCGGGGGATCATCCTATCCGCATTATGCCACCATCGATATGGGAGGCGAAAGAACGATCAGCAAATTGGGGATTTGGAGATCCATCTTTGACGGTGGTGGCGATAATCGGGCACCCGATCAAATCCAACTATTCGTAAGTATGGATAATGAAAATTGGTCAGATATTGGTTTGGGGTTAACTCCATTTAATCGATTTATTAATGGTGAGCAGTTTTTTGAATTTCCCAATACAGTCCAAGCTCGGTACTTGAAATTTGTAGCAGTATCCGGACCTGAAAATAATATGGTTTTAGGTGGTATCAATATCTATGGTTTTTAGAGTGTTGATATTACTTTTATAAGTACATATTTCTAATCGATATTATTAGGTGGAGTCATATGATTCCACCTAATTTATTCATTAAGATTGCAGGATGCCCAATAACTCGGATTCAGATTGGATTCTGTAATTCAAATTTATTTGTGAGCAATCCCAAATTTTGCTGGTTCTTCAGAAAGGTACGTCTTTGTTCAAGATGTTGATTTAACTAGTGTTAGCTATAGTTTCTGTAATTATATCCTATCAAAATGAAAATTTTAAAAAGATTAAATATACTATTGGGGATCGTCCTGATAATTACTCTTAATGGCGCATTTGCTTTTGCGCTGGAAGTGAAAAATCTGCGTACCGAATACTTAAAGAACCCAATCGGCATTGATGTGGTACAACCTCGGTTTAGCTGGGAAATAGAAGCAAGTGAGCGTGGCACAACTCAATCTGCATATGAAATTACGGTATCGAGGAGTAAAGATGGCTCAAATCCCATTTGGAATTCCGGTAAAATTGAATCAGACAGATCTGTGAATAACAAATATGAAGGAGAAGCATTGGCTCCTTCCACTCGGTACTATTGGCATGTTACTATTTGGGATAACACCAATAGAACATGTACTTCTACCGAAACAGCTCTATTTGAAACGGGATTATTCGGTTCGGGTTGGGGAGATGCCAAATGGATAAAATCGACCACTTTAAAACAAGGCGGCTTGAATGATCAATTGGATCGTACATCAATTGTTGATTATTCAATTTCAATGGACTTTGAAATTAATCAAATCGTAGCAGGGCCCTGTTTTTCAGTGACTGGTTCCGGCGATTTTTTTATGTGGCAGTTCAATCTTGCAACTGATGGTAAATCCGATAATACGGTGTATTTCCGGCCTCATCAGTGGAGAAATGGAGGAGTAAGCGTTATAAAAGAAGTTGAAATATCTGATAAAGTTAAAATTGAAAAGAATGTGATATATCATCTGAGGATTGATATCACTGGAAAAATTGCAACAACATATATCGATGATATTAAGATTGATGCAACTGAAAACCCCACTGGAGAAAGCTTTGTTTGTGCAAATCTTGGATTTCGTCAGGCAAGAAGCGGTGCTGGAATTGATGAACAGGCATACTTTGACAATGTTAAAGTTACTACACTAATTGAGGGATCAGAAACAAATTTGTTTGAAGAGGATTTTTCGAATTCCGATTTTTCGTTTTCCGGAGGCCAGCTTATTGACGGGCGCTTATTTGTGACCTCAAGTGACAATATCGTATTTCAGGGTACAAGTGGAATTCCAATGTTCCGTAAGGAATTTAGTTTTGGTAAGGAAATAGAATCGGCTAAAATATATTCCTCTGCTTTGGGTGTTTATGATCTTTTTATTAACGGGAACAGAGTTGGAACGGCACTGGATGATAACATGGTTATTTACGATGAATTAAAACCGGGTTGGACCGATTATTTTAAAACCGCTCAGTATACAACGTATGATGTAACCCATCTGTTACAACCGGGTGAAAATGCAATTGGCGCGCAGGTTGCATCCGGGTGGTGGAAGGGTGGTGTTTCTCATGGTGAATACGGAAATCCCGATCTGAGTTTTATTGCGAAGCTTGTTATTCAATACGCCGATGGATCAACTGAAAATGTTGTTACAGATAATTCATGGCTGACAACCAACACTGGTCCAATACGCATGGCGGATATTTATAATGGGGAAACTTATGATGCACGAAATGAGATGGATTGTTATAGTGCTGGGTACGATGATGCAGAATGGTTTCAAACGATGATTTATAATGGATTTCAAGGTGAATTAAGAGCTTTCGCCGGAACGCCGGTGCAAGTTCGCTCTGAACTCGAGCTCGATCCAGTCATAACAACTGTTTACAATGGTCGGAAAGCAAATGGTACAACCCACGGAGAAATTAATAAGATTAGCGAAATTGAAGGTGTTGGGATTATTCAACTAAAAAAAGGTGAAACAGCAATTTTCGACCTTGGACAGAACATGGTGGGGTGGGTTAAATTCAACTTAAAAGGTGAACGAGGAACCCAGATGAAACTTCGATTTGGTGAAATGCTTAATGATTCAGGATCAATATCCAGAGGAAACGACGGACCCAAAGGAAGCATATATACTGCTAATCTGCGAAGTGCAAAAGCAACACTAAATTACATCTTAAAAGGAAGTGTTGAAGGCGAGTCATATCATCCTTCATTAACCTTTATGGGTTTTCGATACTGTGAGATAACCGCAACCCAAAATATTGAAATTTTATCGCTGGTTGGAGAAGTTGTTGGTTCAGTAAACGAAGAGGGATCTTCATTTTCGACGAGTAATCCCGACGTGAATAAATTGTATAGCAATGTGATTTGGGGGCAACGAAGTAATTTTTTAAGTATTCCAACAGACTGCCCTCAACGAGATGAACGTTTGGGCTGGACTGGAGATACGCAGATTTTTTCAAGAGCAGCAGCTTACAATGCTGATGTTGCAGCCTTTTTTCATAAATGGATGAGAGATATGAGAGATAGCCAACGGGAAGATGGTGCTTATCCGGATGTTGCGCCACATGCATGGGTTGGATACGGACAGGGTGCGTGGGCTGAAGCTGCCATTATTGTTCCGTGGAATATCTATCTCATGTATGATGATTTGGAGATCATAAAAGAAAATTATGAATCGATGGAGAAATATTTTGGATTTCTTGCCGCACAATCAGGCAATGGATATCAATATAATGGAGCTGGAACAAATTATGGAGATTGGGTATCTTATGAACCGACAGATAGCCGATATATTAGCGTTTGTTATTACGCTTATGCAGCTCAATTGATGTCAAAAATGTCTAAAGCACTAAGTTTTGATGATGGAGATTTTTACAGCAGTAAGGCAGAAGAATATAATTCGTTGTATGAAAATATTAAAACTGAATTTCAACGCAGGTATATTGAACAATCAGGTGTTTTAAAGGAAGTTTCTCAAACTGCTTATTTACTTGCACTGAAACTTGATTTATTTCCAACTGATAAAGCGAAAAAAGATGGATTGGATTATTTGGAAACGAGAATAGCCAATAATGGAAACAAGCTAAGTACAGGATTTGTAGGTACCGGTATTTTGAACCAAACGTTGAGTGAATTTGGAGCAAATAATACGGCCTATAATTTATTACTCCAGCGGAATAATCCATCCTGGTTGTATAGCGTTGATCAGGGTGCAACAACAATTTGGGAGAGGTGGGATTCATACACCATCGAGAAAGGCTTCCAGGACGTAGGTATGAATTCTTTTAATCACTATGCTTACGGTGCAGTATCAGAATGGATGTTTCGGTTTGTAGCGGGCATTGAGCCGGATGAATCCAATCCCGGATTCAAACAGATCATCCTTCAGCCGGTACTGGATACGAGAAAGGAATTGCCGCAAGGTCAGGATCGTATAACTTCAGTGTCGGCAAAATTCCATTCTTACTATGGCGATATTTTGAGTGAATGGAAGATTACGGAGGATAATTCTCTAACTTATATTACAACAGTCCCTGCTAATACAAAAGCAACGCTTTATTTACCGCAATCTTCTGACGGTATAGTTTATGAAGGTTCTGTTCTTGCCGAAAACACTGAAGGTGTAACCTTTGTAAAAAAGGAGAACGGAAAATTGGTTTACAATCTTGAATCTGGAACTTATACTTTTAAGATGAATGTTTTAACAGTAAATGTTAATGAAAAAAAAGAACTTAGAGAAAACTTCAAAATTTATCCAAATCCTGTCCATTCGGCCCTGCACATTGCGAATGAACCGACAAATTACATGATATCAAGTATGATTGGTGCCTTTGTAGATTCCGGAACAAGTGAAATTGTAAATGTGGAATACCTGCCTGATGGACTATATTTTATTCGTGTTGGAGATAAAGATCATAAATTCATAAAACTATAAATCCATCTAACGAATGCATCACTTTTTACCATTTTTATTGATTAATAATATCCAAAGCGTACTAAGTGATATGAGTAATTTGAGTAATTTCTTCATAAAATAGAGCGAGAAATGAATTGTATTGTAATGAGAAGCCATTGATATCACGGGATAGAGCAGGATGGGAATTTCCATATATTGTAATTAATTCGTTTTAGTAATCCATTTAAGGATTAATTGAACGATACAAACCAATAAACCTAAGTTTTCATGAAAAAATCAAGTTTGATATTCTTCTTTTTTGCGGCACTTTTTTTTGTTGCATGTGAATCGGGACAGGTAAAATTATCAGAGGAAACTCTTGAAACAGGATTTATTACTCCACCTGGCTCTATTCAGACTAGTGTTTACTGGTATTGGATTTCCGACAATATTTCCAAAGAAGGGGTGATTAACGATCTTCACGCGATGAAAAAGGCTGGAATTAACCGGGCTTTTATTGGAAATATAGGACTTGCTGATATTCCTTATGGAAAAGTAAAAATGCTCAGTGACGAATGGTGGGATATCCTGCATGCAGCACTGAAAACAGCCACTGAGCTAAATATTGAAATTGGTATTTTCAACTCTCCGGGCTGGAGCCAGTCTGGTGGCCCGTGGGTTGGAGCCGATGCGGCAATGCGCTATCTGACCGCTTCGGAACTACGTGTGAAAGGTCCACAAAAGCTCAGCCAAAAACTGAATAAGCCAATTGATATTTTTCAGGATGTGAAGGTTATAGCCTATCCTGTTCCTAAAGATGATCAGTTAGCTTTGAATAGTCAAAACAGCTTGATTACCTCGGTACCACGTATTCCCGATCTGGCAAAAATTGTGGATGGTGATCATAAAACCGGAATTCGTTTTCCTGAAGGAAATGAATTTGTTGTTGATCTGGAATCACAAACTCCATTTACAACACGAAGCCTTTCGGTTCGTCTTTCCGAAAATCCATTAAATACAGCTGCGCTTCTTCAGGCAAAAGTGGCGGATGGAACCTTTCGTACTATTTCAGCGTTTCAAATCAACAGGTCTAACCCGGCGTTAAATGTAGGATTTGAACCTTTCGCTCCTGTGGTGGTATCGTTTCCTGCAACAACAGCAACCTGTTTTCGGTTAGTTCTAAAAAATACCAATCCAGGTAGCGGCCTTGCAGAAGTTGTTTTGGCTGCAGCTCCCCGTGTTGAGCGTTTTGCCGAGAAGACTTTGGCCAAGATGCATCCAACACCACTACCTTATTGGCACGATTACCAATGGTCGCCACAACCGGAACCCAACGATCAGGCAACGGTCATTGACGCTTCAAAAGTGATTGATATTTCAAAAAACTTATCTGCTGACGGCACACTTACCTGGGAGGTTCCTGAAGGTGAATGGGTCATTTTGCGAACGGGGATGACCCCAACTGGCACGACCAATGCTCCTGCATCGCCAGAAGCTACCGGTTACGAAGTGGATAAGATGAGCAAAGAACACGTTGCCATGCATTTTGACGGGCATATGGGTGAAATACTGAAACGTATTCCCGAGGCAGACCGGAAAAGTTTTAAAGTCGTGGTTCAGGACAGTTACGAAACGGGGGGACAGAATTTTACCGATGGTTTTATATCCGAATTCAAACAAAGATATGGTTATGATCCGGTGCCTTACCTTCCGGTATACCAAGGGAAAGTTGTAGGTAGCGAAATCGCTTCCGACCGTTTTCTGTGGGATGTGCGTCGCATGGTGGCAGACAAGGTTGCCTACGATTATGTTGGCGGTTTAAGAGATGTTAGTCATAAGTATGGCCTGCACACCTGGCTGGAGAATTACGGACACTGGGGGTTTCCGGGCGAGTTCCTGATGTATGGCGGCCAGTCTGACGAAATTGGAGGCGAGTTCTGGAGTGAAGGTGAACTTGGTGATATTGAGAATCGCGCAGCTACTTCGTGTGGTCACATCTATGGTAAAACAAAAATTTCTGCCGAATCAAACACTTGTGCGGGCAATCCATTTAGTCGCTATCCGGGAACAATTAAACAGCGGGGCGATCGCTTTTTTGCTGAAGGAATCAACAATACACTTTTGCATGTTTACATTACCCAACCCTATGAAGACAAAAATCCTGGGATGAACGCCTGGTTTGGTAATGAGTTTAACCGTAAAAATACCTGGTTTTCGCAGATGGATGTGTATACCCAATACCTTAAGCGGACTAATTACATGCTTCAGCAAGGATTGAATGTAGCCGATGTGGCTTATTTTATTGGTGAAGATGCCCCCAAGATGACGGGAGTGGCTGATCCTGCTCTTCCTGTTGGCTACCAGTTCGACTATATGAATGCTGAAGTGATTGAAAAATACATGACTGTGAAAGATGGGCTGGTTACATTGCCTCACGGAACCCAATACCGGATTTTGGTTTTGCCTAAGCTGGAAACGATGCGACCAGAGCTATTGGCTAAAATTAAACAGTTAGTGAATGATGGAGCTGTTGTAATGGGCCCTGCCCCAAATCGTTCTCCAAGTTTGCAAAATCAGCCGGAAGCAGATCAGCAGATCCAGAAAATGGCTGCTGAGTTGTGGGGAGATGTTGATGGCATAAGCGTAAAATCAAAGAAGTTTGGAGATGGAATGATTTTGAACGGAATGAGCATGGAAGAAGCTTTTGCGTTGATCAATTGTATTCCTGACTGTAAATTGCCCAATGACCGCACAATCCATTATGGTCACCGTAGCATTAAAAACGGTGAAATCTATTTTGTTTCGAACCAAACATCAGAAACCAAACTGGTTACACCCGAATTCCGGGTGACGGGTTTACAGCCTGAGCTTTGGGAAGCTACGACTGGGTATATCCGAGACTTGAAAGCATTTGTACCAAAAGAGAATGGGACTGCAGTTCCTTTGAAATTAGCCCCTTATGAGAGTGTGTTTGTCGTTTTCAGAAGACAGACCAAGCAGGCTTCAGAAAGCGGAGTGGAAGCCAATTATCCGAAACCGTCAATAATCGCAGAATTGAAAGGACCGTGGACTGTTCAGTTTGATGCGTTACAACGAGGACCGGAAGAACCGGTAGTTTTCGAGACTCTTCAGGATTGGACAGCATCAGCTGACGACCGGATCAAATACTATTCCGGAACAGCTGTTTATACCGGTAAATTCAATATGGATCAAATTGCTGATGAAAAACAGGTGATTATTGATCTGGGCAAATTTACCGCGATGGCCAAAGTTGCGGTAAACGGCACGTATGCAGGTGGTTTGTGGACAGCTCCTTATCAGCTTAATGTTACGAAATTAGTTAATGCAGGCGAAAATGAACTGACGATAGAAGTCGTTAATACCTGGGTGAATCGGTTGATTGGTGATCAAAAAATACCTGAGAATCAGCGGCAGACCTGGTGTCCGGTCAATCCATATAAGGCTGACAGCCAACTGCAACCTTCCGGTTTATTTGGGCCGGTTTCAATTTTATCTGTACAGTACTAATTTTTCAATCCAATTAAAGAAAATGAAATTATTACGATTATTAACTTTTATGTTTTTGATCCTGACGGCAGGTGTTGCAATGGCACAATTACCACCAGTATTCAATAAGCAGGAAACTACTAAAATACGTTCTACCGGTTTGACCCGGAAATACCTCACTGCAGAACGCATTGTCTGGCTTTCAGATTCGTCAGGCGAACAAGTTCAAAATGCGGAAAGTATCTTGAATCCGGGAATTGGACAGGCTGATTTAAACGGTGGTAATTACCTGACACTAATTAGTGATTCTATTTCAAAATCAGGTATCATTCTTGATTTTGGGCGTGAAATTCATGGGGGACTTGAAATTATCACCAGTATAAGTAATCAAAATCCAGCTGGTCGTGTTCGGATTCGCTTTGGCGAATCAGTTGGTGAAACGATGAGTGATGCAGGTGTTGAGGGTGCTACAAATGATCATGCGATGCGCGATTTTACGGTTACTTTACCCTGGTTAGGCCGCTTGGAAGTAGGAAATTCCGGGTTCCGTTTTGTTCGTATTGATTTGGTTGATCCTGATACAAAGATTGTGCTGAAAGAAGTAAGCGCCATTTTTACTTATCAGGATGTTCCTTACCTGGGCTCATTCAGTTGTAATGATGAGAGACTAAATCAGATTTGGATGACAGGTGCATATACTGTCCATTTAAACATGCAGGATTATCTCTGGGATGGAATTAAACGTGACCGTTTAGTCTGGGTAGGGGATATGCATCCTGAAGTGATGACTATCAATACTGTATTTGGGAACAATGGCGCAGTACCTAAAAGTCTTGACCTGGCGAGAGAGTTGACTCCGCTACCTAATTGGATGAATGGTATCAGTTCCTATTCAATGTGGTGGATTTTAATTCAGCGCGATTGGTATTTTTATCAAGGAGATTTTGAGTACCTCTCACAGCAGAAAAGTTACCTAACTGCATTGTTGCATCTTCTTGCAACAAAAATTGATTCTTCAGGAAAGGAAACCCTGGATGGTATGCGGTTTCTGGATTGGCCTTCCAGTGAGAATCAGGATGCTGTTCACGCCGGCCTGCAATCAATGATGGTGATGACTTTTCAGGCAGGAGAAGAACTCTGCACGCTATTGGATGATAAGGAAACAGCTAATATCTGTCGGTTGTCAGTTGAAAAACTTAAAAATCATATTCCGGAGATGGCGGGCTCGAAACAGGCAGCAGCTTTGCTCTCCTTGTCAGGTTTAGTTTCTGCAGAAAAGGCTAATGCTGAAGTTTTGGCGAAGGATGGAGTTCACAATATGTCAACTTTTTATGGTTATTATATGCTGAAGGCGCGTGCAATGGCGGGTGATTATCAAGGTGCGATTGAGAATATCCGCAACTATTGGGGATGCATGCTTGATCTTGGAGCGACAACATTCTGGGAAGATTTCAATATTGAATGGATGGATAATGCTGCTCGAATCGATGAAATAGTCCCTGAAGGGAAAGTTGATGTTCATGCAGCTTATGGCGATTATTGCTATAAAGGATACCGACATAGTTTTTGCCATGGCTGGGCTTCTGGTCCGACTTCCTGGCTAACTCAATATGTGTTAGGGGTAAGTGTAATGGAGCCTGGTTGCAAAAAAATTAAAATCGAACCGCACTTGGGCGATTTACAATGGGTAGAAGGTAGTTTCCCTACTCCGTACGGTGTTGTAAAAATAAGTCATGTGAAGCAGCCGGATGGTTCTATAAAATCAAAGATTGATGCGCCTCTTGGTGTTGAGGTAATTGATGTTAAGAATAAAATGTAGATATTTAAAATACGAATTCAATTCATAAAGTCTGAAAAATGAAAATTAAACTCCTCTATTTAGCATTGTTTGTATTTCAACTTATAGCTGTTCAAGCACAAGTTGCTAGTTTGCGTTGCGAATATTTAACGAATCCTTTGGGAATAGATGAACCTTCTCCACGTTTTACCTGGCAAATAGCTGATAGCCGCCCTGGTGCAAAACAAACTGTATATCAAATAGTGGTAGGTACTGATTCTGCAGATGTTGCAAATGGACACGGGAATTATTGGGATACTCAAAAAGTTAATTCAGACCAAATGCTTGTTCGTTATGAAGGGAAAAAGCTTGTCCCATTTACTAAATATTATTGGCGTGTTTTAAGTTGGGACAATGATCAAGCAATGACATCCTCTGCTATTGTTACTTTTGAAACTGGTATGATGGACGTGGAGAATTGGAAGGGAAGTTGGATTTCGGATACTTATAACTTTAATGCAAAAGCAGCTCCTTATTTTCGAAAAGAATTTTTTTTAGACAAAAAGGTGAAATCAGCCCGAGCCTATATAGCAGTGGCAGGTTTGTATGAGTTGACTTTGAATGGCAAGAAAGTAGGTAACCATCGTTTGGATCCGATGTATACGAGATTCGATCGTCGAAATTTATACGTGACATACGATATTACCAACCAATTAAATGAGCAGGAGAATGCTGTTGGTGTTTTACTGGGAAATGGTTGGTACAATCATCAGTCTACTGCTGTTTGGTATTTCGATAAAGCACCATGGAGAGCTCGGCCAAAGTTCTGTATGGATATCCGAATTACTTATGAAGATGGTTCTCAAGAGACCATTGGCAGTGGAGTAGATTGGAAAACAGCACTAAGTCCGGTTATTTTTAACAGCATTTACACAGCTGAACACTACGATGCCCGAAAAGAAATTGATGGATGGAATATGCCAGGTTTTGATGATTCAAAATGGAGAACTTCGATGGCAACGGGATCGCCCTCTAAAAACATCGTTTCTCAAACTATGGTTCCTGTTCGCAATGTAAAAGAACTGTCTGCAAAAAGTATGAAAAAATTAGATGAGAACACTTACTTGTTTGATTTTGGTCGAAATATTTCTGGCGTTACTAAAATTACAGCAAAAGGTGAAGAAGGAACTACGGTTCGTTTAAAGCATGCTGAGCGACTCGCCGAAAATGGTTATGTCGATCAGTCGAATATTGATGTTCACTATCGGCCAACTGACGATTCTGATCCCTTTCAAACGGATATCCTGATTTTAAGCGGGACCAAGGAAGATACTTTTATGCCACGTTTTAATTATAAAGGTTTTCAATACGTGGAAGTTACCTCTGATAACTCGATTGAGTTAACGAAGGAAAGTTTAAAAGCTTATTTTATGCACAGTGACGTTGACTCTGTTGGAAAAATACATTCATCAAATGAAACTTTAAACAAGACTTGGCAGGCTGCAAATAGCTCTTATTTATCCAATCTATTTGGCTATCCTACCGATTGTCCGCAAAGGGAAAAGAATGGCTGGACAGGAGATGCTCATATAAATATTGAAACAGGGCTGTATAATTTTGATGCCATAACTGTATATGAGAAGTGGATGGCAGATCATCGTGATGAGCAACAACCGAATGGAGTATTACCTTCGATTATTCCGACAGACGGTTGGGGGTATGAATGGGGCAATGGGCCTGACTGGACCAGTACAATTGCTATTATTCCCTGGAATGTTTACTTGTTTTATGGTGATCAGAAGATACTTGAAGATAATTACGACAACATCAAGAGATATGTGAATCACATTGATGAAAACTGGCCTTCCGGAATAACTGATTGGGGATTGGGCGACTGGGTGCCCGTTAAATCTAAAACACCAAAAGAGTTTACTTCTTCTGTTTATTATTATGTGGATGCACTGATTTTAGCAAAAACTGCAAGATTGTTGGAAAAAAATGAGGACAGTAAAAAATACTTTGCTTTGGCGGAGAAGATTAAAAATGCAATAAACAAAAAATACCTGGATAGGGAAGCCGGTATTTATGGTACAGGATTGCAAACCGAATTAAGTGTTGCTTTGCAATGGGGAATTGTGCCTGAAGAGTTTATTCAGAAAGTAGCAGGTAATCTTGCCAAACGTGTTAAAGCTGATAATAATCATATTGATGTGGGCTTGCTGGGAACAAAAGCAATATTAAATGCATTGAGCGAAAATGGGTATGCAGATTTGGCATACAATGTTGCTTCGCAAGAAGATTATCCGTCATGGGGTTGGTGGATTGTGAATGGTGCAACTACTTTTTATGAGAACTGGCCGTTAGATGCAAACAGTGATATTTCAATGAATCACATCATGTTTGGCGAAATAAATGCCTGGTATTACAAAGCCTTAGGTGGTATTTTCCCAGATGAGGATGATCCTGGGTTTAAAAATATTATACTGAAACCGAATTTCGTTTCTGGGTTGAGCCATTTTGAAGCCAGGCATGAAGGACCTTATGGAACTATTTTATCATCCTGGAAAAAACGTGGAGATAAAATAGAGTATAAGGTAACAGTTCCAGCAAATAGTAAAGCGACCCTTTATCTTAGTGGTAAGAAAATATCTAAGGATGGAGTTTCTTTGACAAAATTTTCAAAAGTAGAAGTTGAAGCGAAAGCAGATAATCAATTTTTAATAAAATTAGACTCAGGTAGTCATATATTTAATATTCGTTAAATAGAAATGGCAATGCTTATTCATGATAAATGTCATTATTTTTAGTAGACGTTTTGTATTATTCAGCATTTATTTTTGTAGAATAAATACTAAAAACAGCTCGATTTATTAAATGCTATAGCACTGTATAAGTGCTATTTCTATTAAAATATAGCTATTTAATGAGTTGTTTTTGTGGTATATATGGAGTTTTATTATTATTTGCTTATTTGTTTAATTTTGTGTAAATATGTTAAAATTTGTAAAATTTCATATTTGCTGTATATAATTTTGTTGGTAAATGTTGTGATCAATAATATGTTTTTGTCATATCTTTGTTCAATTCTTTAGAATTCTTAGTGCATGCAAATAACACAGGAAATTGATGATAATAAACTTGCAAAGTTGGTGAATAAAGGATCAAAAGATGCTTTTGCCCAACTTTACAATCGCTATAGCGGACGGATTAATCGATTTGCTTGTGGCTACTTAAAATCGGATCATGAAGCAGAAGAGCTTGTGCAAGACGTATTTCTCAAAATTTGGAATAAAAGGGAAAGTCTTGATGGTTCTCAAAACGTTAAAGCTTTTATATTTAAAATTGCTGTCAATACAATTTACGATTTTATACGCAGAAAGAATTTAGAATTGGCCTTTCATGAATTTACCGCTGGAAAATCATCTGCATCAGATGAGACGTGGGACGAGGTTGTTTATAACGATATGTTATCTCAAGTCCGTTCGCTTATGGCTCAAATGCCAGAGCAACGTCAAAAAATATTTAAGTTGAGTAGAGAAGTGGGGTTAACCAATGATGAAATTGCGGAAAAACTGGGGTTGTCAAAACGAACAATTGAAAACCAGTTATACCGTGCAACTGCTTTTTTGAAGAAGGAATTAACCCTTGATTCTGGTTTCGCATTTTTATTTTTTTACTTGTTTTGCTAGTACTCTTAATTTTTGTTAATTTTTTTTTGTTTAGGAGTGAGTAAAACATTTTTGCCACACGTATTACATCTAAAAAAACAAAGGATGATGAGTGAGGGCTTAAATAATAAACTGGAAAAATTACGCTCAGGAAAACTACAAGAGGCTGAGCGTAAAAAATTATTGGCAGTCTTCCATGTGGAGGGGATGGAATATGATTTAAAAAAAGAGCTATTCAGTCAACTTGAAAAAACGGAAGATGTTAACGAAGACTCGAAGCAGGTACAGAGAGATTTTGACAAGCTTTGGGGAAAAATCGAATCAACTAAAAAATCTGAGAAGAAAAATTTCACAATAAATCTGGCGAGTGCATTAAAATTAGCTGCTGTTTTAGTTATCGGGTTTATAGTTGGCAATATTTTGCAGTTAGATTTTAATGGTGAAGAAGATACTACATACTTTACTGCAATTGCGCCTAAAGGATCTATTTCTGAAACAATCTTGCCAGATGGTACTCTGATCTATTTGAATGCAGGATCAGAAATAAAGTATACAGTTGGAAAAGAAACAAACAAACGAGAAGTGTATTTAAAAGGGGAAGCTTGGTTTGATGTTGAGAAATCAAAGGAAGTTCCGTTTATTGTTCATACATCTTTTTACGACGTAAAGGTAATGGGAACAGAGTTTAATGTTCGTGCATATCCGGAAGATGTCAATGTGGTCACTACTTTGGAAGAAGGTGAAATTAGAATTCAATCTACGGAGCAATTCAAAATTGAGGATGAAATCACACTGGTTCCGGGAGAACAATTAATATATAGTAAAGAGAAAAAATCTCTTGCCGTAAATAAAGTTAGAACTGAAAATTATTCTTCATGGAAAAACAATAAATTAATATTTATTAACATGAGCCTCGAAGAATTAATAGTTCTTCTTGAAAGGAAATATGGAATTGAGATTGTTGTACCTGATAAAAGTATTTTGAATTATCACTACGATGGTACAATTAAGAATGAAACTATAATAGAAGTTTTAAATATTTTGCAGAAAACGCTTCCTCTTCACTATGTAGTTAGAGGACAGGAAGTTGTGATCTATAAGAATTAATAAAAATTAGGAGGATGCTTATGTGAAAAAATCCGTTCTGTCTAAAAGCCGGAAAATGCTGTCACATTCCCCGGCAATTAAGTTTAATAACTGGTGCTGTCACACCAATTAATTATTAATCAACAACACCCAAATTTATGAAAAAAATTGAATGTACCTTTCCTGAGAAGCGAAGGGGGAAACAAAATTTGTTATTAAAAATGAAGCTGACCCTACTCATTTTATTGGTTTGCATTATGCAGGTTTCGGCCTCGGTGTATTCGCAAACAACAAAACTTACTTTCGATTTTGAAGGTAAAAAGGTTTCTGAAGTTCTTATCGAAATTGAAGAAGCTACAGACTTCCGGTTTTTCTATCAGCGAGAACAAGTTAACGTTGATAGAGTCGTTGATTTCAAAGCTAACAATAAGAGTGTAGATGAGATTCTATCCTTGTTGTTTGATAATCAAGATGTAAAATATAGAATCATGGATGGAAATTTGATCTTATTAACTTCTGGTGATGCAGAAGCCCAGCAAGGTCAAACTGTTCGTGGTAAAGTAACAAATAATCAAGGCAGTCCAATTCCTGGAGCAACCGTAGCTATTAAAGGAACAACAAAAGGTAATATTACTGATGTTGATGGGGAATATGTAATTTCAGACATTCCCGATGGAGCTGTACTTATTGTTTCTTTTGTTGGTATGTTAACTCAAGAGATTCCAATTAACGGGCAAGCTGTTATTGACGTGATCCTTGAAGAAAGTGTGATTGGTTTGGAAGAAGTGGTAGCGGTAGGTTATGGTACCATGAAGAAAAAAGATTTAACAGGTGCTGTTAGTAGTGTTGATGAAGAAAGACTGCTTGACAGACCTGCATTTAACGTGGCTCAGGCCCTTAGTGGTAAAGTGGCTGGTGTTAAAATTATTGAACGTTCAGGTGCTCCTGGTAGTGAGCCTATGATTCGTATTCGTGGTACAAACTCCATTAATGCAGCTACTAACGAACCATTATTTGTTGTCGATGGAGTTGTTGGTGTTAAAAATGCACTTCGTATTTTGAATCCAAATGAAATTGAATCGATGGACGTATTGAAAGATGCATCCGCTACAGCAATTTATGGTGCTCGTGGTTCAAACGGTGTAATCATTATCACAACTAAAAAAGGTCTTCAAGGAGATACTCAGGTTGAATATAACGGTTACGTTACCAGAAATACAATGGATAGATATTTCTACGTATTGGACGCAGAACAAATGATGTATGTTGTTACTCAAGCATGGATGAATGTTAAAAAGTATGCTACATCTCCAAACTGGCCTGCCCAATTTGATTATTCAATTGACGCTTCTGCTGCCGGACACAGTTATGCTCAAATGCCTCACCTTTTTGAGAAAGGAAGTTATTCTGTTCCTTTGATTGGCGATGATGGGCAAACATACCGCCCAAGGTTCGATACTAACTGGGAGCGTGAAATATTCAAACCTTCTACATCTACAAGTCACCAGTTAAATGTTCGTGGTGGAACAAAAGATTCACAGTTTGGTGTATTCTTAAATTATGGTGATGAAAACGGATTGTTGAAAGATTCAAAAATTGGACGTTATTCAGGTCGTATCACTACTGATTTGAAAGTGAACGATTGGTTAAAAGTAAGTGCTAACCTTGGAGTTAATAAGAATAAAGAATTTTATAATGACGTATCTTACTTTAGCGGTGGTATAGCACGTGCTGCTGTAGAGGCGTATTCAATCCTTCCTATCCAGTATCCTGATGATGCTAGTATCTATGGCAACTATGCGGGACAATGGTCGTCAAACGCTGACTTCCCTGCTGGTGAGACTCCTCATAACCCAGTTCATATTACAGAGGAAACAGAACGTTACAGAGATCGTACTCAAGTGACTGGTGATGTGACATTTAACTTCCAGATTACGGATGATTTGACTTTTAGATCAAACTTTGCTGTTGATTTAAATGGTGAAAAATATAATGAATACACTGGACGCAAAATTAACAACCGTGGTTCAGCTTATATCCGCAATGATAATTGGGTATACTGGCAAAATGAGAACTACTTTAACTACAATAAAGTATTTGGTGATCATTCTGTTACTGGTATGTTAGGTTTCTCATGGTCTGAAGAAAAGTATGAACGTTCGAATATGAGCAATAGTTATTACTTTGATGACTTTTACGGATGGCATAATATTGGACTTGGAACCGCAACCAGACCAGGTGTTCATAGTGAAGATGCAAGAAGTGCTTTGAATTCTTACTTTGCACGTGCAACTTATGGATTTAAGAACAAATACCTGTTTACTGTTACTGGTCGTGTTGATGGTTCTTCTAAATTTGGAGCAAATACCAAATACGGTTTCTTCCCTTCAGGTTCATTTGCATGGAGAATTAGCGAAGAAGATTTTGCAAAAAGTATTCCTAACTTATCAAATCTAAAACTTAGATTAAGTGTAGGTCAAACAGGTAACCAGGAGATTGGTAGTTATGTAACCCAAACTTTCATCGGTTCTACTAATGTTTCTTTGGGAGATGCGGTTTATCCTGGTCTTTTCCCAAATTCTGTTGGAAACCCAGACTTGAAATGGGAAACTACTACTCAATATAATGGTGGTTTGGATATCGGTTTATTCAATAGCAGAATCAATGCTTCATTTGAATATTACTATAAGCTAACTACCGACATGCTTCTTGATGTGCCACTTCCATTGTCAACGACTACAGGACAGGTTAAGAAGAATTATGGTGAAATTGAAAATACAGGTTTTGAATTTACCCTCGGAACTCATAATATCAAAAGCCGTGATTTGAACTGGTTTACTGATGTTACTTTTGCAACAAACAAAAACAAGATTAAACAACTTGGACCAACAGGTGCCGATATCTTACGTAACTATTGGGTAGGTGGTGCAAATACTATATTAAGAGAAGGCGAATCAGTTGCTTCTTTCTTTGGATTACATAGATTAGGAACATATAGTACTGAAGAGGCTTCTTTGGCTGCTCGTTATGGATTCGTTCCTGGTGACGTGAAATATGAAGATGTAAATGGTGATGGTGTTATCAGTTTTGTTGCTGATGGTGATGTTCTTGGTAGTGCTTTCCCAATCTTTGATATGGATATTAATAATAGTGTGACCTATAAGAATTTTGACTTCAGCATTGATATTAGAATATCATACGGAGCTAAGAAAGAAAATAGGACTAATCACTCATCTGAAGACCGTCAGGCAATGGCCAATGGTAAGAATTCAATCTTAGATGCTTGGCGTCCAGATCACCAAGATACCTATATCGGTCAAGTTCGTCCTGGTAATGGTGGTGCTTATTATCAAACTTATCCAGATACTCACTGGATCGAAGATGCTTCTTTTGTTAGAGGTGATGGTGCAACTTTAGGATATTCTTTTAATAACTCTTTCCTTGATAAAGTAGGATTGGATAAATTAAGAGTTTATGCTTCAGCTCGTAACTTCTTTGTAATCACTAAATATAGTGGGTATGACCCAGAAGGAAGTGATAGTGATAATATGGATGGAATTACTCCTGGTATGGATTTCTTTATGTATCCACGTCCAACAAGTTATACGTTTGGGGTAAATCTTATTTTCTAAGAACTTTAAAAAATTGAAAAATGAAATACACATTAATAATATTGCTTGGACTTATTGTACTGCTTAGTTCGTGCGAAAAGTTTCTGGAAGAGACTCCGACAGGATCTCTGACTGATGAATCCCAAATTACGAGTGCTGCGGGTGCCGATGCATTGGCTGTCGGTGCATATCGTGCCCTTCCATCATGGACAAATGGTGCTGTTTGGTGGGGTGGTAACCTTGCAGGCGCATTGGAATATGCAACCGGTAAAGCTTATTCTCAATACCAAGGTGCTGAATTATGGAAATTTGAACAAAATAGTGAAAGTGGTGAAAGTGAATATTTTATTCACCCATGGAATAACTGGTATCAGGGTGTACGTGATTGTAACCTGGCTATCAAGATGATTCCTGGTGTAACTGAGCTTTCTGATGTAGAAAAAGATAAGTTACTAGGTGAAGTAAGAACGATGCGTGCATTCTATTATTTCTGCTTGGTTCGTCATTATGGTGATGTTGTAATGAATACTGATATCTTAACTGATGTGACTTTGGCACAGCAGCCAAGAACCAGTCTGGTGAAGATTTATGATGACATTATTGTTCCTGATCTGGAATTTGCAGTTAATCAAACCGAACTGCCAGATGAACAATCTTCTATTGGTCGTGTAACTAAGCATGTTGCCAGAGCTATCTTGGCTGATGTTTATTTAACAATGTCTGGATATCCATATCAGGAAGCAGCTACTGATACTACTAAAAATTGGTGTACCGAAGGACTATGGTCTATGACTGAATATCCTGTTAATACCAGTAGTGCAAAAGCTTTACTTGAAAAGGCAAAAACGCAATTGGACTTTTTATACGGTAAATATGAGTTAGGTGATTTTGCTGATATTAGAAATCCTGAAATGGACAATAAAGGAGGAGCGATTTTCCAGGTTCAGTATACTGCCGGTACTCGAAACAATGGTATGATTTCAACAACACTTCCATTGGCGAGCCAGATCTCTCAATTTGGTGATGAAAATGGTACGGTGATTCCTAGTGTTGAATATTATAACTCTTACAACGCAGCTGATAAGCGTATCGGTGAAAGAGTATATTTCTTCTCTAGCGATAACAAATCAACTAAGTATGATTCGAACGAAGGTCCTGCAGCAAAATTTCCTGTAAACTTCCTATATAAATATTACGATACAAAAGCTATTAAAGAAACTGGTGAATCTGGTTTGAACTTCAATTTGTACCGTTATGCAGACATTTTGTTGATGCGTACTGAAGTATATTGGGCTTTAGGTCAGCATAATCAAAATGAAGTAGCAGGTATTAATGAGGTTCGTGAAAGAGCTGGATTATCAACGTTCTTGCCAGGAGATTTAACCTTAAAGGATATTTTAGCTGAGCGTGCGTATGAATTAGTATTTGAAAACAAAATGCTTTTCGACATGAGACGTACTCGTACTGCATTGATTGATGGCGGTGGTGAATTTGCTGGTGTTGAGAGTTTTGTTGGTCACCAACCTTCACATTTTAACTTTGAATTTAGTGCAAAACATTTATTAGCTCCGGTTTCATCAACTGAAATTGATAATAACAGAGAGTGTTTGCAGAACTATGGTTGGAATCCACAACAAGTGGGCCAATAAACAGTAAGATATTAATTTGATAAACATGCAAAAAATGAAAAAAATTATATCAATATTATGTGTGCTGGTAATAGCCGTAAGTTGTATTGAGCAACCCTATTATGAAATTCCTACTGATGAAAACGGAAATGTTTTACTCACTGGTGTTTCTTCAACAGAAACAGAAGGAATTAGCACATTAGATGAAAGCTTTACCGTTACAGCTCAATTTGCAACAGCAAAATCAGGAGATGTAATGAACGTGGAACTGCTAAAATTGCAAACTCCACCTAATGGGGGTGCAACAAAGCAATTGTTACCTTTAACTGGTACTCAAAAAACAGTTACTGTTGGTAGTGATCTAAAAGCAAGTGTTACTTACACAAGACAAGAAGCTCAGATGACACAAGAAGGTGACTATGCTACTGTAATTTTTGCCGGAGAATCTGACTATGCAAAACAAAGGGTAACAATGGAATTTGCGACTACTGCAACAAAACCAAAAGTTGGTGAGGTAACAGTTGATGTTGCTCGTACTCCTGAAACCGCTTATTTTGAGATTAGCGTTGATCCTAAATCAGCAGCATATTCAGGAAATTTGGTTGCAAAGCGTAAAAATGGTTCAAGTGCTGCTTGGGTAGAAGTTGCCGGATCTCCTTTTACTGGTTCAATGCCATTTATGGTACCTATTTCTGGTGATGACTTTGCTGCTGATAATGATACAATGATTTATTCATTTGTATCAACAGTTGGAAGTTATTCTGATGAAATTACAACTACCATAATTGTTAGAGATCCTTACTTATACATTAAGCGTTCTGCAACTTTGAATATGGGTGGATCTTCTGCAGGAAGAAACCTATTGGTAAATGGAGCAGTTGCTGCTGATGATGCAATGGCAATGGTAGCTATCTCTGGTGGTTCACTTCTTATACAAGGTGGATCAGAATATCTTGCTGGTGGTAATACAATTGAGTTTGTACCTGGTACTGCAAATCTTTATGATTTGAACAATGCTACAAACATCAAAGCGACTTATGACGCTGGTACTCCAACAGCTTCTGCTGATCCTGTATCAGGTGATTATTTCATCTTTAAAGCTGTTACCGGACCTGATGCCGAAGATGTATTCTACGGTATGATGAAGTTAACTAATGTTACTCCAGGTGCTTCAGTTTCATTTGAATATAAGATTGGTGATCAATATGCTCACCTAGCTGTAATTGAATAGTATCTCTTTAAGAGCACTGTGACTTTGGTTGCAGTGCTCTTTTTTATTTTGTTATAAGTATTAATTCTAATATTTATAACTTGATTGTACCTGATCTCAAATTAAATGCACTTTGTATTATGAGAAAATTTAGGTTCATCACATCTTTCCTTCTTTTTTTTTCTTCCTTTTTAGTAATTAATCAGGGGTATTGCCAGGAGAAAATTCCGGAAGTGCAATTTAAAAATGCACCGGTTTTATTTGAAATTAATGGCAAACAATATCAGCAGGTAATTGCAACTTATGAGTCAGACCAAGTAGGTGAAATTGTAATCAAAAGTCAAAATGACGAGTTGGTTAAAGCTGAGCTTAAAGAAGGCAACAATACCTTTCTTATTGATCTTCCAGCAGTGAAGAAAAATAAAAATAGAAATTTTCAAGTAAAAATAAATCAAACCGCTCAAAAAGATTACTCTTTTGTAATTACCCCTCCCAAAGAGTGGAATATTTTTCTTGTACAACATTCACATACCGATATTGGGTATACCCGACCTCAGTCTGAAATACTCGCAGAACAAATGCGCTATATTGATTATGCGCTTGATTATTGTGACCAAACAGACAACCTACCGGATGATTCAAAATTCAGATGGACCTGTGAGTCTGCATGGGTAACCAAAGAATTTTTGAAATCCAGATCAAAAGATCAAATTAAAAGATTTAAACAACGCATAGCAGAAGGTAGAATAGAAGTTACCGGTATGTTTGCTAATATGGCTGAGATTGCTGACGAAAATGTCATGTATGATTTCTTTCAGCCTTTAAGAGATATTAAGGAATCTGATTTTCCTGTGCAGACTGTAATGCAAAACGATGTAAATGGAGTTGCCTGGTGCATTCCGGATTATTTAAAGAATACCGGAGTAAAGTATCTGGCCATGGGAATCAATGAGACTCGTTCAATACGTCCATTTGATAAACCTACCTGTTTTTGGTGGGAATCACCATCCGGTGAACGATTGTTGGCCTTTCGGCCAGATCATTATATGACTGGGAATTTCTTCGGATTTGAAACAAAAGCAGTAAAACCAGAGCGAGTTCTTGGGTACCTGGCAGATCTTGAAGCAAAAAATTATCCGTTTAACAAGATTGCAATTCAGTTCTCAGGTTATTTTACAGATAACGCACCCCCTTCAACTGCAGCTTGTGAAATTGTAAAAGAGTGGAATCAAAAATATATTTATCCCAAACTACGACTGGCAGTTGCCAGTGAATTTTTTGAATATGTTGAAGAAAATCATGCAACTTCACTACCTGTGTATCGAAATGCATGGTTGGATTGGTGGACTGATGGGTATGGATCGACTTCCAGAGAAACCGCAGAAGTAAGGCGAACACAAAACATGAAGCAAACAGATGAAGGAATGTTTGCAATGGTTTCAATGTTGGGAGGAGAGCTAAATCCTGATTTGCAAGCCGAAATTAATCATATTAGTGAAAACGCGATCTTTTTTGACGAGCATACTTGTGGTGCTGACGAAAGTATTAGCCATCCTTTTTCTGAGAATTCAACTCGACAATGGCTTCAAAAAGGAGCTTATGCCTGGGAAGCATTAAAGCAAGTAACGTTATTAAATGAAGAAGCTTTAGCTCGGTTGCAGAGCTTTATGAAAAAAGCTGATTTCCCGGTAATTTATGTGGTAAATTCTCTTGGATGGGAACGATCGGGGCTTGTTGAAGTATTCATTGATAAGGAACAATTGCCTATCAATAGAGAGTTTTCAATCATTGATTTGACTACACAAAAAAAGACGAGTGCACAGTTAATTCGAGATCGCAGAGAGGGAGCGTATTGGGCACTTGAGGTGGAGAATATTCCAGCTTTGGGATACAAAACCTATAGAATAGAACTTTCTGATAATGAGATCGCGGATAAAACTAAGGACAATGCCCCTCTTGAGACATTGGAAAATCAGTTTTATAAAATACGAGTTGATAAGAGTAGCGGTGCAATTATAAGTCTTTATGACAAGGAGCTTGATAAGGAACTTGTTGATTCTGAAAATGACTGGAAGTTAGGGCAATTGGTGCGAGAAACTCTACCTGCAAGAAACAAAATGATCCCAAGTCATTCCGCTGTTTCTAATGTGAAAATTGAAAAAGGATCAGAGGGAGATGTTTGGGAAAGTATTCGTATTCTTTCGGATTTGGATGGATTTACTAAGGGAGAAGAAAATGATCCTAAAGGTCTTGACGTAGAAATTCGATTATATAAGAATGTTAAAAAAGTAGAATTCCAATATCAGGCAGCAAAAGAGATTGTCACTTCACCGGAAGCATTGTATGTATCCTTTCCTTTTGCATTACCTGATTCACGGATTGTTTTTGAAACGATAGGTGGCGTCTTGTCTCAGGGGCAACAATTGCCAGGTTCTTCATCTGATTGGAATACTGCGCAAAATTTTGTTGCCGTTCGTGGTAATGATTGCCAGGTGATAGTTGTTAGCGACGAAATTCCATTGTGGCAATTTAGTGACTTCAACATGGGGAAATTTGAGCGCTACCCAAAACCAGGAAAACCATGGCTCTATTCATGGGTGATGAATAACTACTGGTTTACAAATTTCAGGGCATTTCAGGAAGGTGGATTCCACTGGAGTTATCAACTTACTTCAAGCAAGGATACTACAAATACGTTTGCCACAAAATTTTCATGGGGTGAACGAAACAGCTTCGCAACAAGAACATTCCCCGCAGGAAAGAATGAGTTTGATCAAACAAAATTTGAGTCTCTTAAAATCACTGGATCACCAAATGCAATGTTAGTCAACAGCAGGCCTGCTTTTAATGGTTCGAATGCAGTATTGCTCCATTTTAGAGAGTTGGAAGGCAACCAGGCTGATGTTGCTCTGGACTCAAATATTGATGGTCGGATCATCAAACGGATGGTCGAGGTGAACATTCTCGGTGATGAAATTGGCGAAGAGTTGCAGAAAATTCATTTGAACCCGTATGAAGTTAAGTTTATTGAACTTGAATTTTAGTCTTCAAAAATATAGATAGGGCAAGCTTAAAGCTTTGGTCTATTCAACTGAAAGAGAATATTTTTTCAATAAGAGTTTGGTTTTTTGTTGGTTACACTTTCAAATCAACCCGGTCTTGAGCGTTTGTAACATTTAAAAAGTATGAAAAGAAGAGCATTTATAAAAAATGGAAGTCTGGCTACATCTGGTGCTATAATCGCTCCGTCATTATTTGGATCAGTAGATCAGGATATTCTTGATAGTGAATCGATAAAAAAGGTGCATTTAATCTTTAAAACTCATCTTGATATTGGATTTACGGATCTTGCTGCTAATGTTATAAATACATATATGAGTGAGTTTATTCCAGCGGCACTGTCTCTGTCTGAGAATCTTCGTAGTCAGAGGGTCGAGGATCGGTTTGTTTGGACAACAGGCTCATGGCTTATCTATCAGTTTTTAGAAAAGTCGAATTCTGCAATGCGCCGTAGGATGGAAAAGGCGATTGAAGCCGGTGATATGGTTTGGCATGGCTTACCATTTACAACACACTCTGAAGTAGCTGATTCTTCTTTATTTGACCTAGGGATTCAGTTATCTGCAGAGTTAGATCAGCGATTTGGTCGAAAAACGATCGCTGCAAAAATGACTGATGTTCCGGGTCATACCATGGGAATTGTACCTGTTCTTGAAAAAAATGGAATTGAATTTTTACATATTGGAGTAAATCCGGCAAGCACGCCGCCAAGTGTTCCACCTTTATCTAAATGGCGGACACCTGAAGGGAGTGAGGTATTACTTATGTATCAGAAGAATTATGGTGATACAATGATCATTCCGGGTACCCAAACTGCTGTTTCAATTTCTTTTACTGGTGACAATCATGGTCCTCAAACTCCTGAGCAGATTGCTAATATTTATAAAAATTTGAGACTACAATTTCCAAATGCTGAGGTTATTGCCTCTGATTTGAATGCTGTTGCGCGGGATGTTATTAATATCAAAAATCAATTGCCAGTAATCGAACAGGAGCTTGGTGATACATGGATCCATGGCATCGCAAGTGATCCATTAAAAATTGCTCAATTTCGGGAGATTAGTCGCTTTCGAAATAACTTGTTAGAAAATAAGACAATCAATTTTGGTAGTAGAACCGACCTTTCTTTTGGTATTCCATTATTGATGGTTGCAGAGCATACCTGGGGATTGGATGTTAAAACCTGGCTGAAGGATTGGGATTTGTACAATCCAACGGACTTCTTGGCCGCAAAATCTCAATCAAAATATAGTTTAATGGAGAAATCCTGGAACGAGAAACGTGAGTATATCAGAGATGGCATTTCCGCACTTCCGAATGATATTGCTTTTAGCGCGCAAAAGAATCTGGAAAGTTTAATCCCAAAACAACCATCGAAAGATGGTTTTGTGAATGTTAGTGAGAATAGTCAAATTATCGATACTGAGTTTTACGAATTGGAAATTGATGAGGTAACCGGCGCAATTATAAAGTTGAAAGATAAATCCACTAATCTGGACTGGGCGACAAAAGACAAACCTCTATGTCTGTTTACCTATCAAACTTTTTCAGATAAAGATTACACACGTTTTCTTGATCAATATCTAACTCAAAAGACCAAGTGGGCATTTGGTGATTTTGGTAAGATTGGCTTGGACAAAACAAATGCAATTTCTAAAACCTGGTATCCGTTACTTCAGGAGCTATCAATGAAGGATGATGAACTGGGGAAACATATTTTAATTGAACTTGCAGTTTTGGATGAAGATCAGGAACCCGTTGGCGGTTGTGCAAGAAATATTAATGTGGAGATATTTTTTCCTTTTAATAAAAAAGAAGTTCAGGCAACTCTCCAATGGTTTAATAAACCTGCTTATCGTTTGCCGGAGGCTTCGTGGTTCTCATTTGTTCCTCCTGTTGCAAATGGAAATTGGATGGTTGACAAGATGGGGTTGCCTGTTGATATTATGAATGTAGTGGATAATGGCAACAGAAAATTACATTCAACACAAAAGGGAGCATGGTATAAAAGTGAAGAGCATAAATGTCAAATTGAATCCATAGATGCACCGTTAGTAGCTGTGGGAGAGCGGAACCTGCTCAATTTTGATAATAAAATACCGATGGCGGATGATGGAATTCACTTTTGCTTACATGATAATGTTTGGGGAACCAATTTTCGAATGTGGTTTGACGATGATATGAAATATCGTTTTGTATTTGCTGGATAAATGAATTAATAAACTAACAATGAACCTTAAACTTGCTATTCCTGCACTAATATTGGCCATATTATTTGGCTGTTCAAAAAATGATTACACTAAATATGTTGATCCAAACATTGGAAGTGTGTCAACATTATTAACAACTAAAAATCCAACTGTTCATCGTCCTCATAGCATGGTGAGGGTATTCCCAGTTACCGAGCCGGGCCTCAATGACAGATACCTGTCGGATAAAATCTATGGTTTTGCTATAAATATGCCTGCATATCGAATGGGAAAGGTATCGGAGATAATGCCTGTTCATGGTGAAGTTTATGCAGATAGGAAGCTGAATGCCGCAGTTTACGACCATGATTTGGAAGAAGTTCATCCATGGTATCATCAGGTAATATTAGAGGAACCTGAAATTCTTGCAGCTTGGACCACAACAGAACAGGCTGTTTTGTATCGCTTTGAGTTTTCAACGCCTGATTCCAATTCGATTGTACTTAGAACAAAGAACAATGCAAAGATTGAGATAAATCAGAATACGATAGCTGGATGGGAAGAATTTCAGGGATCCAAACAGTTCTTTCATGGAGAATTTGATCAATCAGTTCAAGGTACTGGAATCATTAAGAATGGAGTCATTAACCCAAATGAAACTTCAGTAAATGGAAACTCTGTGGCTGCATATGTGGAGTTTGAAAAGTTGGCAGCACCAGTAGAACTGCGTTTTGGTATATCATTTATAAGCGAGGAACAGGCAAAAGAAAACCTGATCTCCCAAGCAGCTAATAAATCTTTCGATGAGATAAAAGATATAAGTTGCCAGATATGGAAAGATAATATTGGACAAATAGAAGTAAAGGGAGGAACCGAAAGACAAAAACGAATTTTTTATACCAGTTTGTATCGAACGAAAGTAAGGATGGTTGATATTTCGGAAGATGGAAGGTATTACAGCGGTTATGACAAGGAATTACATCAATCGGCAAATCGACCATTTTTTGTGGATGATTGGTTATGGGATACCTTCAGAAGTTCTCACCCTTTGGGGATGATATTAGATCCGGAAAGAGAAGGGGACATGGTGCAATCCTATACCTCTATGTACGAGCAAGATGGCTGGATGCCCGGATTTCCGCAGTTTTATGGTGATTTTCCTGCAATGATTGGTTTTCATTCCGCGGCTTTAGTTTGGGATACATACCAAAAAGGAGAAAGAGAGTTCAACGTTGGAAAAGCATATGAAGGCTTGAAGAAAAATGCAATGAAAGCTACGATGCTTCCCTGGAGGGTTGGACCTATGTGTGTATTAGATACTTTTTATCTCGAGAATGGCTGGTATCCTGCTTTGGCTGAGAATGAGCCTGAACCGGTTGCGATGGTTCATGGTTTTGAAAAACGCCAGGCTGTTGCATTAACACTCGAGCATAGTTATGATGATTGGTGCTTAGCTCAATTGGCCAAGGCACTTAATAAAACTGAAGATTATAATTATTTTATGGGAAGGTCACAAAACTATCGAAATGTATTTAATGCCGAAACTGGTTTTATGTCTCCCAGGAAAGCAAATGGAGAGTGGGTTGCTGACTTTGATCCTCAACTTTCCGGTGGAATAGGAAGTCGCATGTATTTTGCCGAAAACAATGCCTGGCCATGGAGTTTCAATGTCATGCATGATATCTATGGACTGATTGATTTGATGGGGGGAAATAAAGCATTTGTCGAAAGGTTAGATCGCTTGTTTAATCAACCTACAAATATTTCAAAATGGCAATTTATGGGGCAATTTCCGGATGCAACAGGGCTAAATGGAATGTTTCCGGCTGGAAATGAACCATCTTTTCATATACCTTATCTCTACAATTATGCAGGGCAACCTTGGAAAACTCAGCGTCGCATTCGTGAAATCATGGATATGTGGTTTGATGATGCTCCTCTGGGGCTACCCGGTGATGAAGATGGCGGAGCGCTTTGTGCCTGGTATGTTTTCTCGGGAATGGGTTTTTACCCGGTTACTCCGGGAACTGGATTATATGCAATTGGAAGTCCATTTTTCGAAGAAGTAAAAATCCATCTTCCAGCAGATAAAACCTTTGTTGTAAAAGCTAATAAGTGCACAAAGGCAAATAAGTACATCCAATCTGCCCGTCTGAATGGGCAATCAATTAATCGCCCCTGGATAAAACATACTGAAATCATGAACGGTGGTGTGCTTGAATTGGAAATGGGAAATCGTCCAAACAAAAACTGGGGGACCGATACAAGTTGGTATAAGAAGGAAATTGCAAAATTGAACAGAAACTAACCTAGATAAAAGTAGATAAATGAAAATCGATCAACATAGCTTTGGAAAAACAATTGATGGAAAAGAAACAACATTGTTTGTTTTAAGTAACGGAAATGTCGAAGTTTCAATCACCAATTTTGGAGGAATTATTACTAGCTTAATAGTTCCTGATAAAGAAGGAAAATCAGAAAATATAGTCCTGGGATTTGATGACGTTAGCGAATATCAAAGTGATCAATATCTGGAGAATTGCCACTATTTTGGATGTATTGTTGGCAGGGTTTGTAACCGTATAACAAAAGGCAAATTTACTTTGAATGGAAAAGATTACCAGTTACCCATAAACAATGGGGATCGGCATATTCATGGTGGAATTGAAGGTTTTGATAAAAAAATATGGGATGCTAAAACGATAAACGAAGAAAATCGGGTTGGATTAGAACTACAATATTTTAGTAAAGATGGGGAAGAAGGCTATCCTGGAAATTTAACCACAATTGTTCACTATTGGCTCACCAAGGAAAATGAACTAATCATTGACTATGCTGCCAAAACAGATCGACCAACAATAATAAATCTTACGAACCATACCTACTTCAACTTAACAGGAGGCGCTGAGAATATTTTGCAACATTATTTACAAGTTCCGGCATCAACTTATACCGAATTGGATGACTTAATGCCTACAGGCAGAATATTGAATGTTGAAGGAACTCCTTTTGATTTTCGAAAAGAGTCAATGATTGGTTCCAGAATTGACCAGTTGCCTGATGGCTACGATCTGAATTTTCCGTTGGATGAAGCCGTAACTGGAGATACACGATTTGCAGGTGTTTTGAAAGAAACGAAAAGTGGACGTTTTATTGAAGTGTACACAACTCAGCCTGCATTACAAATCTATGCAGGATATTATATCCCGGAATTAATAATTGATGGTAAAAAGAAATTTGGAAAATATGCCGGTTTTGCACTGGAAACTCAGCATTATCCGGATGCAATAAATCATCCGAATTTTCCTTCCATCGTTTTAAATCCGGAGGATAATTTTCATGAAAAAACGATTTACAAATTTGGAGTAAAAAAGGATTAACAGCCTTTTCTGTCAGTTCAAGCGATTGCTGAAATAACCTAAACCAGCATTGAACAAATTATTAACCTAAACCAACCAATTATGAAACTGAAGTACGTGTCTCTAATTTTTGTTTTTATAGCTGCAATAACTATTAGTTGTCGTGTTTCAGAAGAAAAGAAAAATGCAGCTGATTGGGTCGATGTTTTTATCGGAACATCTAATTCCCGGTGGATGCTCGGACCATATGCATCTGTGCCATTTGGTATGATTCAGCTGGGGCCAGACAATCAGGGTAAGGTTTGGATGAGTGGATACGATTATGCTATAAATAGTATATCCGGATTTAGCCACATTCATGCATGGACAATGGCTGGATTACGGATGATGCCAACCACAACCGATTTGGTGTTCGCAGACAGGCCAGTAGATGCCGCTTATAAAGGTGGAGGCGCCGGATATCATTCCCGTATTTTGAAAGAAACTGAAAAAGCCATACCGGGCTATTATTCGGTTCGACTGTACGACCATGATGTTTTTGCAGAGATGACTGCAACCACTCGTTGTGGATTTCAAAAGTATACTTTCCCTGAAAAGAAGGAGTCCAGAGTATTAATTGATTTACTTTTTCCAGCCGAATATCAATTTTCTGTGGTGGATGCGAAAATTGATAAAGTCACTGATTCCGAGATTGAGGGGTATGCAAAATGCCAAATCGGAAGGGGTAGTTGGAATGAATATACGCTCAATTTTGTGTTAAATTTTAGCAAGCCATTTGACACGTTTAATGGATGGAATGAAGGGGAATTAACGAAAGATACTACCGGAATTTCAGGTGCGAATGATATCGGAGCTTATGTCACGTATCAAACAGAGGAAGGCGAAGTTATCATGGTAAAGTCAGGAATTTCGTTGGTGAGTATTGATCAGGCTCGTTTAAACCTGGAAACTGAAATGGCGGATTTTGGATGGGATTTTGAAGCTGTTAAGAATCAGGCTTACGACGATTGGAATGCTATCCTAAGTAAAGTTGAAGTTGAGGGAGGTTCTGATGTTGATAAAACGAAATTCTATACAAATCTATATCGATGTTTTGCTGCAAAACAAACTTGGAATGATGTAAACGGTAAATACATGGATCCTTGTGAACAAGTTCAGCAAATGCCGGAAGGACAACGAATGATTGGTGGCGATTCTTTTTGGAATTCTTATTGGAACCTGAACAGCTTATGGTCATTGGTGACCCCTGGGATCATGGAAGATTATTTGGAGACTCAATTGGAGCTATATCGAAAAAATGGATGGACAAGTGTGGGACCGACAGGATTAGAGTACACTGGAATTATGAATGTTTCCCATGAAACAGAAATGATCGTCGGAGCCTACCAGAAAGGAATTCGAAATTATGATGTAAATGAGGCATATCAGGCAGTGTTACATACTGTGACAGAGCAGGGAAAACGGTTATTGCCATGTTCTGGATTAGCGGGGAATGAATATCTGGATGTATACAATGAAAAAGGTTATGTGCCATACGAAATGAATCCCAGTAGCCTGACTTTTGATTATGCCTATGATGACTATTGTGTGGCTCAAATGGCAAAATCTCTCGGGAAAAATGAAGATTACAAGAGGTTAATGAAGAGATCGGCAAACTGGAAAAACCTATTTAATCCAGCGTTGAAATTCATGGTTCCAAAAGACTCGACCGGGAACTGGATGGCGGATTACAATCCTTTTTCAGGAGTACATTTCGTCGAAGGAAATGGTTGGCAATATACCTTGTACGTGCCACACGATATTCCCGGATTAATTGAGATGGTAGGAAAAGATCTTTTCAATGAAAGGCTGGAGGAAGGCTTTGAAGAATCTGTTTCTTCAAAATTTGCAGCTCATGCTTTTGACAGGTATCAGCCGGAGCCAATCGAATACTACATCAACATGGGTAATCAGGTAAACATGCAGGCTCCATATTTATTTAATTACTCAGGAAAACCATGGTTGACACAAAAATATTCAAGAGCTATTTTGGAATCATATTATGGATCAACTCCGTATCATGGATGGGAAGGTGATGAAGATGAAGGACAAATGGGCGCGTGGTTTGTGATGAGTGCGATGGGATTATTTGAAATGGAAGGTGGTTGTGAAGTCGAGCCGATGGTAAATATTACCAGTCCTCTTTTTGCTAAAATTACGGTAGAACTCGATCCAAAATATTACAGCGGGAAAGAGTTTACTGTGGAAGCAAAAAACAATTCGAAGGAGAATGTTTATATCCAGTCTGCAACGTGGAATGGCGAGCCGCTGAACAGTACCCGAATCAAGTTTAAAGATATCGTTGCTGGTGGCACATTAATCTTGAATATGGGGCCAGAGCCGAATGAAGATTGGGGCATTCAGTCAAACTAGTATTGCTCGCTTAAACAAATTGAATTTTGTCAGTTTGATTCACAGTAATAGTTTGGAGCTGATTAAAAAGCAGGAAGATTGTTATTTCAAATTTAGTTCGATGACAATATACAACCATTAAAACTTTAAGATGAATTCACGAGAACGAATATTAGCAGCGATTCAACATAAGCAACCCGATCGGGTTCCCCTTGATTTAGGAGCAACTCCAAGTTCGGGAATTTCAGTAGTTGCACATAAAAACTTGCTTCAACACATGGGAATGACTGATCTTAGAACAAACGTGTATGATGTTGTTCAGGAGGTTGCTCAACCAGAAATGAAGTTGCTCGATCATTTTGGAGTTGATGTGATTGATATTGGCCGGTATTTCAATCAGGCACCTGATTATTGGCATGAACTTGAATTAATTAAAGGTTATTCAGGATTTTATCCAAAATGGTTTAATCCAACTTTGCAAAAGGATGGTTCATGGTTGGCTGCTAACAATCTGGGAGAAGTGGTTGGCAGAATGCCATCTGGAGCCACCTTCTTTGATCAAACTGTTTTTCCTTATCAGGATGGTTACCCCACTGATTATTCCAAAATGGGAGATGATATGAATCGAACAGTTTGGGGGGCTTTTGGATTTACTCCATGGGATTGGATTTCACATGATGGGTTTTGGGAAAAACTCCGTGAAAAGACTATTGAAGTCAAATCAAAAACAAATAAAGCCATTCTTATAGGCGTTGGTTGTAATCTTTTTGAATGGGGGACTTTTCTTAGAAGGATGGATAACTTTCTAATGGATTTATATCTATCTCCGGAAGAAGTGCATCGTTTTCTGGATGCAATTATGGAACGGCATCTTGATTTTCTGGATCACGTTTGTTCTTCAGTTGGTGACCTCGTTGATATTATAAAATTTGGTGATGATTTAGGAACCAATAATGGTCCGTTTATTCCGGTTGAAACCTACGATGAATTTTTCTTTCCGAGACATAAACAAATGTGCGATTTTGTAAAAAATCATTCCTCTGCGGCAACTATGCTTCACTCTTGTGGCGGAATTTATGAATTAATCCCAAGGCTAATTGAAGCAAGGTTTGATATTTTGAACCCTGTGCAGATAAATGCCGTAAATATGGATCCAGGCAAATTGAAAAATGAGTTTGGACGAGAACTGACATTCTGGGGAGGAGGAGTAGACACAAAAAGTGTTCTCAATTTGGCCACTCCCCAAGAAGTAAAAGAACATGTAAAGAGAAATTTAGACGCTCTTTATGTTGATGGAGGTTTTGTATTTAACACAGTGCATAATATCATGCCGGATGTTCCTCCTCAAAATATTGTTGCTATGTACGAAGCAATTCGTGAAATCTGATTATAGAATCTATGATCTAAATTAAACCTTAACCGATAAAACTAATAACATGAGAAAACAAATTGAAATTTCACTTTTGGTGGCATTTATGCTTCTGTTTTTTACCGGATATGCAGGAAACCCGGAGAAAGAATCAAAGTCTGAGGTGAGTAAAGAATCCAGTTATTTGCAGGATACCATTCATGTGGTTGGACACGCCCATATGGATATGAACTGGTTATGGACCTATTCAGAAACCATGAAAATGTGTAATGACAACTTACGTCAGACAGTCGCATTTATGGATGAATTTCCTGATTTTACAATGTTACAAAGCCAGGCAGCCGTTTATAAATTTGTGGAAAAGGTTGATCCGGCGTTATTTAAAAGAGTGCAGGAATATGTGAAAAAAGGTCGATTGGAACTTGCCGGAGGAATGTGGACTGAAGGTGATACTAATATGTCTTCTGGGGAAGCATTGGCACGCACCTTCTTGATGGGACAGCGCTATTTTCAAAGTCGCTTTGGTCAAATGGCTCAAATTGGATGGCTTCCAGATAATTTCGGACATGTGTCACAGTTGCCTCAAATTTTACAATTGGCAAATTGTGACTACTTCTATTTCCACCGATGCAAGCCTTATATGGGAAGTTTTTGGTGGCAAGGTCCTGATGACTCAAAAGTATTGTGTTACGGAAATAATACTTATAACGGAAATATTACAGATAATTTGAAAGATGAATTGGAAAAGATCGTTCCTGACAAGCACCGACTTCTTCAAATTACCGGAGTGGGTGATCATGGTGGCGGTCCAACCCGTGCAAATATTGATAAGGTTCATGAGTTAGATAAATTAACAGACTATCCAGCTGTTAAATTTACAACTGCAGGTAATTTCTTCCACAAGTTGGAAAATGAAATGGATGGACGACCTACTCATGAAGGGGAAATGCAATTCATTTTTGAAGGATGTTACACAACTGTTGCAGATATTAAAGAAGGAAACAGAAATAGTGAGAACTCTTTATTTGCTACCGAATATTTTAATACACTTCGCTGGTTGAATGGAGATAAATATCCTGCAGATGAAATCAGAAATTTGTGGGAAACGGTGACTTTTAATCAGTTCCACGATATTCTTCCAGGATCTGCTATAAACGAAGCCAATAAGGAAGCGGTTGCTCGATATTCTGAAGTTTTACGTCAATCAAAAGAATTGAAGGACAAAGCTTTTTGGAAAATGGCAGATGAAGTTAATTTTCAAAAAGGATTGGGACAACCTGTGGTTGCATACAATTTGTTTCCAACAAAACGCAAAACAATTGTTGAAGCGACTGTATATTCTCATGAGGAGCCAGTATCCGTTAAGGTAGCAACCTGGGGTGCTAATTACTATGGTGAGGCTTTTTGGCCGGTTGACAAGAATGATCCAAATTCTGGAGGTCGAAAAGATGTAAATTTCCTGGCAACAGATTTCAGAAACAAAGAATATGATCCAGGTGACAATTTAGGAACCGTTTTGGTGCGTGATGGAAATGGAAATTCGTATCCTGCACAGATCGTATATTCAAAACCAACGCCTCCTGGTTATACTACAAAAGTTCAATTCATCGATGAGGATTTCCCTGCCGGAGGATATAAAACGTACTATGTTGATGTAACAGACAAAGGGGAATATAATACACCTATGAAAATGTCAGATAACACCTATGAAACTGATTTCTTTAAAGTGAAATTTGATATGAAAAAAGGTGCTATTGTAAGCTTGTTTGATAAGAGGACCAATACTGAGTATGTCAAGGATGGTGGAGAGCTTAACAAGTTGAAAATATATCTCGAAGACAAGAAAGGTGGGATGAAGTCGTGGACAATCAATCAAACCGTAAAAGAAGAAGATGTAACGAATGTGGAAAGTGTTCGTGTTGTTGAGAGCGGTCCGGTTCGAGTTTGTATTGAGACCGTAAAAACCTGGGGAAATTCAAGGTTTATAGAACGCACTTATTTGTACAAATCTTATCCGCGTATTGGATACGATATGGAGGTTCGTTGGTTGGAAACAGGAACAGATTCTACTGACTCACCCATGTTAAGAGCAATTTTCCCATTGGCATTGGAAAATACAAAGTTCTATTCTCAGGTTCCTTTTGATGTTGCAGAACGTCCGGTAGATGGTAAAATAAATGGGGAAGACGCTCCTTTATCACTTACTCATAGAGATGCCTATGGAGTTGACGCTGAGAAAGACCAGGGATTGGAAGTTCCAGCTCAAAAATGGGTAGATGTTACTGATGGTAATGTTGGTATTGCTTTGATGAATAAAACCAAGTATGGACATTCATATCACAATGGCGATCTGCGCTTGACCTTGATGCGTGCTGCAGGATCACCTGATATTTATCCGAATTTGGGTAAATTCCGAATTAGCTATGCATTGTTCCCTCACTCCGGAGACTGGACAAATGGTGTTTGGGCAGAAGGGGATGATTTTAATGTTCCTGTTGTTGCAAACGAACCACCATCACTGGCATTGGTAAAAGATCATGCCACTCGCCCCGAGCAAGAATCTTTCATCTCTTTAGATGCTCCTGGTGTTTATATGACAGGTTTGAAGCAAGCTGAAGAAGGCGAAGAAATGGTAATTCGTTTAGTCGAAGTGGAAGGAAACGAGAAGACAGTTACTCTTTCATTGCCAAAATCAGTGAAGACAACTCGTCGTTTAAATTTATTGGAGTTTCCATTAGCAGATGCGGCAACTGCCAGTTCTGATGGCAAAACTGTTTCAGTTAAAATAAAACCTCATGAAATTGTTACTCTTGGTGTAACATTTAAATAGGAATTGACACTCATTTTTGAGGGTGAATGAAATAGATTTTATTTATACGTGCTTAACGTCGTCAATTTAAATTAAGCTTTACTAAGTATTAAACTCGGATTTCATATTATATGAATTTCGGGTTTAATAATTTTTACAGACCATTGAGTAAATAGGCTATTCATATTCGTACTAGTTATTGTGTGGCATTCAATTTGCAAATTAATAATAGGCTTGAATTTTTTTTACTAGGGAAAATAGGTGTTCAGGCGTTAAAATATAACTATGAGATTCAAAAATGCAATTTATTATTTAGCGGGTATCGCTATGTTATTTTCCTGCGCTCAGGAGAAAAACGGTTCAGAGAAGTTAGTTGATTATGTTGATCCATATATTGGTTCAGGCGGACATGGGCATGTTTTTGTTGGTGCCAGTGTTCCTTTTGGTGCAGTTCAGCTCGGTCCAAACAACGAGACACAAGGATGGGACTGGTGTTCCGGTTATCATTATTCCGATTCAATATTAATAGGATTTGCTCACACTCAACTGAGTGGTACTGGAATTGGTGATCTCGGTGATATTTTAATGATGCCTGTTGCAGGTGACTATAAACCAAATGCCAATGCTGATAATCCTTTCGATTGGAAAGCGAAATATTCACATAGCGATGAGGTTTTAGCTCCGGGATACTACAGTATTCATGTAGATAGGCACAAAGTTGATGTTGAATTGACGGCATCTGAAAGAGTTGGGTTTCATAAATACAATTATCAGGGAGAGGGAAATTCACAGGTAATTATTGATTTGAACTATGGAACCGGATGGGATCGATTAACCGAAGGAATCATAGACCAAGTTGATGAAAAGACGATTAAAGGAAGTCGTTTTTCCAGTGGATGGGCAAACGATCAGCGGTTATATTTTGTTACTGAATTTTCAAAACCAATAACTAAGTTTGAAATAGTAGCTGATTCTGATGAAAAAGGAAGCAGCCGTGCAATTATTGAGTTTGAAGGGAATGGCGAATTGCTGGTGAAAACTGCAATTTCACCTGTTGGTACCGATGGTGCTGCTCAAAATATGCTTGCTGAAATTAATCATTGGGATTTTGAAAAAGTGAAAGATGAGGCGCAGAAAAGTTGGAATGACGAATTGGCAAAAGTTCGGATCTCGACTTCAAATAAGAAAAATAAGAAGATCTTTTATACGGCACTTTATCACAGCATGATTGCACCATCGCTATTTAATGATGCGAATGGTGACTATAGAGGCACTGATAAAGAGGTCCATAACAATCCTGGATTTAAGAACTACACTACCTTTTCTTTATGGGATACCTATCGTGCAGCTCACCCTTTATTTACGATTGTACAGCCAGAAAGAGTGAATGATTTTGTCAATACGATGTTGTCAATTTATCAGCAGCAGGGAAAATTACCGGTTTGGCATTTAATGGGATGTGAAACAAATACCATGGTGGGATATCATGCTGTTCCTGTGATTGTTGATGCCTACTTAAAAGGTTTTGATGGGTTTGATGCCGAACTGGCATTTGAAGCAATTAAAGCTTCTGCTATGAGAGATGAAAGAGGTTTAGACTACATTAAAGATATTCAGTACATCCCTGCAGATAGTCAGGTGGAATCAGTTGCACGGGCATTGGAGTACGCAATTGATGATTGGTGTATTGCGGCAATGGCTAAAAAACTGGGGAAAACTGAAGACTTTGAAGTATTCTCAAAAAGAGCAAAGTACTATAAAAACTACTTCGATAAAACGAATCAGTTCATGCGAGGAAAGATGGCGGATGGACAATGGAGAAGTCCATTTAGCCCTATTTCTTCGCAGCATCGGAATGATGACTACTGTGAAGGAAATGCATGGCAGTATACCTGGTTGGTTCCTCAGGATGTTGAAGGTTTAGTGGAACTATTTGGCAGTGAAGAGGCTTTTATCACCAAATTGGATAGTTTGTTTACAATCGAATCTGTTAAGGTTGAAGGAGCTTCGGCTGATATTTCCGGTTTAATTGGGCAATATGCACATGGAAATGAACCAAGTCATCATATTACATACATGTACGCATATGTTGGTCAGCAATGGAAAACAGCTGAAAAGGTTCGCGAAATTTGCAATATCATGTATTCTGACCAGCCTGATGGATTGAGTGGAAATGAAGACTGTGGACAAATGTCTTCTTGGTACATTCTTTCTTCCATGGGATTTTATCCGGTAAACCCTGCAAATGGAAATTACGTATTTGGAAGTCCATTGTTTGATGAAGTTGAACTTACACTTCCAGAAGGGAAAGTTTTCAAAATTTTTGCAGAAAATAATACGGATGAAAATATCTACATACAGTCTGTTGAACTCAACGGAGAGAAGTATGAAAAATCGTACATATCACACGCAGATCTTATGAATGGCGGGGAGCTGAAGTTTGTAATGGGGTCAGTTCCAAACAAAGAATTTGGAGTTGCCGCCGACGCAAGGCCCCATTCAAATTATTAATGGATTGATAGAAAATTTTCTCCATTAGAGAGTATTTATTTACTTTGAACGAAAATATCAAGTAGTAATATTAATTTATGCCTAAACCAGATTTTAGAACGACTAATTAGTCATAAAATCTTGGTCTTATAACTAAAAAGTAGAAATAACCATGATTAGAAAATTAGCTATTTTTGTTGCAGTGCTATTTTGTGTGACTGCGCATGAAGTTGGAGCACAAAACTTGCAGCCCGTTGATTATGTGAATACATTGATGGGAACTGATTCCGAATTTAAACTTTCAACAGGTAATACATATCCTGCGATTGCCTTGCCTTGGGGAATGAATTTTTGGACTCCTCAAACAGCCAAAATGGGTGATGGATGGGTATATGGATACGATGCCAACAAAATCCAGGGATTTAAACAAACTCACCAACCAAGTCCATGGATTAATGACTATGGACAGTTTTCTCTTTTCCCATTAACGGGAGAGTTGAAAATTAAAGGAGAAGATCGTGCCAGCTGGTTCTCGCATAAAGCAGAAACCGCAAAACCACATTTTTATAAAGTTTACCTTGCCGATTACGATGTTGTAACAGAGATTACACCAACCGAACGTGCAGCCATGTTCCGTTTCACTTTCCCTGAAAATGAAAGTTCATATGTATTGGTTGATGCTTTTGATCGCGGATCGTATGTGAAAATTATTCCTTCAGAAAATAAAATTATTGGTTACACCACTCGCAATAGTGGAGGAGTGCCTGATAATTTTAAAAATTATTTCGTCATTATTTTTGACAAGCCTTTTGTTGAAAGTAATGTGTGGAGTAAAGATCACGTAGTTGAGGGTAAAAGTGAATTGGAAGAAAACCATGTTGGTGCTGCTCTAAAGTTTACAACTAAAAAGGGTGAGCAAATTCATGCTCGTGTAGCTTCTTCATTTATTAGTTACGAGCAAGCTGAACGCAATCTTAAAGAATTGGGTAACGATACCTTTGATCAGGTTAAAGAAAAAGGAGCAGCTATTTGGAACAAAGAACTCTCCCGTATTGCCGTTAATGGAGGAACAGATGATCAAATTAAGACTTTCTATTCAGCCTTATATCGTGTATTACTTTTTCCACGTAAGTTTTACGAGTTTGATGCAAATGGAGACGTTGTTCACTACAGCCCTTACAATGGAGAAGTACTTCCAGGTTACATGTTTACCGACAATGGTTTCTGGGATACTTTTAGAGCAGTATTCCCATTTTTCAATTTGATGTATCCATCATTAAACGAAAAGATTCAGGAAGGCTTGGCGAATACCTACAAGGAAAGTGGATTCTTACCTGAATGGGCAAGCCCTGGCCACCGCGATTGTATGATTGGATCCAATTCTGCAACCTTAATTGCCGATGCTTATCTGAAAGGATTACGCGGTTATGATATTGAAACACTTTGGGAAGCGGTTGTTAAAAATACAAATACTGCCGGGCCACTTACTTCGGTTGGCCGTTACGGAGTTGATTATTACAACAAGCTTGGATATGTTCCTTACAATGTAGGTGTGAATGAAAATGTGGCTCGCACATTGGAATACGCTTTTGCAGATTACTGTGTATACGAGTTGGGAAAAGCTCTTGGAAAACCAGAAAAGGAAATTGAGATTTTCGCTAAACGTGCGATGAACTACAAGAATGTGTTTGACAAGGAAAACAACTTGATGAGAGGTCGTAATGAAGATGGAAGTTTTCAGACTCCTTTTAGTCCATTTAAATGGGGTGATGCTTTTACTGAAGGAAATAGCTGGCACTATACATGGTCAGTTTTCCATGATGTGCAAGGCTTGATTGATTTGATGGGCGGTAAAAAAGAATTCGTTACGATGTTGGATTCTGTGTTTGTTGTTCCTCCAATTTTTGATGATTCTTATTACGGTGGCGTTATTCATGAAATTCGTGAGATGCAAATTATGAATATGGGTAACTATGCACACGGTAATCAGCCAATACAACACATGATATACCTGTACAATTATGCTGGGGAACCATGGAAAACTCAACATTGGGTAAGAGAAGTAATGAATCGTTTATACTCTCCACAGGCTGATGGATATTGTGGTGACGAAGATAACGGACAAACTTCTGCCTGGTATGTTTTCAGTTCAATGGGCTTCTATCCGGTTGCACCTGCAACTCCTGAATATGTAATTGGAGCACCATTGTTCAAGGAAATTACTGTAACCCTGGAAAATGGCAATAAGATTGAAATTACGGCACCAAATAACAGTGCAGATAATCGATACATTCAGTCTATTGAAATGAATGGCAAGTCATATGGTAAGAACTTCTTTAATTATGACGAACTTCAAAAAGGAGCAACAATCAACTTTGATATGGGAGCGAAACCAAACAAAAAACGTGGAACTAAGGACGCTGATTTCCCATACTCGTTTTCGAAAGAGTAGGATTCTAAAATATTGATAATGAAGAGGCTGTCTCAAAAGAGATGGCCTCTTTTTATTTTCAGCGAAGAGTGGGAAAAAGATTGAAAGTTATCAATC
>NZ_JBQYLI010000019.1:0-95857 GCF_052690465.1 Sunxiuqinia sp. A32
CGAAGATTGATAACTTTCAATCTTTTTCCCACTCTTCGCTGAAAATAAAAAGAGGCCATCTCTTTTGAGACAGCCTCATCCTTTTGCATTATCTAATTAATAATCCTGATTTTTATTCAAGGATTAGTCAACTTCAAGTATAATTCGAACCAACGCCAATGGAGGAATTGTATAATTGATCCTATTTCCTTTCACTGAAATTTTATCGAATACAGGAGAAACATTCTCAGGTTCTTCCCAGCTATTCCTAAGGGCTAGATTGCTACTTTGTATCATCACAAGCTCTGCATCTTTTTTGGCTACAAACCCATCAATCACCAGATTTATTTCTTGTGATGTGTTCGCATCCCGATTACAGATAAAAACTGAAGTGGAATTCCCAACTTCATCCAGAAGAGCAACTGCATCAACCACCGGAATGTTCTCTCCCTTGATAACATATTCCCCTGAACTGTTAAATGTTGGCGCCATCGTCTCCACGCTTAACGGAATGGTTCCGGGCTGGCTTGAATACATAAATTGACTCCAATACACAGGCTGGGTATAAATTAAGCCACGATCTTTCCTTAATCCACCACCATGGTTCATCAGTGCAGATCGGGTTACCAATTCGACAAGTCCTTCACTTCGAATGCAGGTATTAATAATTCCCGAATACCACAATGCTCCGCTGATACTGGTGACATTACCCACTGAAGGCGGCTGTGGCCAATCCATTAGCTCTGTAATAGCAATTTTAGGTTCCACATTCGCCTTCTGCATCGGCTCAACAACCAATTCATGCAAAAAATCCGGGTAATTGTCCACAAACGCCACTAAATCTTTCCACCCTTCAACAGGATCAGCATTTTCATCGATTGCTCTTCCAACCAATGAATGAACCGAAACTGACCTCACCAAATCTCCATTATATTCCATCAGTTTATAATTCCAATTCGGATCAATTCCCCGGGTGATTAATTCAGATTTCTCCAACACCTTGATCAATCCATTTGCAATTAATGAAATACTCGAATCTGCTTTCAGGAGCTCTGGGGCAAACATTGCATAGCGTCTTGCATAATCATCTCCATCAGTGAAACCAATCTGCCAATCACCACAAAGTTCATTACCTACTTCCCATATTTTTACGTTAAAAGGTTCTTTGTGTCCATTTCCAGCTCTCAATTTCCCCATCGGAGTGCTGGCCGGATCATTACAATATTTCACCCAATTTGCGCCCTCCTCAGCAGTTCCATTGCCAGCATTTACGCAAATCATGGGTTCTGCTCCTATCAATCTACATAAGTTAATCCATTCATCCGTTCCAACATGATTCCACTCCATTCCATGCCAGGCAGGATTTGGAAGTACCGGTCGCTGATCAATCGGCCCAACGCCATCGATCCAATGATAGCCACTTACAAAATTACCACCAGGAAAACGAAGCAAAGGAAGCTTCATGCTTTTTAGTAATGCTACCAGCTCAGGCTCCCAGCCATCAATATGATCATCCGGGAAACTCAATATTCTGGAAAATTCAGTAACTGAATTTGGTTTAACAACCAAACGCATTAAATAAGGATCGCCCATTTGGTGAGCAGCTAAGCTAAGATTGATTTTACTTTTTATTGATTGCCAAGCAGGGGTCAATTCAAAAGTGGTTTCCCCTAATAAGGTTTCATTGAGATCTAAAATTTGCAAAACAACTTCCGTTTGATTTTCTGAACGTGCTTTTAATGTCACTTCATATCCTGCAGTTCGATGAATAGGAAGAAATACACCAGTCTGAATATAACCTTTCTCATTCCCCGTTTTTACCTGCTGAAAGTCGAGAATACCTTCGCTTAACAATCTTCCTTTTATATTTCCGGATGAAGCCCAAAATGCCGCAAATCCATTCTCCGAATCATCAATTAAAGAAGTAAGATTAAAGTTTTTTTGGAATTGTCGCAGGTTTCTTTCCATCCTGTTTCCATAGTCCCTAACCGGCCAATAGCTCGCTGCAACAAACTCAGGATTTTCTACTACCTGCGCCCATGCTCCCTGATACACATTGCGGCCCAGATGTTCTGTAAACAATCCAAATAAATTTCGAGATATAGGTTGATCCTTTTTGTCGGCATTTACTGTTATACGAACCTGCCCAACAGCAGAATTTATAGTAAACAGGCAAAATATCAGAACGAATATTTTTAAAGATTTCATAATTGATAAGTTTAGAATAAGAAGAATATACTAATCACAAGCAAGGTAAAAAGAGATATAAAAACGACATAAAATATCGATTGAATAATTATATTCTTTGTTTTACTCTTCATCTGTTTCAACGCTCCAATTCTTGAAAATTAATGATTTTCAAATCAAATAATTCCTTTAAACAAGTTCTACAGAGACTTAAATCGAATAACGGTCAGCGATTTCGGTTGAAAAACGTGCTCACCCTGAAGGTTTAATTGAGCATCCTCGACATGCAGATACTCAGCATAAGGACGTTCCGGGGTATTTTTCACTAATCCATCACTGCTCAGTATTGTTATCGTTGCATCAATAGTTTTGCTTTCATCTCCAATCTTAAGCTTCGATGAAATACTTTTCTCCTGTAAGTTCACAACTTTTATCACAACTTCATTCGTTTGTGAATCAAATCCAGCAGAAGAGAACAAATAGTTCTCATCTAGTTTTTTTTCGCTTTCACCTATCAGGTTTTTCGATTCATACCAAATATCTATCTTATTATCTCGAAAAAGCTTGGACATGTAATAATTAAAAGTCTTAAAACTTGTTGAGTTCGTATGGAAAAACAGTGGGTTACCTCTGCCTCCCACAAAATCCCAATTACGCATTAGCGGACGATCAGCCATCATTGGATTTAGGTCGGCATTGCGTTCCATTGTTGTCATAAAAACGGCCTCCCCTAACACATCAAGAGGATGCCTTCCCCTGATTCCCAATTCGCCAATAAACATATCTGGTCCCGGGCGTTGATATTGATCAAACTTGTAATAGTTTTCAATCACCCAGGGAACATCTTTGTAGTAGTGCTCATCAAAAATATCAATGGTTGAAGGATCAACAAACTCAGGAATCCGTTCCCTCTTCATATCTGCATCTTTACTTTCTCCAACCATGCTGTTTGCAATAATTTTCAACTGTGGATATTTCATTTTGACAGCACGATAAAATGCATCATAATTACGATAATAGGTTGGGCCAAAATCTTCATTACCAACTGAAATATATTTTAACGGAAATGGCTTTGGGTGTCCATTTGCTGCGCGTTTACTTCCCCACTCCGAATCAACCGGGCCAATCGCATATTCAATGGCGTCCAACGCATCCTGTATATAGTCCTGAACATCAACATCAAAATGAAGATACTCGTCTTTTTCATCAGCCTTAAACAACCAAAAAGAACAGGCCAAGCCTGCTGGAGCTACATACATTGCATCGCAATTCAGGTATTCGCACAACTCATAAAATTCGTGGTACCCTAATCCGTCAGTTCGATAATTTGGAGACCACTTTGACCAAGCTCCAGGCCGTTCCGCAATATCTCCAACGGTTTCTTTCCAACGATACATGGTTTCAACATTTACCCCATGAACCAAGCAGCCTCCGGGGAAACGAAGAAAATCAGGCGCATAATCAATCAGGTTTCTCATTATGTCAGCCCTGAATACAGACTTACCATCATCCCAAGTGTCACCAGGAAACATTGAGACAACATCCAAAAACAGTTTGCCGGTACCCTTAGGCTCGAAATACAGGATTCCTGTATCGGTTGATTTTTTAGCTTCGAAAACAGCTGAATATTTATCCCATTCACCTGTCAAGCTTTTAACTTCAAATACATTTGAAATCTTCTCGCCTGTTGAATCGCACAAAAATACATTTAAGCTTCCATCAAATTCCTCTCCCCTTGAATAAAACGATAGCTTATACAAATTGCCTTGTTTAAAATACATCCCAAAGAAACCGTTATTTACAACACCGGAAGTACCAGTAGTACCTCCGCCTAATTCGATTTGCAAAGAATGAGGATTAAATTCATTTAGCGGATTGGTATCAACAACAGCAAGCTCAATGTCTTTGTTATTTTCAGGGAATTTGCTCCATCCCACTAGCGGATCTATCAAGTAAGCTTTTTTTCTGGGATTTTCAGTTGGATTTGGAACATTGGCATAATAACCGTTTTCAACTTCCAAACCTCTTGGCGGGTTTGCTTCCTCGAAAGCCCGGTTACGAACCATCTCTGCAAAAAGACCACCTTCTCCAATCATGCCAATTTCCTCATAGTGCCAACCATACTCAATTGGAGAAACTTTTTTGGAGTTGGCAAAATCAATCTTAAGCACATTTAAGTCATTTCGTGACTGTCCGTGGCCAGTTAGAGGAACATAAAACAACAAAAACAGAAAAATCGAAATAAGTTTTAATGGTTTCATAGCATAGGTTTTAGAATTATGTAAAATGATCTTTCAATTAATCGTATAGAACAAAGAGGATTGCATCCTTTTAATTAGATACTTTCCCTCAGCAGAACTCAGTTAGTTTGTCAAAATTAATCTATCTGAATAAGCGCTTTTTTCAGCTATTATCTTCATAAAATACATTCCGGTTGAAAGGTTTTCAAGTTTTATCTCACCTGTACGAACAGGTTGCAGGCTTGTTACTGCCGTACCATTTATGTCGAATAATTGAAATTGTCCTTTTTGTTCCAGCACCTCCCCAGTAAACTTAATACTTTTTACTGCAGGATTAGGATAAAAAAGCTTAAAGTCTGATTTATGTAAAATGGTAGAAACAGCCGTTTCCTGCCCCCCAAAACTATTGGCAATGCCATTACTCATGATTGCCTTGATTTGTTTTGGACCAAGTACTTCCCGCGTCCAAAAGAGTTCGTCTAAGCTCCCATAAAGATAAGCCCTCTCCTCCGTTTTAAAAGCACCCATTACAAATGGTCCTAACGATTGTTCTGTACCAAAAGCTGAGATTCCTTTTAACTCTCCATCTACATATATACTCTTAATTCCTTTTTCAGCATCGTGAACAATAGCTATATGGTACCAAATTCCCGGCTCAATAACATCAAAACTTTGAGCCCTAATACCACTTTCGAATGACGCTGGCATATCTCCATCCAATATTTCCATCATAATCCTACCGGGAGGAGTGCCACCTGCAGGATCTTTTTGGTGCAGTATGGTCATCCCAGCATTGGCAACGCTGGTCGACTGATCCATTTTCACCCATACTCCAAGTGTACTGTTTTCTGATCCTACATTTATTAAAGCATCTTGCGCAGTAACAAAAGCGGTATTGTTAAAACTTAATGCTTTCCCAAATTTCCCATCAGTATAAGACTCTGTTCCCTTGATAAGGTTGAATTCGACATCTTCAGGCGAAGCATCTGCAAGGTTCTCATCAAAGCCAAACTCCATAAAAATCTTTGTCGGGTCCGGCGGTAACGGTGTTTCTTCCTCTTGAGCAGTTTGTTCCTGAATTTTGAAGAAATCATCGATGAAAGCATAATTAAACTGCTTCTCTCCTGTTTCAGGATCATCCTTAATTGTAACTGCTGCAATTAAATTATTAAGCAACCAGGGAACTGAATTTCCGTCGAAATTTGTGCCCCAGCTAATCTGGTACGAATAAGTAGCAACATTGAAAGATTCGTACTGTGACAAAAGCTCATAAACTTCCCACAGATAGTGTTTCCTTTGCTCAAACCATGGGCTCATGCTCAGGAAGTCATCCCATTCTTCTTTTGGACGCCGATCGTTCAATGCAAGGTAAATATACTGATGCACCAACATATCAGCTGAATAGCCATACTTCGAAGCAAATTCGGACGGAATCGGATCTCTGATATAATCCTGCCACCAAAAAACTATTGAAAATTCAGTGAGCAAAATTTTCTGATCGTCCCTAATTCTGGCATCGGCATAACTATACATTGAAACGATTTCGTCGTTCGTTTTATGATGAATGTGTAAATCAATTCCTTCTACCCACGATTTTTCTTTTACAAATTCCAGCATTTTAAGAACACCTTCGGTATCGCGATAGTTATCATATAAACGATTAAACGCGCCAAAATATATCGGAATTTCCTCTTTCCCGCTTCTGTAATCGTGTACCCTGTTACACATGTATTGGTAAAACAGAGGCAATTTTGTATTTCGTTCCTCATTATTCATCGATTCAATGAATGGCTCGTTACCAACCACAACAATGTTGATTTTTTCCCAAACACGATCCAAAAAGTGCTGAAGAAATTCATTATAAGCAGCAATTTCGGCACTTGTGGTATCTGGATACGATTTGTTATGAAAATTCCATTTAATACTCAGAATTGTTTTATATCCAGCGCTTTTTAAGAGTAGAAAGTCTTCCAGCTGATCATCAATATCCGTCAATCTATCCTGGTTTTCGTAATACTGAAAAAAGTCAAAAAAACCTCGAACCCAGATGGTTTTGGTTATACCCAGTTTTGCAACATCTTCGGCATGAAACAAGGATTCATTAAAATTGACTCCGATCTCCTGTGCTTCCGTCGATAACGAAGTCAATATCAAGCAAATCATCAAGGTCCTCTCTAAAACTGTTTTCATAAAATTCATTGTATTTGATTTTTTGATATCCTTGTTAGCGGTTTGGAACCGCTTAACGGATACACAAAAGAGAAAAATTGAAAAGAAAGGGTTGCACCCGAAGTTCACCAATGCAACCCTTAATAACTAAACAATTCAGAAATATTAATAGCCTTCTCTCTGATCAAGCGCAGGGTTTGCATCCACCTCTGCCAATGGATACGGGAAATAAACTTGCTTAGCCGATGTTGTCAATCCCCTGTTTTCAGCATACTGAAGGAATTTCCCATGACGAATCAGGTCTTCCCGGCGTTTTCCTTCACCAAATAGTTCCCATCCGCGCTCCATCAGGATCATATCTCTAAACGAATCTTTACTTCCCACGTCAGCTAAAGTATAGGTAGCAACTCCAGCTCTGGTTCTCACCATGTTCACTAAATCAACCGCTTCCTGTGTTGGTCCGTTCACTTCATTTAATGCTTCAGCTCTGCATAACAGAATATCAGCATAACGAATGTATGGGACATCTGCACCACTGAAATTTCCAGTCTGATTATTATCAAAAAACTTAAGTGCCCGGCTATTATCGGTGTTTGCTGTTCTTAAATTTACGAGATTTCCACCTGCATTGTAATAAGTTTCCACAATTGCGTTTTTCCGGTCATCATTTGGATCAAAGGAATCTACAAACTCGTCTCGCAAACTAAATTGTGTAGGCCAGTTAGCCATACTTGTGGTCCATTCAAATTCAGGAACGTTGTCTGTTCTTCTGAATCCGGGAGGAAAAGCACCGTTTTGATAATCGTTGTTATAACCGCCCTCATTGGTTAGTGACCACGTTACTATTATTTCCTTGTTTGCCGGGTTATTTTGCGGCTCGTTCTCAATAAAAAAGGTCGCCCTGTAACTTGGAAAAAGCTCATAATAATTAAGACTCATTAGTGATTGAGTAGCACTTACGACTTTACTCCATTGCTTCGTGTTCATCAGAAATTTTGTAAGCGCAGCGTAAGCCATACCTTTTGTTGCTCTTGACACTTGCGTTTGTGCTGTTGGATCCAATAAATCTGCAGCAGCTTCGGTTAACTCGGTTTCAACAAAGGTTCGAAATTCTTCCTCGGTTGGAAGTCCAAGTTCTTTTGGTTGAACCGTTAAATCAGTAGTGATCCTGAGTGGAACCGGTCCAAAATATTTGTACATATAAGCATATTCAAATGCTCTAATGTATCGGGCTTCTGCAATGACCATTTTTTTGAAAGACTCTTCTACATCGGAGTTTTCAATATTGTCCAGCAATGTATTTGCATCTCTAATTGCTGAATATCTCCCGCCCCAAAATAATCCTTCTATATGGTTAGTTGAGGAAGTCCAGTTGAAATCCATAAACGGCTTCATTTCCCTCTCAACAGCACCTATTCGTACGCGACCAACATCTGTAGTTACTTCATTGATTAAGATTTCAGTTCGTATCGGAGATCCCAGACTATATCCATTGTATGCAGAAAACAGTAAGGCTTCAATACCGGCTTTTGTCTGCAGTGCATTTTCAGGGGCAAACTCATCAACAGGGGATAAATCCAGTTTGTCTTCGCAAGAAATTGTTGCCAACAATAGAAGCAATATCCCAAATATATGTTTGAATGTTTTATTTTTCATATTAGCTATTTTTTAAAATTCGATATTTAAACCAACCATATAGGTACGAGGAAGAGGGTATGCATTAAAATCAATTGCTGCAGTATTACTTCCACTGGCATTTGCTGCTGGATCAGTTCCCAGGTAATTTGTAATTGTAAACAAGTTCTGGGCGGTCACGTAGAGTGATAATTTACTGAACATCTTCAAATCATTAACAGGCACATTGTATCCTAACCTAACTGATTGTAATCTTATATATGAAGCATCTTCTACGGTTAAGGAACTTACTAAAGCAGAAGTTCCACCGGAAGCAAGCGGGTTCACAAAAGAAGGATACTTATTGGTTGGATTTTCCGGGGTCCATCTTTCCAGAAGCGGCTCTGCAATTCTGTTTTGCCTGAAGTTATTTGGGAACATTGAATTAGCCAAATTAGCGTTAAGCTTATCAACTCCCTGAACACCCTGCATAACAATATCCAAAGTAAAGTCTTTCACTTTAAGGTTACTGGTTAATCCCCAGGTTAAATCGGGTATTGGTTTACCGATAATCGTTCGGTCATCAGCATTAATTGTTTTGTCGTCATTTATATCCCTGAATTTAATATCTCCAGGGCTGACATTATTATTTGTCACACTAAAATCATCACCCGTCTGCCAGATACCATCAACAATGTAGCCATAATACGAATCCAACGCCTCACCAGGAGTGATAATTGAGAAGTCAGGTATCTGAGACATTGCACCACGAATGATATCTCCACGATCACCAATATTTAAAACTTCGTTCTTCAATGTTGAAATATTTCCCGAAAGATTCCAATCAACATTTCCGGATCGTATGACATCCCAGCTTAAAGAAAGCTCTAATCCCTGGTTGCGAACTCCACCTAAGTTCTGTACCTGACCGCCAAAACCTGTATTCAAAGGTTGGGGAATATTGACTAGCAAATCAGTTGTTTCCTTGTTAAAATAGTCGAAAGAACCTGTTACCCTATTGTCTAATACTCCAAAATCAAAACCAATATCATACTGAACAGCTCTTTCCCATGTTAAATTTGGATTTGCGATTCGTGACGGATGGATAGTGCTGTAATAAGCATTTCCAAATAACATTTGAGCACCGGTTGAAAACGTTTGAAACGCCAGAGAATTACCAATATTTGCATTACCGGTACTACCAATACTAACCCTTGGTTTTAGAGTGGTTAACCACTCCTTGTCAGCCATAAAGCTTTCTTTATGCATTTTCCATGCAACTGCCGCAGAAGGGAAATAACCAAATTTGTTATTCTGTCCAAACCTTGACGAACCGTCTGCCCGAATAGAAGCAGTAATCAGGTATTTGTCCATGAGCGAATAGTTTACCCGAGCCAAATAAGAAATAAATTTTGCCTGAGTTCGTCCACTGCCAACACCGTTCAATAACGGATCACCAGATCCAATCGCATTAGTTCCCAAATCAGGAAGTGCATAACCCCGTGCATCAGCACCAAAACTTTTGGTTTGAAAATACTCATAAGTGGCACCTACAACGCCAGAGAAACTGTGGTCGTCAAAACTCTTATTAAAATTTAACATACCTTCTGCCGAAACATAATCCTTTCTTCCAGTATTGATGGTTGCAATACCACCCGTACCTGTGCCCGCCAATGTAAAAGGTTGAATAAAAATATCCCTTCTAACATCTTGTACATCACCCGCAACTTTTACCTGTGCAGACAATTCCGGAATAATGAAATACTCCAGGTAGGTATTTCCAAAGAATCGGAATGTTTCAGCAAAAGCATCCTCACCAGCTAAAATCGTCAACGGATTATCACCAACAAAGAAATTGGAACGTTGATAGTCTCCATTTGCATCATAAGGGGCAATTACCGGATCATAGTTGACAGCAGTATAAATGGCTCCACCATTCTCATTAATCCCAGTACCTGTTGAAGCAAAATCATCAAAAATATATGAGGCATTCAAATTTACTCCTGCCCTTAATTTCTGGCTTTCATCATATGCCAAATTAATACGGGTATTATACCTTTTCATTCCTGAACCGTCAACCAAACCTTCCTGATCGTAGTAGTTTAATGATGTAAAATAAGTCAGGTTATCACTACCACCTGAAAAAGCAACATTGTGATTTTGAATAGCCGCTTTTCTGTAAATCAAACTCTGCCAATCGGTTCCATCTCCTTCTATTGATTCAATTCGTTGCAGTGGATCACCACCCCCCTGATCAATAATTGAATTTAAAACATCACGATATTCTGTTGGAGATAATACATCCAGCATTTCGGCTGCCTGTTGCACACCGTAATATCCATCATAGGAAACTTTCAGTTTACCTTTTTTCCCTTTTTTTGTGGTAATAATAACAACACCGTTGGATCCCCTTGAACCATAAATTGCAGTTGCAGAAGCATCTTTTAACACTTCCAGTGATTCAATATCATTTGGGTTTAGTGAATTCAATGGGTTCCTTGGATTATTGTTGCCTGTAAAACCGACACCACCAGTACCAGCAACACTACCATTGTTAACAATTACACCATCAACAACATATAACGGATCGTTTCCAGCCTGAATAGAACCGGAACCACGAATACTTATACTTAATCCTCCTCCGGGCTCATTCGATTTTTGTGAAATTTGAACCCCGGCAACACGGCCCTGCAAAGCTTGTTCAACAGAAGCATTGGCTCCCGGATTTAACTCTTCCGCCTTGACGGAGGATACTGAACCAGTTAAATCACTCTTTCGAACGGTACCATAACCAATGGCCACCACTTCTCCCAAACCTACAACATCTGTTGCCAAAGTAACATCAATTGTTGTTTTTCCGGCAATTGGTATTGTCTGAGCTGTATATCCTATAAAACTGAAAACTAAATTCCCATTTGCAGGAGCCGAAATTGAATATTTACCATCAAAATCGGTAATGGTCCCCTGTGTGGTTCCTTGAATTTGAATTGTAACACCAGGCAACACATCACCTGCATCACTTTTCACCACACCAGTGATCGTACTAGTCTGTGCGAATAATGTCACTGGAATGATAAATAACATTTGAAGTAACAATCTAAGTTTTTTCATAAGCTTGAATAATTTGGTTATTACAATTGTAACTATTTGAATTCCATACTATCTTGAAACTGATTCATAAAAACTGGAATATGAATCACACTCTTATTTCTATTGGTTGTTAGAGTTATTCAGAAACATGTAGCACCCCGCATCAATATCTGCCTTTGTTGTATCAAAATTTTCAAATCTTTTTTCGCCAATTGCATCTATCGGGAATGCGTTTTTTAAGGTTCCGGCACCTATCGCAGAAGAACCTTTTCCGAGAGCGAAACAGTTATTCTTTGCATCTACAAATTGAAGATCGCCATCAACATTGTCTACTGCCCATTCTGTGGCATTTAATTGCTGGATAGTTTTAAAGCGCTCAGCTTTGTATGAATATGTGCATAAACTCAGGGTTTGATTTTCATAAAAAACACAATTCTGAATCTCAGTCCATTGTTGTTTGCGCGCAGAAGTTGGATCAGTGCCAGAATAGGCATCAGCAACAAATAGTGAAGCCCCGTAATTTTTAGAAAAGATGCAGTTAATGATGCGGTTTTGGGCAGGTACACGTCCGAGTTGAGCAATAGCAGCCCCTTTGGACATTCCTTTGTTATTAACCACTGTACAATGGCTCATCAACAAAGTAGCTCCACCGTTCATAACAATGTTACCTCCTTCAAGTAAGGAGAAATTATTATTCAGCAGACAATTTATAAAGCGCAATGTGCCTGTCTGTTTTTGGTCAGTTTCAAACCAGGCAATACCACCATTAGCCTGAGCTTTGTTATTACTGATGTTACAATTATAAAAACGGGAGTGATATCCATTATCAGCGTTGCAATTGGCATAAATGGCTCCACCATTTAAATGTGCTTCATTGTTGGTTATTTCGCAACCTACAAATAACGGACTCGCCCCATTGGCGATGTATATTCCAGCACCATCTTTTGAAGCGTAATTGTCAGATATTGTACAATTGACAAAACGGATGGACTCCCCACCCCCTTCAATCCAAACTCCAGCTCCACTGCCATTGGCAATCTCCCCTCCATTTTCACCGCCAGTAATCGTTATCCCATCAATACGTATATACGCTGAGTTTTGAATAGTTAAAATGTGTGGAGTTTTCTTTTCACCGTTTATTTCTGTTTTTAATATTTCCTCCCTTTCTTCAAGAAACTTCTCTGAACCATCAAACCCGCCATAAATATACAGCGCTGTCTTTCCTTCAATATTTAATTCATTATCATATTGCCCTTCTGAAACCCAAATTTGTGTTTCAGGCTTAGCGGCATCAACCGCAGTTTGCAGTTTATTAAAAGCTGTTTCCCATGACTTTCCGTCAGAGTTAGTCCCTGTTTCCGAAACATAAACAACTTCCATCTCTTCTGTAGCCTCTGACGAATAAGGAATAACAGGAACTAATCGCTTATGATTGTCCAGTTTCATTTGAACTATCGCCGGATTTTCACGGAACTGTGCTGCTGCTTCATCATTTCCAAACATGGTAGCCCAGATATTTCCATCAAAATCATCAAATATGTTGTTGTGTCCACCGTGCGGAATGGCAATATATGCTGGCGAATAAGGGCCTGTAATATTATCAGCCATGGCAATCATACAATCGTATCGTCCATCTGCTGTTCGCCTGTTATCATCTGTATTTCCAAAAACGTGACCTTTTTTAGGACTTTCGCAGTTCCATTCGGCAGCCATTAAATAATAGATGCCATTTTTGAAATACATATTCACACCTTCATAACCGACTTCCTTCCCATTTGCATCTTTTGGAAAAACAGGTAGCTTATCATCGGCGAACCCCATCATATCGGGTTTCAACTTTTTCATATTACCCGGCCCCCAGATATACCAAACGGTACCATCAACATCCTTAAAAAGTGTTGCATCAATGCCTTTCACCATGGCACCATCTTTTTTTACATCTTCATAGGGGCCTTCTGGTTTCCCGCTTGTGCTAACCAGCAACCCGGAACCATATCCACCACTCACAGAATAAGTGATCCAAAAGTTGTTATTGAGGTAGTGAATTTCGGGCGCCCAGATACCTCTAATCAACCTACCTTTATTTACTTTTATCTCTCGCTGAGCATCGTTACTGGCATCTTTATCGAACGTCCAAACAAAGCCTTCATCACCCATCAACGTCCAGTTTTCAAGATCTGAAGTTTCCCATACACGAATACCTTCTGCTACTCCCCAGTTATCATCTGTTGTTCCGGTCAAATAGTATTTCCGGCTCGGTCCTTTACACACGGCAACATCACGCAAATGATAATTAAATAATGGTTTGATGATTGGGAGTGGAGGCTCAATGCTGTCAATTGCATTTTCAAACAATGTTGAAACGAGGTGATTTAAAGACTGGCTTTTTAGTCCCGGAGAAACAAGTGAAAAAAGTAATATTATTACTATAAATTTATAGGCAAACCTTCGCATAGCTAAATTAGTTTTATGCTGCAAGGTTCAGAAAAACAGAAGCGATTAGGCTGGAATTTGATTTATAAAAAGAGGAAAATCGTTCAGGACAGCTTAAAACTAGTTTTTACTCAGACCACTTGATTTTATAAGCAGTTCCTTTCGGTATGAGGTAGGAGTTTTTTTATAAACTTTCTTAAATACCTTACTAAAATAGTTTGGATCTGAGAAACCAACTTCGTAAGCAATTTCTGAAATATTTCGGTTGGAATCTGCCATCAATTCAATCGCCTTTTTGAAACGTAATGATTGGATATAGTCGGATCCTGACATATTAAGTAATTTCTTAAATTTCAGGTAAACTAACGTTTTACTCATTCCTAACTGTTTTGCCAGCTCTTCGGTAGATAAAGTTTCGCTTTCAAGGTTCTCGTTGATAATCTTAGAAACCTTCTCAATAAATTTTTTGTCTTTATCCTGAAAGTTAAGTTTTTCCAGATTGATAACTCCTCCTGTAACAACGCTTTCTTTCAATTTTTTACGAATCTCAATAAAATTCCGAACATGTAAATCAAGTTCGTTCAAATCAAATGGTTTTCCAATATAAGCCTCTGCCCCCGCTTTTAACCCCTCAATTTTATCTTCGTGTGAAGTTTTTGCAGTCAATAATATTACTGCAATGTGGCTTGTTGCCTCATCTGATTTAATACTTTTACAAAATTTGATACCATCCATTTCCGGCATCATTACATCGCTTATAATTATGTCAGGTTCTTCGTCTTTTACAATTTCGAGCGCTTCTATACCATTTTGTGCGCAGCTTACATTAAAGGATTTTGAGTAGTGCTCGACCAATATATCAGCAAGGTCAATCGTATCTTCAACAATCAGCACTTTAAACTCCTTTTCCTCAGCACTTTCATCTTTTATCTGTATTGGTTTATGCACAACATCAGCAATACTTTCCAAATCAATACTCCTGGATATTGTCTCGTTGCTGTTTTCCAGTTTAATATTTGAGATGCCTTCGTAAGTCAATGGCAATTCAATGGTAAATTTTGTGCCTTCACCAAGTTTGCTTTTCACAGCTATGTTTCCATGAAGATATTCAACCAAACTTTTCACAAGCGTCAGTCCAATTCCAGAACCACTTTTTTGTTCATAACGATTATAGTTAACAAAAAAAGGAGTAAACAGATTATTTGTTTCATCTTCCGAAATTCCCCGGCCTGTATCCGAGATGCAAATCTTTAGTTTTTTCTGTTCTTCACTAGTCGAGTCTTCAAATATTTTTGTGTCACAAACTACCTGTCCATGGATTGGAGTATTTTTTAAGGCATTTGAAATTAAGTTGGCAATAATCTTTTCAATCTTATCCGGATCAAACCAATAGTCATAATTATCACGATTTGATCTGAACTCAAAATTCACCCGTGATTGATCGAAAAGTGGGGAGAAAACCATACAAGTCTCTTGAATAAAACTAATGATGTCTCCTTTTTGCAAAACCAACTTTGCATGTTTTGTTTCAATTTTACGGAAATCCATTAACTGATTAAAAAGGAAAGAAAGTCGCTTTGCACTTCGACTGAGTCGTTGAAACTTTATTATTAATTTATCCGAAATCTCGACTTCTTCAAAAAGTTGCTCAATGCTGGAAATAATAATTGAAAGAGGTGTTTTGAATTCATGAGAAATGTAAGTATAAAAATTAAGTCTTTGCTGATTTAACTCCCTCATATTCTCCTTTTCCATTCTTTCCAGTGCCAATGCCGCCTTTTCCTTTTCTTTCTCAATGGTAATTTTGCGATAAAATAAAAATAGTCCCAATAACAACAGTGAATACAAGATAAACGCAACAATGGATAAATAAAATGGTGGACGAATCCGGATTTCAAGGCTTTTGATATTTGCACTTTCAAAGCCGTCGTTATTTTCAGCTTTCAACCAAAAAGTATATTTACCCGGCAGCAAATTGGTATAGGTTGCACTAGTTTTATTACCCATATCATTCCACTCATTTTCAAACCCTTCCATGTAATAATAGAATTTATTATTCCCAGAAGAAAAGTGGTTAACTGCTACAAAGTCGATAGTAAATCCTTTTTGTAAATAGCTTAGTGTGATTTCTTTTGTATCGTTGATTGGATATGTTAAGATTCCCTTATTAGTAATAGGAACGCTCTCGTTTGAAACTTTTAAATCGGTAAAAAGTACTTCTGGTTTATAGGTATTATCTGATACTAATTTTGGTTTAAAATAAGTTAACCCATTAATGTGACCAAAGTAAAATGTCCCATCGTCATCCTTGAAATAGGAACTAAAATTGAATTGCATTTGAGCTAATCCATCTTCTGTATTATAATTTCTAAATGTTTTTCCCTTGAAATCATACAGTGATAAACCTTGATTTGTGCTCAGCCAAATATCCCCATTTGCAGCTTCCAGAATTCCATAGATAGTGTTATTAGGCAACCCATCATCCATATTCAGTATGCTAAAAGAATCTGACTCCGGATCATATATATTTACACCACCATCAATCGTTCCGAACCAAACTTTACCAGTTTTATCCTCAATTGATGCAATAATTTTGTTTGTCGACAACCCATTATTCTTATTATAGGTTATGACCTCATCGTTTTTTGGATTGTAGCGATATATACCTCCATACCTTCTGCAAAACCAAATATATCCATGGCTATCTTCAATAATATCATATAAAAAGTTATTACCAAATACTTCCTGTTTAAACGGAACTAATTCTTCACTTGCGTAATCATAAAGATAAACTCCCCGTCGGGTTCCTACCCATATTTGTTGTTTTGAATCTTGAAAAATAAAGGACACAGAATTTTCAGAAAAGCTATATTTAATGGTGGGAACGATCGAAATGTTTCTAAATGTTCCGGTTGTTGGATTATAAATATCAACACCAGTCATAAAATGACCAAACCACATATTACCATTTTTATCTTCACAAATAGAATGGACATTGTTTGAACTAAGAGAATTTCCTTCGGAATGCTGATAATACTTAATGATATTTTTTGTTTTCGTATCGAAAGTACAAACTCCACCGTCTTCAGTAGCAATCCATAAAATATTTTTTGAATCTTTAAAAAGCTTATTCACAGCCTTTCCACGAAGCTCATTCTCGCCGTCACCCGGATGAATATTGAAAAATCCTTTCGGATTGCTAAGTATGGTGTAATTAACACCACCAAAATAGGTGCCAATCCACATAATATCTTCTTTACTGCGATAAAGGCAATAAACGGCATTATCAGTTAAATTGTATTCCGATTTCTCCAGTGAGTGCTGAATGTTTGTATTCGCGCCAGTTTCAGGATTAATAATAAAAATCCCTTGTTCACTGGCGATCCAAATGTTCCCTTGCGCATCTTCCTCTATATCGCGAACGATTCTGCTTTCAGGCAAATTTTTATTCGATAAAGGAATTTTTTCAAATGTTTTTTTCTCTTCATTGAATATGAGTAATCCATTATTATCAGTTCCGATCCAACAATTGCCGTTACTATCGGTAAAGATGCATGACGTTCTATTCGATGTAAGTGTTGGCGTGTTTTGCGTATTAAAGTATTCCAGTAAAACGCCATCAGAATTAATACGGTAGAGCCCGGAATTGGAAGTAACCATAAAATCACTGTCTTTCATTTCATGAATCGAAAAAGTGGATTCATTCTGAAGCGAGACGAATTTGGTAACTTTATTGTGATTTGGGTAAAAAGAAAAGATTCCAGTTGCCGTTCCAATTAGAATTTGACCAGTACTGCTTTCTGTAATAGTTGTAATTGATCCAAGGATTTGCCCATCAATGGTAATTGGTTCAAAATTGTCAAACTTTCTGTTGTACTCGACTAAACCTTGGTCAGTCCCCACAAACAAACGGTTGTTTTTTGTGATTAATAAACACGAAATAAAATTTGAAGGAATGCCAACTGCATTTTCCTGATAGTATGTATGGATGTTGTAACTATCGTACTTATTAAGCCCTTGTTTCGTTGCAATCCATATGATCCCAGTAGCTTCCTGAGTAATATCGTTTATGGTATTATGGGTTAATCCATCTTCATTGTTAAGTCTCTTAAAAACATATCTTGAATCCATTGTATTTCCATAATATGGAATCAATAAAACAAGAATAAGGAAACAAATATGAAAAGAGCTTAATCTCATTAAATCTGCATTTTACAGTCTTGAAAATACACAAAAATTAGCTTATAAATAAATCATCTTGTAAAATTCAATGCCCGCAAAATAAAAAAAAGGACATTCGCATATGGGTAATCTGATTTAGAATATTAGTATTCTCGTTTAATCTTTAGATGCGAATATCGATACATACGAGTCTCTATATGACTTCCTCCTATTTAAAACCTTCAAAAATTCAATTTTAGAACATAGAAAAAGGAAGTTGAAATTCAACTTCCTTTACTCTAACTGTCAGAAATGATTTATTGCTTCAAGAATGATGAAACAAAAACCTCACTATTATTAGATACTTTAATTGTGTAAAATCCAGTCTGCAGCTTACTAACATCAATTGATGACTGATTGATATTCCCCGCAAACACCAAGATTCCATTTAGATTATATACCACCACTTTTGCGCCTATCAAATCTGAAGTCACTTTCAAATTCAATGTGTTCTTTACAGGATTTGGATACAATACTATTTCAGACTGCTTTAATTCATCCTGAATAAAACCGTTTGAAGTTGCAATGTCGTCGGGATCAACTAATTTCCACAAAGCTCCTGGTTGTCCAATGTCATTCATCTGACGAACTTTGGTTCCTTCAGTTTTATCACCATCAATAATTTCCAGCAACAAATCACTGTTCTTATTAATGATTCGATAATATCCGTCACCTGCGTCCTGTACAAAAAACACTTGGCTTGTCACCTCTTCACCAGACTCAGGTGTAACAAAAAGCTTCCATTCTGCTAACTGCAGCACATCTCCAAAATCAGCCTCCATGTCCAATCGGTAATATGAATATGCAGTTGAGTTTTCTATGCTAAAGTACTTTTCCTCAAACCTGGTTGGAAAATCAATATTCGATAAGGTGTCAAGTAATACCCATTCTTCTCCATCATTGGAACCACGAAGTGACCAATTCTTAGGATCGCGTGTATCCGCATCGTTTGCAGAGGTTAAACTATAGCCATTAACCACTTTAGGAGTAGTTGCCTGAAACTGAATCCACGCATGATTATTAAAAGTCAGATACTTTGTATTGCTATTATTATCTATAAGATTAGCCATCTTTTCAGCAGCTGGCGAATCATCGTATTGTACAGAAATTGAACCACCAACATCCGTTAAATCAAATTCCAATCCATCCCATTGCTCAATATTTGCTTTTGGATCTTCACTGGCTTCTATAACGTTTAATGCCAAACCACTAGCCACATTTGAAATTTTGTAATATCCATTACCAAGTTCTTCAAATTCAAACTCCTGCGATTCATCTTCATAGCTATTTTGATCAATTACAGCATAGTTCTCATTACTGCTATTTGCCACACTCATGTACAATTCACTTTGCTTGTTCTGAATAGCAAAAACTCCGGACAAATCCGATTCTTTGTTTCTGCGTACAATCAACGAAGTAGCCTTATTATCAAAATTCTCATCGCTCAAACAAGCAAAAGATGAATTAATTAACAAATTGTCACCACTAAATTGATCTTCATCAAATAATTCCACTAAATAACCGTCTTCCACTTCTATAGACGAAAGCTCATTATCTGAAAAACCAAGAGCCTGCAAATCAGCTATCGAGTAATCTCCAACATTGAGACCAATTATAGACCCGGTATAATCACAATCTGAATACAATTTTGCAATACCAGTAGCACAAGGCTCCAAACCTGTTGTACCGCCCACACAATGGTCACATTCATCTAAATATGCGCTGCCATTCAAAACCCCGGCACAATCTTCCTTTTCAGTAAAGGGTGATAGCCCCAGTAATTCAACCTGGATATATCGCTGGCGATACCAGTACTTATCCACAAACGATTCAAAAGCAAAAAACAGATCATAATTTGCATTTACAGAATAGGATATCGAATAGTTACCGTTGGGAAGCTGATTATGAATATTCGGCATGTAAAACCAATATGCAGAATCTTCAGGCATCGTATAAACAGTCTGCGGATCCGTCCATGGACCAATAGGATTTTCTGCAAATGAAACCTGCACCTGCCTGCTCATGTTTGGTATGGTAGTCATTACATAATTGCCTTCTTCCAGGCGAATTACACCATCTGCCCTCATATCGTTAATGTAGGCGACTTCTTCAGGATCTGTCCCCCATTCAGTTCCATTCCAATACTCCCAGGGCTCACTACCCTCAATGTTTCCAAGTGAGGTACGAGCAACATGACTCCGCTGCTCCCACAGGCCAATATCATCCCAATCAAAAAGATAAATCGTTTGATCCTCCACAAAAAAAGTTTCATATCGGGTACAACTTGATGGTTGCTGAACGGTTCCCAAATACTCCAGTTCAGGATATGAAAATCTTCCAATATAGGATCGTCCTTCACCATAAACCTCAATCAAATAGACTTTCAACATGTCATTCTCAACAAGCGCATCACCAACCCAAAAACAGTTTTTAACCTTTCCATCATCATTCAAAATGATATCAGATTGTGGAATCTCAAAAAATACCGTTTGCCCACCACCTCCGGATTGCTCTTTTGCAGGCATCGTATTAAGAGTTCCATCCAATTCCTGAACAACTACGGCATTTCGCACAAACTGCCCAACGTCGTATAGTGGATTATTGGATGCATCGTTTGTTCCATAGAAAGAATCGTTAAAAAACCATACAGTTCGACCGTCAGGAAGCAAACAAGAGACGTCGTTGTCACCAGCTGTCCATCCCTGACCAACTCGATTGTGCTGCCAAATGTATGTATTCAGTACATCAATGTTCTCCTTGTTGTCTTGATCCAACACCTCAACACCATCCAAATGATAGGTCATTTTATTAGAGCTAAACGCATTAGCCAGCTCCGGATGCTTGTTCTGATAACTCGTTCTATCATCCTTAAAATAGAAATTGATTTTCAACTCAGAGTATGGGGCTGTTTTAAATGGCAAATGAAAGAAAGTCCTTCCTGAATGCACCTCATATAATACTCCTGGAGTTTCACTACCTTCCACTTCCACATAAATTTCAGAACGCTCATAACCACGAGCCCAGAATCGCAACAAGTACAGCGAATCTGCACCAGCCGTAAAGCTTGTGGTTGACTTAATCGCCTTATAAGAATAGGTTGATTCCTGAACCTGAACTTTCAAACCAACACTTCCTTCCATGACGAATTCATCCTGACTAAGGCTGAATTCACCGGTTCCACCGGAAGCTACCTGATGCGTCCAGTTGGCGTTTAATCCATATTCAAAATCGCCATTTTCAACATAGTTCTGAGCGAACAATGCAGAAATGACAAAGCAAAATGCAATTGATATTGTTATTTTTTTCATCATAATCTTTTTATTTCATCCGAATTTATCTTATGCAACTTCCAATACATCATAACCTCCTATGTTATTTTATACATCTATTTTTTAAAATTCTTAAGTGCTTTTTGCAAGATTGGCTCCATTACTTTATATCCGTCCAAATTCGGATGAACACCGTCCTGCGAGTATTCCGACTTCATTCCCTGCCGTTCATCAATCATTGCTGAATAATAATCCACAAATATGCAGTCATTAGCATCAGCATATGTCTTTAGCATTTTATTCAGTTTTGCAATTTTCGGAGCCGGATTCAGTCCAGGCTTCCAAGGGTAATCGTAAGCAGGCAAAATCGAGCAGATAAATACCTGGATATTGTTCGTTTGAGCCAAGTCGGCCATTGAAGCTATATTTCCAAATATATCTTCAAGTGAAATTGGTCCTGTATTCCCCGCAATATCGTTGGTTCCGGCCAAAATAACGACAGCTTTTGGCTTTAACTCAACCACATCGTTACGAAAGCGCACCAACATCTGCGAAGTAGTTTGACCTCCAATTCCACGGTTCACAAATGGAGTTTCCTTAAAAAAATCAGGATCGGCATTTATCCATCCCTCAGTAATGGAGTTTCCCATAAAAACGATACGGTCTGGTGGAAACGATTGCTGTTTTAAGTTTTTATTTGCCTCAGCAAACCGTTGACGCAATGCCCAGTCGGTATGCAAAAGATTCTCCAGATATTTTTGAAAATTCACCCAATCTTCAGCTTTCTTTTGTGCTTCAGTTTTTTCTGCAAATAAAGGCTCCAATCCACCATAACCCGAAAGCCAATCGCATATCATTTTTAAATGTATATTACTACCGGATGTGTCAGGGCCGGTTTTCTCTGTGTCGACAAACAAAAAACTTGTCTCGTTTCCTCGCTTATTCAAAACCGAATAGAACGCATTCAGATTCTTAATATCTCTTTGGCACTCCGAATTTGCAATCATTAATACCGGAATTGTGTCAGAAAAGTCAAGTTTCTCTCCCTGTGCATCATCGAATTTTTGCAAGGCTGATACCACAAAATGAACTGGCAAATCAGGCAATCTGTCAAAAAATGGCTTTCCTCCGTAACCAACTACACCAATATGATTAGGATCAACATTCAACTCTTTGCTATTTTCACGAATGTATTTAACCGACTTTTCAACATTCGAAGCACTCGGATTATCTAGTTTAAAAACTGCAATTCCTCTGTCAGTAAAGAAACGAGCTATCGTATCAAAATCTTCCTTTGCAAGTTCTTCGCCAGGCACAAAAAGCAGCGATGTTTTAGTACTTATAACTTCTGGTTCTACCTTGAAACACTGAAGGTTCCAAAGCGTATCGTTTCCCAAAGCAACCGTTTCTTCCTGTGCATTTGCTTCCCAAAAACATCCGAGAAGCAGAACAACAAACAGAGTTATAGCCTTCATTCTAAAAGATTTAAAGATTAGTAAATTGATTGGTATGAAAATTCAGTCTTTCATCACTCTTTTTTGAAACACTAAAAACTACCAATACATTTTGCCACCCGCTCTCGTGCAAAGAACGGGCGACTGTACAAAAAAACTACTTGCTTTCAGTTAAACCTTTCCACTGATCAGTTCGGAAAGGGGAAGCTAATAAACCATCGCTGTTAGCCAGGTTTATTTCAATGGGATTGTTTGCCCAACCATAACGAACCGCAACCGGATCTTTCACCTGATCACTCCACACGATAACTTTATCTTCGGAGATGTAGGCTTGCGCCCAAACAAATTTTTGATCTTCTCCGGCAATGGCAAACCCCTTGACATAACCATACTTACTGCTATCTTTTGTGGCCAGACCATCTCCCACACTTGAAAAGGATAAAATCATTTTATTTCCTTCCATCTCCATCTTTTCAAATACCGGCCCATTAGGAAGTACTTCTTTCCCATAGGCTACATTTAATGCCGTATGCGCTAAGCGGAACCCAACATCTTTCTTATTTCTTGGGTGAATATCAAATGCTTCACCAATATCAGTAATAACTGCCTGTCCTGTATGAGGCAAACTTAATGTCATGTTTTGAGCCTCGCGCAGCTCTGCCCACTCGCTATCTTTTGGCTGGTCATCCAAAGCCATAAAACTTGCTAACTGAACCCATAAAAATGGAAAATCATAGCCCCATTGCTTTCTCCAGTCTTTAATCAAATTTGGAAATAACTTGCGATAACGATAAGCCTCACCCGAATTGTTTTCTCCCTGATACCAGATTACTCCTCTAATTCCCATTCCGACAAATGGATGAATCATACCATTATACAACAAAGTAGCGAAACTATTTGGACTAGTCCCCATTGATTCAAAACCATAGTCTGAGCTCAATACCGAAGCTTTATAATCCCATTCTCCTGCCAAAGGATATTTTGTTCCAGCCACTTCCAGATATACCTGCTCAGGTTTTCCAAACATGCCTCCAACTGAGCCAGTATCCTTGATCCGAACCATGATAATATTTTTACCTGCCTTTAGGATTCCCGGTTTGATTTCATAATTTCTGTTGGCTATCCACAATGCTATTGAACCAACTTTTTGTCCATTAACCCATGTTATATCCTCGTCATCAATTGCTCCAAGTTGAATAATTCCAGCTTTGCCATCTGCATTGGCTGGCAATTCAATTTCCTTGCGAAACCAAATAATTCCATCCTGTTTCTCTAAATCTCCATCCCAGGCTTTTGGCACTTCCATTTTTTCCCATCCTTTAACTTTGACAGCTGGATCGTACCATTTATTATCCATCGCTGGATCATTTATCATCGCAGCTTTAAAGCGATCTATATTTTCCGATGTGAAACCAGCTGCTTTTTCAACCGATTTTCCTTTATATATTGCATATTCTTCGTTATTCATGGAGGCCTCCCAGCTCGTCCATGGTTCAATATCAGTTCCTCCCCATGAAGAGTTAATTAATCCAATAGGAACTTCAAGTTCTTCCTGTAGTTTTTTACCGAAAAAATAACCAACTGCCGAAAAACGTGGTGATGTTGATGGACTGCAAACTAACCATGATGTTTCATCAGTATCATACTTTTCACTGGTTTGAATGCTTTTAGGAATTGTAATGAGCCGGATATTCGAATTATCTGAATTTTTAATCGCCTCTTCCGCAGTTAAATCACTATTCAAGCCAAACTCCATATTAGATTGACCACTACATAGCCAAACATCACCGATCAATATATTTTTTAATACGATCGAATTTTCTTCACCCCTGATAGTCATTTCAAACGGACCACCAAATTTCATGGCAGGTAGCTCAACCGACCAATTCCCATCTTTTTCTGCAACAACTGCTTTTTCAACACCATTAAATGAAATGGTAACCGATTCTTTTTTATCAGCTTTTCCCCATATTTTAATAGCTCGGTCGCGTTGTAAAACCATATTATCGGAAAAGAAATGTGGTAAACTTACCGTTGCATATGAAGCTAAGCTTGCAAATACAATTAAAATGGTCAAATAGATTCTCATAGTTTTTTTCATCATAAATTCATTCAAGTTATTTTTGATTAACGGGAAATGGCCTTGCTTCCACCCCGTCAAAAGTCATTTTTATTGGTTTGATATAGCCGTCCTTATCGAATTCCATTTTATCAATACATGTCATTCTGGAAGTCGATGCAGACTCACTCATCGGACGACGGTGATAGACAATATACCATTCGTCTGTTTCGGGAATATTCAAAATTGAATGATGGCCTGCGCCATTCGCTATTTTCGGATCGGTTTCCAAAATAGTTCCAATCCTTTTGAATGGACCCAGTGGATTATCAGAAATAGCATATGCAACGTGATAGTCAGGTGTGGACCAAATGCCTTCCGACCACATAAAATAGTATTTACCGTTACGGATAAACATGACCGAGCCTTCAACATAACCTTCCGGAGTAATTTCCTTAAATATGGTGCCGTCTGCATAAGGAACGAGTTCCGTGAAATCATCATTTAGTTTCACGATGTTACAATGCCCCCAACCACCATAAATCATGTAATACTGGCCATCTACATCTTTAAAAATGAATTGATCGATAGGCTGCGCCCCATTTTCAATCTTATTTAGAAATGGCTTTCCCAGGTAATCTTTAAAAGGGCCTTCCGGTTTATCCGAAATTCCAATACCAATTCCCCCTATTTTATCTTCACTTTGAATATCATTGGCTGCAAAAAAAATAAAATAGTGCTCCCCTTTTTTGACAACTGCCGGAGCCCACATGGCTTTCCAGGCCCATTGAAAACTGGTCGTGTCGATGATCTGGTTATGCTTGGTCCAATTCACCAGATCAGACGAGGAAAAGGCATTCATGTAAACTTGCTGAGGACGAGGAGCAGACAAGGTTGGATAGATCCAATATTGCTGACCAAATACTGCCACTTCAGGATCTGCATACCACCCCTTTAAAACAGGATTTCCTGATTTTTGGGCAAACAGGTTTGTAGAAAAGGTCAGCATTACCAGCAGGGGCAAAATACCGATGCCACCTAGCTTAATCTTTTTGAAATCGAATCCTTTAAATTTTATATTCATGATTAGGTTATTGGATAGGTTTGGCTTTATTTTTTCCTGGTGGATAAAAGTCTTTTTTCAACTCCCTCAAAAGTCAACTTCACTGGTTTGATGAATCCATCTTCATCAAAATACATGCGTTCAATGCATGTTACCCGATGATTAGCATCCGTTCTGTCCAATGGGCGACGATGATAAACCATGTACCATTCATCTTCGCCAGGCACCTGAATTACAGAATGATGCCCTGCTCCTTTCCCAATATTCGGATCCTGCTCTAAAACGGTATTTAAACGTTCAAATGGTCCCATTGGAGAATCTGCAATCGCATAAGCAACCCGGTAATCAGAACCACCCCATGCACCTTCTGACCACATGAAGTAGTACTTGCCATTTCGAATAAACATGAAAGGTCCTTCAACATACCCCTCTGGTGTAATTTCCTTAAAAATGGTGCCGTCTTCATAGGGTACAAATCCTGTAAAATTTTCTTTCAATTTTGCGATATTACAATGCCTCCATCCACCGTAAATCATATAGTATTGACCATCCTTATCATGAAAAACAAACTGATCAATTGGTTGTGCACCATTGTGAAATTTGTCCAACAAAGGCTTGCCCAGGTAATCTTTAAATGGCCCCTCTGGCTGATCGGCAATACCAACTCCAATACCTCCGGGCTGCTCATTGTTTTGAATATCATTCGCTGCAAAAAATAGGAAGTATTTATTGTCTTTTTTTACGATTGCCGGAGCCCACATGGCATATTTTGCCCATTCCACCGCGGTTGTATCAATGATATGTTCGTGCTTTTCCCACGTAACTAAATCGGGTGAAGAAAATGCATCCATGAATACCTGCTCATGATAAGGTGCCGAATAAGTTGGATAAATCCAATATTCGTTATCAAACACGGTTCCCTCGGGGTCGGCATACCAACCGTTTATTACAGGATTCCCTGCTTTTTGACTAAATACATTGAAAGAGGAAAGTATTAGAAAACAAGCAATCAAAAATCGTTTACTAGCAAATTGAAAATTCATGGTCTTAAAATTCTTTTTCATAGTTCTATTACTAAATATGTCTGATTATCTTACCGGAAATTGGGCAATGCGTAATGTGGTACATCCATAAGGGATTAATGTAATCTTTTCAATAAAGTCTTCAACTGGTTGTGAAGGATATGATGGAACAGGAATCTTTCCTGCAGAATTACGTTCCTCTGTCCATTGAGGCATTCTTCGTGCTTTCGTCTTCACCTGAATGGGTGCGTTTTTCAGGTTCCATGGATTAACTGCAATTGATTCGGAAACATTGGCTTCCAATTTGTTCTCTTTAATCTCACTCTCTAAAATGGCATAATTCCATGGTGATTTTGGCAGAACTTCCCAAAATGTATCATCATATCCATCCTTGGTAACTTCGCGCCATTCTTCCTCCACTTTCAATGCATACACCAACGGGCCACGCTCTATTCCCAATGAATTTTCAAACCAATAACTGAATCTAAACTCAGCATCAAGTTTCAATTCAACAACATCTCCCGAAGTCCATTCCCTATTAATAATGGCAATATTCCGAACTATTTCAGTGGAATAGCTTTTTCCATTTAGGAGGATTGTTGAATTGTGGCACCACTCGGGAATTCTCAAGTGAAAGGGAAACTTCACTTTTGTATTTGTTTCTATCTCGAATTTTATATCATTTTTAAACGGATAATCAGTAATCTCGTTGATTGTAACCTTTTCACCATTCGCCACCTTTACTGAAACCTTGGAAGGTCCATAGACTAATGCTGCAACACCATCATCAGCAGTTGCATACCAAAGATTTTGAATAAATTTAGGCCATCCCTGATGCATATTTGTCAGGCAGCAAGGATAACCTGCTGTTGTTCCAAATACATGGCGCCCATTATGGTCATCAAAGAAATTTCGGCTTTCGTCAGTTACTTTTATTTGGTTCACTTGCTGAAAATACTGCCTGCGCAAATAATCGTCAGTTGCCTGTGTTGGCAGAACGTTGTACGCCAATTTTTCGAGATAATCGGCATAAAAAACATCCCCCGTTATCGGCAAAACACTTTCAAAACTGTACATCATTTCAACTGCCGAACAAAACTCAGAAGCTTGGGTGGGATCGTTTCCATGCAACTTTTCATCACCTCCATACATACCATTTACAAAACCATGACAGGCTTTTAGTGAGGCCAATCCGGCTTTAAGAGAATTAAGATATTTCTGATCCGGGTGTTGCTGATAATAAACAACCGGTTCTTTTAGGCCTTGTGCCACGTTTACACAATGCAAACCCGGCAATGGACTTAATTGACGAATATCGTTTCCTGAAAATACGCTTGTCCAATCATAAATCTGATTGAAGGCTTCATCTGCTAATTCAAGCAAAAATTTATCACCTGTAATATTAAACAACCAATAAATTACTGCCAGATTATCTCCTCCCCTGCGATTGGCACATACTTCATCAAATCCAGCTTTGTTCTCCTTAATCATCTTCCACTGAAACTGAAAATATCCAGTCATCAGATCAACAACTCTTTGATCGCTTGTTGCTGTATAGTACTGCTGTAATACTTTCAGCATCACCATCTTTGGCCACCAATCTTCACGCATTCCTTGTTGTGTTCCCGGAATTATTTCATAACCATCAGCTAGCGGAAGTGGACCCAAATAGCCATCTTCACGTTGATTATTCAGACTCCACTCTACCCATTTTTGTGCTTTAGCAATTAGTTCTTCATCGTCTAATAAATAAGCTAATGGAACCAATCCATCCAGCCAGTACGGACCTCTCTCCCAGCCATCTCCTGTTCCACCAAGCCAACCATTGTTATCACCACAAACGACGTTGTAAATACTGTCTAAATGGCCTGTTAATCCGTTGGCCTGCAGCTTTAGCATTTCCAGAAGCATTCCCTGGGGTTTGATTGCTCCCAATGGCAAAGCTGTGTAGGGTTGTGAAACTAAGGGCTTTTGATTGGTAATATAATATGAGTTTCTTTTATCCTTTCCAAAAACTGGCAACGAACATAGAATTATAAGAATAAAAATGATGTCTTTTCTTTTCATTTATAGGTTTTTAGTCGCTCGAATAAATCTTGAATCAGTTAAGATTTAATTTGGTTTTTCAGCCTTTTACTTTTGCCCTAACAAAAACTACTATTGAAGTAATTAGCAATCGATGCATCTTATTGCTATGATTAAGTTTTTTTAAAAAGGCAATTTATAAGACTGGTAAAATCAAATGAAGAATGCTAAAACCACATTTGGCTGGTTTTGCTTTAATAAAAACATATAATAACCGGGAAAGCTTCTGCCTCAGTAGCAAAAGACTCTCCCAGTATTATAATGCAATTAAATTATTTCATTCAATTTAGAAAGTAAGCTGTAATCCTAGGTTGATTACTCGCTGGTTCATATAAGCATCACCCGCAGTATTCGTAGAAATTTCAGGATCTTGCTGATACTTATTATAACTGGTTAATGTAAACAAGTTATATGCATTCATGTATAAACGAGCACTGTTAATATTAAATGGCAACGCCCGCTGTGGAATCTGGTATCCAACATCAACAGTTTTCAAACGCATGTACCACGCATCAACTAACCAAAAATCAGACATGTAAGCCGAGCTGCTATTTACAGTGGTTGGGTTACTTGTCAACCTTGGGAAGGTGGCTGTTTCAGCTGTTTCAGGTGTCCAGCGATCCTGGTGAATTGGCTGGAACTGACTCTTAAAAGGCTCGATACCTGTACCAACAACACTAAAGCTGTAGTTGAATGATCCCTGGAACAAAACGTTGACAGTAAAACCTTTATAGTAAGCACCCAAAGACCAACCTAAGGTTGTATTTGGAAGGTTTGGTTTACCAATTGGACCACGGTCAAAGTTATCAATAACTCCATCTTCATTCAAGTCTGCATATTTCAAATCGCCTGCCTGGATTGGCACATCACTGATTGGAGATGCAATGTCATTATCAGGATTTGCATCATTATTGGCAGCAATATCCTGCTCCGAGTAGAAACCTAAATAAGTGTATCCGAAAGGTTGCCCGATTGGAAGGCCGGTTTCCTGCAACCATGGATATGCCTGCTCTGCTTCTGCTTTATACAATACCTTATTCTTTGCAAATGAGAATACAAAGTTTGTATTAAAGTGAACCTCTCTAATTTTAGTCTGGTAGCCAACCTGCCCGTCAAAACCCTGGTTCTCAGTTTCTGCAATATTACTTGGAGAAATACCAATACCCAACATCGCAGGAACATCCTGTTTGGTTACCAACTGGTCGTAACGATAATCATAGAAATAGTCGATTGTAAAAGAGAATTTATCCCATAAGTTACCATCAATACCGACATCAAACTTTCTGTTTTTCTCCCAGGTTACATTGTCATTTCCAAGGCTTCCTTCATGAATTGCAGGAAATGTTGGACTCCAACCTGACTCACCAAACACATAACCACCGCCGGTTTCGTAAACCTGCTTGAACAGGTAGCGGTTACCAAAAGCTACATCAGAACCAACCAAACCATACGATGCCCTGATTTTTAACAACTGCACATTATTAAATACGGTTTTAAAGAAGTTCTCCTCAGAAATACTGTAACCTAAACCAACTGCAGGGAAGAAACCATAACGGTTATCTTTTCCAAAACGGTCGGTACCGTTATAGGCAGCGTTAAAGTCAATCATGTATTTCTCCTTGAAGTTATAACTGATTTTACCGGTATATCCCTGGAAGTTCTCAGGAACTGCAGCATTGGTCATCCCATCTAAATCCACGGTACGGCTCTGACGGTTATACAACATCATCAGATTCAGGTTATGCACTTCATTGATTTGCGTATCATAGTTCAAATAAGCCTGGATATTCAAGTCTTTGATGAACTTACTTTGGCTGCCGGTTACCGCATAACTTCCGTATGCATATTGTCCGCGAGGGTCAATTGTGTAGATATCATTCTCTGAATCATAGTGATACGTTGGAAATGAATTCCGGAACAACTGACGGTTATTTTCTTCAATACTTGAATAAGCAACACGACCGGATGCTGATAATCCTTTGGTAATAAAATCCAGCTTTTGAGTTGCTCCAAATAAGATGTTTGAATCCGTACGACGAATCCGCTCATATCCACCGTTGGCCAAACGAGCATTAATCGTTGCATCTTTTGCATCCGTGTCATACGCATAGGTGTAGGTTCCGTTAGGGTTTAAAACCGGTGCTGAATATGGGTGTATCTTTGAAAAGTTATAGATATCACCAGTCACATTCATGTTTCTGGGTTGATTGATATTTCCAAAACGGGAAGTAATATCCAACCTTAAGTTTAGAGATTTGGTTACATCGAAGTCCAAATTGGTACGATAGTTAAATCTGCGGTAAAAGTAGTTGTTATTAATCTCGTTAAACGGATCGTTGAAATCCTTTACCAAACCATTTTGAGAAAAAGCTCCACCAGAGATGAAATACTTCAAACGCTCGGAACCACCACTAAAGTCAATGTTTGCATTCTGCTGGAAGGCAACCTTCTTGAAAATTTCGTCATACCAATTTACATCAGGATGACCATATGGATCTTCTCCACTTTGGAATAAATCCAAATCCTGTTGAGAAAACCTGGGTTGCAAACCATCATTTTGATAGGCTTCGTTTACTAAAGTAGCTGTTTCAAAAGAGTTCAGGAACTTAGGAGTACGAACTGGCATCTGAATACCACTTTCGATTCGAAGATTCACCTGCGGTTTTCCTTCTTTACCACGGCGCGTTTTTACAACCAATACACCGTTTGCACCTTTAATACCATAAACTGCAGTTGTTGAAGCATCTTTCAGAATAGAAATACTCTCAATCTCGTTCACATTAATTTGTGACAACTGATCAAATGAGTATTGCACATCATCCACAATAATCAGCGGTTCGTTACCAGCTTCGTTCAATGAACTGGCACCACGAATAAAGAAGTCAGAGGCGTCTTTACCTGGCTGACCGGAACGTTGCTGGGTAAAGAAACCCGGCATTTTACCATACAAGGCATTTTGAACACTTGAGGTTGGAATAGTTCTCAGTTCACGTGCCTGAATCGCACTTACAGAACCGGTATTGGTGATACGCTTTGTTTGACCGTAACCTACCGCTACCACTTCATCCAGAGAGTTAATATCCGGAGCAAGAACAACATCCATGATTTTCTGATTTCGTATAACAACTTCCTCTTTTTTGAAGCCGATAAACGAATAGACTACTTTATCGCCTGAACTGACGGTTAATTGATATTTCCCATCAAAATCAGTGATTGTCCCCTTTGTTGTCCCGTCAATAAATACGTTCACCCCGGGAAGAAGCTCTCCATCCGAAGACGAAACAATCCCCTTCAGTGTTATTTGCTGAGCAAAGGACAAGCCGAAGAACTGTATGCATATAAGTAATAATAATATTTTTTTCATATTCAATATTTTGACAATTATTAAATGATAAGCTTTACTGCTCCCATCCTGGATTTTGTACCATGTTTCCATTTTTAATCACTTCTGAATAAGGAATCGGATACAAGTATTGTCTTTCCGCGAAAGAAGTCGTAAGAACAGGAACAAGATTAGCATTCATAACTCCGGCACTATTGATCACGATCAATCCGTTTATCGGCTGAGCAAATACCTCATCAGCAACTTTCCATCTTCTGATATCCCAGAAACGTTGCTCTTCAAATGCCATTTCAATTCTGCGCTCATTGTGAATAGCCTCTCTCATTTCTTCTTTGGTCATACCGGCATTTAAACCATACATGCCATCATCACCTGCTTCAATACCGGCTCTTGCACGTATATCTTTAATAACCTGGTAAACATCGTCAGAAGGTCCTCCATACTCATTTTGAGCTTCTGCATAGTTCAGCAAAACTTCTGCATAGCGGAATGAAATCCAGTTATGGCTTACATCAGAATAGTTGGTTGCTTTCTCGAAATTACCCATGAACTTGCGCATGTAATAGCTTGTTTTCGTTTTTTGAGTAGCTCCGGTTGGGTTACTGGCACCATCCAGGTAAGTTTCCAAGGTAGTGTTCAACCAGTCTGATCCATTGTGAAGAATCGTTTTTTCCAAACGTGGATCACGGTTTTGATACATATTCGAAAAGTCATAACTATAGGCTGAAGTTGGATCATCAATTGCCTTACCATCAAGCATTGGGAATGCATCAACCAGGTTCTGAGAAGGACTGGTCCTTCCATTTCCTAAATTAACCCCGTTAAATCCTACAGGACCATTGGTTCTTTCGAGACCTGTGTTGGTTCCTCCCTGACGGAAAAAGATAATCTCCTTGTTCACATCAACCAAGAATACGTCCTCAAAATTTGGGATTAACTCAAAGTAGTCATACGTATCAATAAAATACTTTGCAGCATCTGCAGCCGCTTTCCAGCGCTCTGCACTGAAATCTGTATACCCGGTTAATGGGTTTGCAGCTTCGATATTTCCTCCGTTAAAAAGTGGGCTTGCAGCATAAAGCAGTACCCTTGCTTTTAAAGCCATCGCAGCTTCGCGGGTTACAATATGGCTTAATGTTGTTGGATCACTAACAGGCATGGTTCTTAAACTATCCTTGATAGCATCCATTTCACCAACAATGTAGTCAATACACTCCTTAAAAGTATTCCTTGAAATTTCCAGATCATCACCTAGCTGAGGAACCATGTCCCCCATTAATGGGACACCACCATAGCGTTTTACCAACTCAAAGTAGTGAAGTGCACGAATAAAACGGGCTTCACTTTTCCAGGCACGATTTAATGGCTGTCCGTCGTTAAATGTATCCATCAAAGGCACAACATCAATATTGGTAATAAACGTATTTGCTGTGCGGATTCCCTGGTAGTATGTACTCCAACGCATATCAGACCCGATCTGGCTGGCAGCATCATATTGCCCGGTAGCCAACCGGTATACATCATTTTCAGTCAATGAAGATGATACAGCATCATTGGTTGCAGCATCCAGGTAATCTCCACCAACCCGGTTGTGCCCATTTTGCATAAATGAATATACCGAATTCAGGTATTGCTTGGCCTGAGTTCCCAATGAATCAGTACTTGAGAATACAAAATCCAGTGTAAACTCTTCCAGCGGCACATCCTCAAAGTCCTTTTGACAGGAAGAAAAGAAGGTCGCTAAAGTTATTCCTATAAAAAGGATATATATATTTCTTCTCATTATTTCTTATTTTTAAGATTAATGCTAAAACTTAATGTTAATACCACTGCTCAATACGCGTTGATTAGGATAGTTCCTGAAATTGGTTACTTCAGGATCAACTAAATCACAATCGGCCTGAGTAAATACATTTTGCCCGCTAACAAACAACTTCACTCGTGCACCACCCATAAAACGTTTTGTGAGTGACTCTGGAAGCGTATAAGCGAGATTGATATCCTTTACACGTAAATAATTACCGGATTTCACCCACAGGGATGTAGCCCAATAATTTGGATTTGTATTATAGGTATTACCACCTGCAGATAGTCTTGGGAACTTAGCGGTTTCCATTGTTTCAGGAGTCCAACGGTCAATCATGTGCGTGTATGCCTGACCATAACTTTGTCCGAATCCCTGGAAGCCGGCCATCAGAATATCATCTCCTAAGTAAAGATCACGGTTATATACTCCCTGCAATAAAACATTGAAATCAATACCATGGAAGTTAAAACCTAAAGTCACGCCATAGTATGAAAGAGGCTTATCAAAGGCGATCATTGTATGATCATACTGGTTGATAACTCCATCATTGTTCAGGTCTTTATATTTCACGTCACCTGGAATAATATCGAATCCCTGGATTACTGCACTTTGTTCAATTTCTTCAACAGAGTTAAAGAATCCGTCAGCTACCAGTCCAAACCATGCTCCATTAGGTTTTCCTGTTACTTTGTTGTATTCCTCCTGCTTGTATTGTTCATCGATATACAATACTTCAGTGGCATTTTGTCCCCAGTTTGCAGTAACGAAGTAATTGAAATTACCTATGTTATTCTGATAGGTTACCGAAAGCTCACCACCCTTAAACAGTTTTTCTCCAATGTTTTCAGGAGGATATGCAAAACCCATCAAGGCTATATCTTTACCACGAATCTGTAACAGATCATAGTAATTATCACGGTAATAATCACCGGTAATAGTCAAATGATTGCTAAACATGGAAATATCGGCACCGATATTCAATTTCCGGGCTTTTTCCCAGGTTATATTCATATTTGCCAAAGGGGCGTTATCAATAGTAGCATAGCTAAATCCTCTTCCTGATCCATGAGAATAAGTATAATCAGTAGGACTTTGGCGGAATGACTGTCTCCAGATATAATATCCTGAATTTTCGATTCCGTTTCCGGTTTCACCGTATACGGCCCTAAGTTTTAGCTTGTCCAACCATTCTGCATCATCCAGGAAATTTTCCTTTTTGATATCCCAGCCCAGTCCGACTGCATAAAAAGTTCCCCACTGCTCACCTGGCTTATAACCGTTATAAAAACTACGGTTCACAGCTGCTTCAACAAAATACTTCTGATCGTAATTGTATTTTCCACGAAGTGAAATATTGGTAGGACGCATTGGCAAATCATAGTTTAACGAAATAACCTGCTTGTCTGCAAGTAAGGTACCTTCAATCTTATGCTTACCAATTTGTGTCTGGTAATCAAAAGAAACTTGACCAAACCAGTATCTTGAGTTTGAAACAGCTGAAAAACTGTTGGCTTGTGGTGATAAGCCTCCAAATGGAGCATAGGAAATACTTCCATCTTCTTCAGAAACTTCATAACCATATACCAAAGCACTCTTTGAACGGTTGATTGCTCCACGGTTCTGAGTTGAAATATTGGTAATCGCTTTAAATGTCAGGCCTTTCAAATATTTACCCAAATCATATTTCAAATCAATATTGGCCATCGCATCACGCGTGTTGTCACTGTAATAACCCGAATTGATTGTCTGTGAAAGAATGTTGTTTGTAAATGAAACATTTCCACCATACGAACCATCAGGGTTGGTGATTGGATAAGCACTGTTCGGTGTAGCGTAAATATTTGACAGGATATTGGAATATCCGGCTCCCGGCTGGTTTCCTTCTTCAATCCGGCCAATGATGGTAACTCCAAGCTGAAGTTCATTTGTTACATCCACATCCAGTTTTGAAGTAATCAGGTAACGATCCAACTCCAGGTTGGTATTGTAAGTGTTCTCATCAGAGGTCCTGAATAATGACTCCTGGTTAAAGTATCCCAAACTCACATAGTAACGTGCTCTTTTGGTTCCTCCTGAAATATTCAAATTATAAGAGGTAATAGGAGCGCTTTCACGCATGGCTGTTTTATACCAGTCATTGCTTGGATTAACAATAGGATTTGTCCCATTTTTAAAGGCCTCATAATCCTCGTAACTGTACGCAGGATTCATACCATCATTCTGCAATGCTTCATTTAACAAATACGCATATTGATCTGCCGGTAAAGCATCCGGAGTGTTAATTGAACTTTGAACACCATATCTCCCGGTAAATGAAAGTCTGAACTTCTCATCTGTAGGTTTCTTGGTGGTGATTAACAAAACTCCCCTTGAACTTCTCATACCCAACAATACAGATGACAATGCATCTTTCTGAATAGATACAGATTCAATGTTTTCAGGATCCAAAGAGAATAACTCACGCTGGATGCCATCAACGATTACAACGGGCCCCATTCCTCTGGAATTGATATTAAACTGGGTATTATCTGTAGGTGCACCAATTCCGCTAACCGGAATCCAGCCACCTAAATCCAGGGTTGCATTAGCAGTCGTAGCCGGACTTCTGAATCCACCGTATTGCTCGGTATACAAACCTGCCAGTCTGCCGGCAAATGAACTGATAAGTGTATTGGACAGCGTACTTGAAAGTTGATCTGTATAAATGGTAGACGCGGCTCCCAAATATTCATCCTTATTGACACTCCCATAAAGAACATCCAGGTCTTCAGGATCTTTTAAGTACTTTTCAACTAAATAAAACTCAACCGCTTCATCCGTTTCAATGGTTGTTTTCACTTTTTTCTCAGCAATGTAAAAATCAGGATGAGTAAAAGTAATCACATCGCCAGGTTTTGCATTGAGCTCAAAATGGCCTGATTGATTTGAAGTAGCTTTCTCACTACTCCCGTTAATTTGAATTTCAACATTAGCAACCGGATTTCCATAACTGTCAAGCACAACACCCAGATTGGATACTCCCATTTCTTGTCCATGGGAAGTGGCAAGTCCAATTGAAAATATGATTAGTGCAAGCAGGAATATCTTCCTGCTAATTATTTTATGTAAATTATGCATAAAATCTATTTTTTAAAGTGATAAAATTTGAAGTTTTAAATCCCTTACTTACAACTAAATGTATAGACAAAAGGAACTTCTGACATATCTTCCAAAACTTCCTGGAGTTCAACCGATCCATCGCCATTCAAAAAGGAATATTGAATTTTTGTGACCGTTTCTCCTTCAGGAATTCCAAAATATCCTGCAGGCCAGAAAGTAAGACTAAAGGTGTGCCCAAATGCATTCTCTCTCAACATCCTGGATTGATCATCCATATTGCAGACATAATAGCTATTTCCATTATCAGTAAATGCAGTTGCACATAGATATACTTCTTCAGAATCGTCCAGTTTATTTTGTGCAATATCACCCTGGTATTTAATGGTAATAATATCATCCTTGGTTGCCTGAAGAGGCTGTGCTTTATTAAAGTGTAACTGACAGAAGTCAACAGGATCGCCTTCCCCGTTAATAACGTCAAAACAATCCGTATAAAGAACTTTCCAGTGGTCAGTTCCATTGATACCATCTTCCGTGTGGTTTACAAAGAAACCTAACTTAACCCGCATGTTTTCAGGTCCGGTGACCGTTTGAATAGAAATATCAGCCGATAGTTTTTCCTGGTTTTGCACACTATAAACTGCATCCGACCAGTAAGCGATCCATTCCATATCTTCCAGTACATTCGGACCAAATTCAAATTTGCTCCTGAGTGCGTTTGACCATGACAATCCACCTCCATTTTTTGGAAGGTTTCCTTCCGGTATCAAAGACATCGTTTTAGTGCCTTCATCAATATTACTGGTGTAAGTAACCACGGTATTCTCAGCAGCATTCCAGCTTTTTGGAACCAGGTAGCCAATTACCAACCGAACATCATTCTTATTTTCACCAGGCTCAACCCGGACATGCATCGTGAAAGTCGCCTCTTCACCAGCATTTACAGTAGGTTCATAATCCACCGAATCCAGGTACACGCAGTGAACCATCAAAATAGTCATAACAACTAGTGCGATATTCCTGGCTGACAGAATCTTAAATCTTTTATTATTTCTTTTCATATAAATCACTTTAATTCAGTTAATTTGAAGCATTTTCCAATACGTAGGTGTAGGAATTATTTCTACAGCCGGGACTAAAGGTGAGCCCTATCTGGCGGTGACCATCAACAATCGGATAGTTCAACACGGTAACCAGGGGTTCTGCTTCATTCTCAACGTTAAATGAGATATGGAAGGGGAATTGTGGATCATCCAGCGTATAAGTTCCCTGTCCATCAACCAAAAATGGAATGTAGTTTTCAATCGTGTAACTGCTGTTTTCCTGGAAGTTTATTCTGAATTGGCTAAAATCCATCAATGCAGTAATGTCCACTTCATTTCTGTAAGCTTTCACGATCTTCCAGCTGCCGACAACACTTTTCGGACTTTCAGTATATACCTTGGTTTCTTCTTCAAACATCTCACATGCACCAACCAGTACCAGTAAGACCAGAAAAGCAGTATACACTTTTAATCTTGACAATATTTTCATAATTATATTTTTTTTCTTTGAATTAATCATCGTCAAACAGAATTCGATTAATAATATGGGTTCTGCACTAGTTCAGGGGATTTGGCAACCTCTTTATATGGGATTGGCCAAAAGTAAGTGGCTTTACGGAATACATGCTTTCTTACATTGAAGCGATTGTATTCAACATTATCACCATCGCGGATAACCTCCATTCCGGTCATCATCTGAGTTTCTGTTTGCTCTGCAATCATCCAGCGGCGTACATCCCAGAAACGGAAACCTTCAAAGGCCAGTTCAATCCTGCGCTCATGACGGATCACTTCTCTCATTTCATCCTGCGAAAGCCCCGATGGAAGTGTGAAAGGATCCATACCTGCACGCTCACGAATAGCTTCCAATGCACTGTATACTTCAGCTGTTGGCCCTTCATATTCGTTTTTAGCTTCAGCGTAATTCAGTAAAACTTCTGCATAACGAAGCAATGGACGAGACTGTGGCACTCCAATCCAGAAATTGGCAGCACAAGCTCTATGAAGCATTTTCTTGATGTAGTATCCAGTTGGTGTTCCTGTATGTACCGCATCCTGACCGGATGGAGTTCCATTATAATTTCCAAGGAAGATGTTTACAGGTACATTTTCAATATCACCATTTCTCAGTACAGACTGGTCATAGGTAACTGTATTGTAAAAACGAGGGTCACGGTTTGCATACGGATTAGCTGGATCGTAACCGGATTCAGGATCGGTAATTGGTTTCCCGTTTTTCATGTCAAAAGCATCAACGAGTTCCTGGTAAATCCAGCCACCGCCGCCACCATTTCTGGAGGGAGGTTGAAATAATCTTTCACGACCTTGTCCGTGTGGAGCTTTTTTCTCAAGAATATTACCACTAAAAGTTCCTTGGGTTGTCCAGTCACTGGCAAGGAATATACGATAGAATCCACGTCCAGGCTCTTCATCATTGTCTACATATAATGAATAAACTCCCAGGCCAATTACTTCTTCAGCAGCCTCCAGCGCAAGTCTCCAACGATCCAGGCTATACTCAGGGTAACCCAGCAACGTTTTATGGGTCTCAGGAGCATAATCACTTCCATTGAAAAGTGGACTTGCACCAAACAACAGCACCCGGGCCTTTAAAGACTTACAAGCTCCGGCGCCAACACGACCACGCTCTCTTCCCGATGGTTGAACAGGTAAATCTTTAGCAGCAGCATCGCATTCAGAAACAATGTAATCAACACATTCTGCATAGGTGTTTCTAACCGAGTTGATATCATCTCCATACGTGTAAATAGTATCACCAATAAGTGGTACACCGCCATAATGCCTCAGTAACACCGAGTAGTACCAGGCTCTTAAAAAGCGCGCTTCTGCAGCATAGGTCCTCTTTTTTCCTTCAGTAAGTGGAGTATCTGGTAAATGTTTCAAAAACTGGTTTACCTTGCGGATATTTTCATAAGGTTTGTTCCACGAGTCATCACTAATGATTACCGGGTTAACAGTCCCTGTAATAAACTGAATATCTGTAGTGATTTTCGCCAACTGACGGGGCTCTGCCTCATCACAAGCTGTTTGAGGCCCACCACTTGGTGTGTAAGAGAACGGTCCGTCATTGAAACGATCAAATTCACTTGCAAAACCAATACCTGTATAAATATCAGTCAAAAAGGCAGTGGTGTAAGTACTGTCTGAGAAAACGGTCATTGCATCGAGATCGGTTGTCTCGGTTTCATCCAGAAAGTCTTTCGACTCACAAGAAGCTAATAACCACATTCCCGAAATCAGTAAAATCGGATAAATGATTTTTTTCATAAGCATTAAATTTGTTTTGGTTAAAAAATATAGAACACTAATAACATTATTGCGAACAATCGTTTTTCGTTTTAAAAACTTCCGGCGAATTGTCTTCAATTCTGATTTTTCATTTGTTTCATTCATAGAAATGAGTCCGTTATACTCCATTATTTTCATCATTTTAATTTGGATTATATTGTTGAACTATCACTTTTGAATCTTTCTCATTTGCCAATTTTTCATCCACCTCAATATGAATTGTTCTTGTTTCACCTGGCATTAAAGAGAAATAATTGGCATCCATAAAGGCTGGTAAGATTTGCTCCCCTGTCTTCTCATCTACCAGCATCACTCTTAGCGCGAAGGCAACATTTGGTGCACTTTCAGGGCTTGAAACTTCTGCCGTAATCAATCGCTTATTAGCGACAATCTCGGTTTCAGTTTTTACTTGTAGCTTAACTTTCTGAAGAGTATTTAAAGCCTTATAATTCAGGTACTCATTTCCTCTCCAATAAAAATTATCAGAGAGCAGATTGCCCTCTTTATCACGCAATTGAAGACGAATAAAGTGAACTGGAGATAGTGGATTGATTTTAGTTACAGAACGGTCCACATTCAGCACTTTCATTTCCCACAAGGAGTAACCCCATTGTGTAGCTCGCTTCACTCCCAACATTCGCACATACCGCGTTGAGACCGGATCAATTTCTATCTTTTCACGACCTCCTTTTGATTCTGAGTTTATGTAAACATCTTTCCAATTTTGGGCATCATCTGACACCTGAAGTTTATAGGAACTGGCGTACGCATTTTCCCAATACAATTGAATTTCATTGATTGGTAGAATTTTCCCTAAATCCACATAAATCCATTGGTCATCAGAATAATTACTTCCCCATCTGGAACCGACACCACCGTCAGTAGCCTGCGATGCGTCACCAGCTTCGTCTGCAGTTGAGGAAGCAAAAGTTGATTTTTGAAAAGCCAGGTTTTCTTCATCATCAAACTGAATAGTGAAACCGGTTTGAGCAGCATTTGAAGGTACATCGATTGTTGCACTTTTGCTGAACGAAGGAACTTCCTTACCATCCAGATTATAAACTTTTGCGGTAGCAGTTACCTCTTTCAATTCATCTGAGGAAGTGTTGGTCACCCGCACTTTATTGTTCGCACAATTCCAAAGAATATGAACAGGTTCGCACGCACTTTTCGCTCCCCAATAGGCGCCATTTAAATCGTAGTAATAGTCGTAAGTTTGCCAAACAAATGACGGGTAGGCACTTTGACTCATCCAAATCATAATTCCCGAAGCATCGTCCCAAATATGATCGACCCAGCCTTCATACATGGCCTTGTTAGTCTCAATGTTCAACAACTGAGACTTTCTACAGAAATCTTCAATACCAGACGCTTTTCCATAACTTTTTTCAATCGTTTCGAAATATGCATCAGGTCCTGCATTTGCGGCTAGATCTCCAAAGAAATGCTTATTCCACATATCATTTCTAGGCCACCAATCTTTCTCTGGAATAAATTTTTTGAAGCTCTCGAAGTTGGTAATAACAGCCGTACCGATCTCTGTGCGAAGCCCCCATCCTTTCTCGCCTCCAAAGCCGAGTGGCGGACTCGCGAAATATCCCTGGGGTTCCAGATTTACCCATATACCACTTCCTGTTAAAGCATCTGAATGTGAGTTCGCATGGTAACGACGATCTCCTCCATCAAAAACATTCACGTCTTCTTGCAACCATTCATTCAATGGCGGACGAGGGTAACCTTCGTTGTCGCCACACCAAACCGAAATACAAGCGTAATTTCTTAAACGTTTTATTTTTTCGATGGCATTTTTATTAAATGCCTGCACATCATCTGGAAGGTTTGGATGAGAATTCAACCAAAAGTCATCCCAAACCATGATTCCATATTTGTCGCATGCTTTGTAAAATTCTTCATCAGTGGTGGAACCGATCCAGTTTCGAATGATGTTGTAATTCATTTCCTGATGAAGCCTAACTTTCGTATCGTATTCTGCTCCACGACAACGCAGCATGTATTCAGACATTCCCCAATTACCCCCCTTCAGGAAGATACGTTTTCCATTTATTGAGATGTGTAAGACGTTATCATTTTTATCGTATGAATACTTTCTGATCCCAAAAGTTATGGTCTTTTCGTCGGAAACTTTATCATCGACCTCAAGTTGAAGCTTACAGGTATATAGTTTAGGATCTCCATACCCATTTGGCCACCACAAATTTGGCTCTTTAATTAACAAAGCTGCGATTTCTTTCTTCGTGAGTGTAATATGATCGAAATCATTCACGTAATCACGATCTCTACCGCCAAGTTTAAGCTCCTTTGAAAAGCTAATGTTTCCAGGCATAATTTTTCCAACGAGCCTGGCACCGCTTCGCTTTCTTGTGTAATTCGCAACATCAAGGCTAATCTGAAGATCTGCTTCGTTGTCGCGAATCTCCATTGTGCGAATCCACGGATCAATCATTTCAAAACCATTCGTGGTGGTCAGAAAAACATCATCGGTTATTCCACTCAATAATCCCGGAACATAAGGCATCCAGTCCCAACTGGCACTGGAAATGTAAGTAGGACTTTCGAAGTTGGGAATTGGCGGCGTTGGGCATTCAACCAATACTGCCAGCACGTTTTTACCCGATCGATTTAGAATTTTGGTAATATCATATTTTCCGCGCTCATAAAACCCGTTTAATCTTCCGACACATGTTCCATTTACATATACAGTACCTCGACGATTAATCCCCTCGAAGTTTAACCAAACAATATCTTTGTCTATGCTTTCGGGAACAGTAAATTCTGTACGATACCAGAAATTTTTATCGTATTTCTCTTTATCAACCTGGTAAATATTATCTCCAAAATTCGGATCCTTTTCAAGTCCTTGCTCAACATATGAACCAAAAACAGTTCCAGGAACAGTTGCCTTCACCCACTTTTTATCATCAAAATCAGGAGTCATTATTTGCCCGGAATTGTTCAATAGATCTGCTGGCAAAACTTTCCATACCAACATTGAATTATCCGAGTTCAAACTGTATGTTTCAACTGACTGACTTCTTCCCGCTTTGGTATTAAACACCGCTAGAAGAAGGAATAGAAAGACCATTCGAATATGCTTATATTTCATTAATTCATTCATCATCTTCACTCAATATTTGGCACAAAACATCCCCATTAGCATAATTTATCAATTTGCTAAAACTCTAAATATCAATCATTAATGTATTGGGGGATTATTTTAAACCATTGGCAAATCCTTGTTCAGATTAATTAGTTTATTATTAGTTGTTAGTGACTGTTTTTGACACAGAAAATGGTATATCTTCTTCTGAAATTCCACGTTCAAGATTTGGTTGATTGCTCATTTTAAAGTGCAATTCACCACCATTGATAATATCTTCATAGGTGATCCAATTTTTCGAATATGATTTCCCATTTAAAGTAGCTGAGTCGATGTAGACATTCTCAGCACTGTTACCATCCGCTTTTATCACGAATTTCTTTCCATTTTCGAGCGTGATAGTTGCTTTTTCAAACATTGGACTTCCAATCACGTATTGATCGGTTCCGGGACAAACACTGTAAATACCCAATGAACTCAATATATACCATGATGATAATCCACCCTGATCTTCATCTCCCGGATAACCTTTTGGAGACGCATTATACAATTGAGTCATTACTTTACGCAACTGCGCCTGAGCCTTCCATGGTTGACCAGAATAGTTGTACAAATAAGGTACGTGCTGACAAGGCTGATTTCCATGAGCATACTGTCCCATATTTGCATCAATCATCTCTGCAATTTCATGAATCACACTACCGTAACTTCCAACGTCATAGGTGTTGGTACCGTTGAAAAATGTATCCAGGCGTTCGTTAAATTTATCCTTACCCCCCATCAAATCAATCAGTCCCTGTACATCCTGAAACACGGACCATGTGTATTGAGCAGAATTACCTTCAGTAAATGGATTACCCCATCGGTATTCATTAAAGTTGTCGTAAGCCCAATCACCATTTACTTTTCTTCCTCTCATATAACCAGCATCGGCATCCCAGATATTTTTGAAATTATACATCTGACGACCGAAAACCTGCATATAAAATTTATTATCAATCATTTTTGCCAGGTTATAGGCACAAAAATCATCGTAGGCATATTCCAGTGTTTTTGCGGCGCTTTCTCCAGCTTTTTCAAGAGGTATATAACCCAGTTCGAAATATTCTTTATGTCCCTCACGGCCACTGGATCCACCCCAAACACTTTTATTGGTAATTTCGTGATAGTATTGTTGAAGTACTTTTTCCGGATCAAAATTTCTGATTCCTTTTACCCATGCATCTGTCAACAGTGAAATTGCATGGTTGCCAATCATAATTCCAGACATCCCCGGACATGACCAGGTTGGGAACCATCCACACTGCTCTTTAGCATCAACCAAAGACTGCATATATCTTCCCTGCATCCCTGGGTGAAGGATATTTGTTAGCGGGAATTGAGAACGAAATGTATCCCAGAATCCATTATCGGTGTACATATAACCTTCATGAACATTATTGTCGTATGGACTGCGATAATACGGATTGCCATCTTCATCAATTTCGTAAAATTTGTGTGAAAACAAATTCGCTCTAAACAAGCATGAATAAAAAGTTGCTTTATCATCTTCATTATCGCCTTCAACAACAATCCTACCGAGCAATTCATTCCATAATTTTGCTGCAGCATTCTTAACTTCTTCCAGTTTCGAAAAATTGCCTAACTCTCTGTCGAGAGTAAGTTGAGCCTGTTCCTGACTGATATAAGAAGAAGCAATTTTAACTTGCACCGTGGTTCCGGGTTTAAACTGTATATAAGCACCTTTACCTTTACCAGTATCAACTTTGCCATTCGGAGTTATTTCATCCTTTTGATTTTCCCATGTACCGTACGCGACAAACGGCTGATCGAAGCTTAACACAAAATAGCCTTTCATTTCTTTAGGAAATAAGAAACCACTGTTAACCCAACCGATAATTTTGTTCTCCTCGGGAATAATTTTCACTTCACTGGTGCCGATGTATCCATCCAAAACGATGAAAGCATCTTCCTTTTTGGGAAATGTAAAACGCATCATACCACCTCTTTCCACTGGTGATATTTCGGTTTTAATACCATTATCCAATTTTACAGAGTAGTAGTTAGGTTTTGCAATTTCATTTTTGTGAGAAAAACCAACAGCTCTGTCATTTTCGTTAACTACCAGCTTTTTGATTTGTGGCATTAACGTAAAAGTAGCATAGTCCCTCACCCAAGGGCTACACTGATGGGTTTGCTGAAAACCACGTATTGTTGTTGCCGAATACTGGTATTTCCATCCATCTCCGTTTCTTCCTGTTTGTGCAGAAAATGCATGCATTGGGTATGGCACAGCAACTGTAGGATAAGTATTTCCATTGCTATAATCAGGCTTTGAGTCCGTTCCCTGCAATGTATTTACATATTTCAGCAGATCCGGTTCTCCAGCCTGAAGCACTCCTATTCCAATAACGCAAATCAGCATTATCAGCATTAATCTTTTTTTCATTGTATTAATTTTATTCATGGTTTTTATTTTAGTCCCCAAACAGTGTTAGGCGTTGATCCCATTTCAAGCTCCAGAATTCCTCCTGATGCAATCTCTTTATAATCCAGATGGCACCTGTCCAAAGGTTCGCCATTTAAGCTTGCGCTCTGGATGTAGATATTTTCTGCTGAGTTATTATTCGCTTTTACTGTAAATGTTTTTCCGGATGCGTATACTTTATCCAGTTGAATAGTGACTTCGTCAAATACAGGGCTGGTAATTTCATAGCGCAAGTCACCCGGGCAAACCTGGTGTAAACCAACTGCGGCTAATACATACCAAGCCGACATCTGACCAACATCTTCGTTGCCTACCAAACCTTCAACTTTATTCTTATAAGCACGGCGACAAATTTCTCTTGTCCATTTTTGAGTCAGCCAGGGTGCACCGATGCGGTTGAATAAAAATGGTACATGATGAACCGGCTCATTCGCATGATTGTAATAATCATTCCACATCATATTCTCTGGCACTTTCTCGAAGAAATTGGTCAAATCTGCCAATACTTTGTCACGGCCGCCCATCAATTCAACCATACCTTCCACATCATGCGGAACGAACCAACCTTGCTGGTAAGGATTACATTCCACCGTACCGTGCCATTCAGTCAAACGACCATCTTTGGGCCATTCTTTCCAACTACCATCTTCATTCCTTGCACGAAACCAACCAACCTCAGGATCAAATACATTGTGATAGCTTTGAGATAACTGCATGTATTTTTTGTAGTCATTTTCTTTATAAACAGCTTTTGCGAGCTGCGCCTGGCACCACTCCGTATAACTTAGTTCCAGTGTATTGGAAATTGAAAACTCGCCAATAGCAAAGCCAGCGCTTCCGGAATCAACGGCATCACACCTAACTGTGTAACCAAGCTTTTCGTTTCCGCTGTGCTCGCAAGTAGCCAGAGATACCCGATATGCCTGGTTAATATCATACCCACTAATTCCTTTGGCATAGGCATCGGCCAATACCGATATTGCAGGATTACCAACCATACATCCACTATATGCATTCGCAAGTTCCCACCGTTCAAAATAACCTTTGCCACTTTCGTCAGCCAAAGTGATCAGTGAGTTCAACATGTCATTGACAACTGTTGGGTTAATTAAAGTTTGCAAAGGGAACTGGCTGCGAAAAACATCCCAGCCACTAAAAATGGTACGTTTGGTAAAGTGCTCCGATTCATGGACCTGCTTATCACCACCGATATATAAATTAGTAACATCTTCAAAGGTTCGTGGATCCAGCATGGTGTGATAAAGAGCTGTATAAAAGACGGCTCTTTCATCATCTGTTCCACCTTTAACAGCGATTTTTCGCAAATCAGAATTCCATGCTTCCGTTGCCTGCTCTTTAACCCGATTAAAATTCCAATCCTTGATTTCCTTTTCAAGGTTTTTCTTTGCTCCCTCCAGGTTTACAAATGAAATCCCCGTTTTCAGAAGAACTTCTTCATTTTCTGTTGTCGAAAAATTGGTGAAAAAGCCCAAATGTTTACCTTCTTTCTCTCCCAAATCATAAAATACCTCGGAATTTGCAACCAGCTCCTGGTAGGCAGGACTTGTCACATCTTCCAGCTTACGAGTCCAATCATCGGGAATATCAGCACTCCAGATACCATAGTTTTTTAATGGTTTGTCAAATTGTGCATAGAAATAAACCGTGTAATCTGATTTTCCAAGGCCATTTCCCCAGCCACCACCTTCAGGTGGACATTGCATCCACCCGGCAATTGTGTGCTCATCAACAACTTTTACTTGCTGTAAAGTAGAGGTACCTCCTACCCGTCGGGCTAAATCAATCTGAATGCGTGACTGTTTATTTTCAGGGAAAGTGAAACGGTACATTCCACAGTGAGTTGTTGCCGTCATCTCTGCTTTCACCTTGTAATCATCCAATACTACAGAGTAACAACCAGCAGATGCCTGTTCGCTGTCTTTGGAATAACCTGACCGGTATCCTGCTTCAGTATTATCCGCTTTTCCGGCACTGGTTCTTAGTTCACCGATTGTTGGCATTACCAAAAAGTTACCCATATCACCATTCCAGCCAATACCACTCATCTGGGTCAGGGCAAAGCCCTCAATGGTTGTATGTTCATAACTGTAACCTGATCCATTATCACCACCGGTAATAGTATTCGGACTGACCTGAACCATGCCAAAAGGAGTGGCGGCACCAGGAAACGTTTTTCCTAACCCATGATAAACCCCGGCTGCATCCGAACTGGTACTGGCTCCAACAAACGGATTTACATATGCCGCAAAATCTCCTTTCTCAACCGGGCTATTGTCCCCCGGATTTGAACATCCCACGAAAAAAATCGCAATTATTATTGTTATATATTTCAATTCTGTAATCATCTTATTTTAGTTTAACTTGAGTCAATTTGATAGTCTGAAATCCAAATTGTGGAAGTGTCATTTTTGTCACCATCTCTCCATTACTTCCTTTATCAGATTTAACTGTTGCAATCTTCTTCCCATTCAAATCAACCTGCTCCACTGATTCGGCATTACAGTTCCACTGAATTTCATGTTCCTTAGCTTCGGATGAAGTACTGTAAAACCTGACCAGCATATCGGCTCCATCCATGGTCACCGAACTCACATGAAGGTTCGCATCAGCGTATTCCAGTAATGAACGCTGCAACGGATTGCTGCCTGATTTTACAAAATCTCCAAATAATGGCTCATTCCATGCATAACTCGCTGCTTCAACCTGCGCCTGCTCCCAATCATTGGCATGAGGAAGCAGTGTATAGCGAATATGCGTTGGACCATGTATTCGATAGTTACGTCCCCACAAGGCACGACCAACATACTGAACGGTTAATCCCAACGGCAAATCTGATGTTTGTAAATAACTGGTTGTATGATCTGTAAACAGAGCCACACCATAATCTTTTGACACGTTTTCCGCATCAACCCAGTTTAATATCACATTATGCTTTATGCTATCCCAGCTTGAATACAATGTATTATCCAATTCACTTTCACAAACATCAAAAGGAGCATTCTTCAATAGCCTATCTCCCAAGTCTTTGAATGGAAATTGCAGGTGAAGCTTGTAATTATCATTATAGAATGCTTTGGCACGTTCCTCTGCTTTGTAGTCATTGGTCTGGTCATATGCACCAATTCCAGGTTGTCCGTCCCAATCGATGTGAAGTTCAAAATCGATACGTGGATTTTGCTTATTAAAAGTGATCAGCTGATAATAGCTATTTCCGGCAATCTGGTTTTCAACTTTAATTCGTGTAAATACCGAACCATCTTCAACAAAACTCACTTTCGCTGGCGATTCCGAACCTTCATGAAACCTTTCTTGCTTGTAAAAATACCCTCGGAGGTTATTCAGTTCTTTTCCCACTTCAACCAATTGTCTGTTGCCATGCTTCTTATCAACCAAACTGGTAATTGTTCCTCCCTTAGCTGGACTAATCTTCGCAATATAAAAGCCAGTCTCAACCAAAAGTGTTCCATCTTTCAGCTCTTTTGCGGCCGACTTATTCGCTTGCGATGTTTTCTCTTTTAAAGTATAAGTGCTATATCCTAATCCCGGAACTGTTGCTTCAAAATAAAGTACAGTGCTTCCATCAGTATCAATAGACTGTTGAGAAGGAACTATTTTACCATCTTGATTGAATACACTTAAATTCGTCTTCTTTATGTTTTCAGGTAAAACAATCATCACACGATCAGTGCGTGTTGTTCCCATTGTATTATATACTCGAATATTTTTGGCATCCTTGCTTTCCACTCCCCAAAAGAGCTTGGCAATTTTTTCATCAGCAATAGCATTCGATGAATTTGTCCAGCGGGTAACGTTATCTGCCCAAGTATCGCCTGGACGTCCATTATAAGGTACGATCCAACAATCATGGTGCTGAGCAAGCATCAGGGTGCGCCATGCTTCTCTAAAATCGGCAGCTGGCCACACTCTTCCGGTATACAGGTAATCAAGCGATGCCATTTTCTCAGCCATTACCAGACGATTTTCACTAACACGCACTTCTTGCGACAAACGTTGAAGCACCTGAGCTCCCCAAACCAATCCCGGTTTTATATCTTCCAAAGAAAATGCCCAGTCCATCGGTTCTACCTTATCCTGAATCATGTCAATGTATTCAGTCCAGGTAGTGTAAACAGTCGGTTTATACTGACTTCCCCATGGGCCGCCTCTCCAGCCTGCATCCTGAAAAGTCATTCCCACAGGATATTTAACTCCATCAGCAAAGCAAGCTGCAATGAACTCATTGGAGTTACTATTAGAAGCTGTTGACCAGGTATCGGTCTCTGACAATTTTTCACATGCATACCTCGGCACTGCTGGAATAGAAGTTCCATCTGGACCAATCCAATTTACAAGGTCCTTTCCAAAGCCACTGGTATATCCGCCCCAGCAAGTGTTTGGATTACGCAATACCGCATATTTATACCCAAATCCTTTTAAAATCTGAGGCAAACTGCTTGTAAAGCAAGGTTCTTCAACAGAATAAGTGGTAAAGGTGGCTTCTGGAAAATACTCCCGGATTTTCGCCATCCCGTATTTAAACTGACGGATATTGCTCTCTCCTGAAACATTATAACAATACGGTTGTGCCCAGGTTGGGTTCACAAACTCAATGCGCCCAAAACGCCCGGTCGTCGAATAATACTCCTGCAGTGCCTTGAAATTTTCAGCATCTTTCACACTTACTGTATCCCAAGTTTCCGGCTCAATCTCCAGGTTGATTTTCCAATCAGCAATTTCAGTGAGTTTGTCAACCATAAAACGGGCTTGCCACATGGGATAGTGACCATAAACGCCACCATGATAGCCATCTGCAAACCAAGTTGTTTGTGCCTGCAAGCCAGCTACAGAAAGTAACAGAGCTTGCAAGACCAACATAATGCGATATGTTTTTCTCTTTTTCAAGATTGAATATTTTTCTGGTTAATTCACTTTAACGAGTTCGAATTTCCGTTCAATCGGTTGGTTAATCTGATAGATCGTATTTACAATTTCATCCATCTGTTTTTGCCAAGTATTTCGAACTTCTACATATTGAGCTTTCTCATAAACACCAAAGTTTCCACGAACAAAGCCATCATTCCAATGAGCACGAATAGTATCAACTGCAGCCTGATTATCTTCGAATAACATTCCCTTCCCTTGCAGGTAAGAGAACTCCATCCATGCATAATCACGGAAACGCTTTTCAATTTCAAAACGCTCGTCATTTAATAACATGATTGCAGAGGCCTGACGGTATTGAGGCGTGTTTGTCAACTCAGCAAGGTTAATTCCCATTTGCAAGGCTGCTGAAGAGAATTTAGCAATGTCTTCTCCATCAATTTTTAACTGATAAAGACCACTTTCCAGGTTGGTAACTTTTAAAGTCTCCTGGTTAAATTCCTCCATAAATGGAATCAAGGTCATAGCGTCCATCTGTGATTTTTTGCTTCCCCAACCTCTTGCAATTGAATCAAGCGGATATGGCAAGGCATTTGCCAAATAACTGAATTCAACACCTTGATCTTTTAGTTTAAGATCTGATATTTTGCAATTTTCAGCTGTCAACACTTTCTTTTTTGGAGCATCAATAGCAACATCAGCAACTTTCTCGCCAGCTAAACCTTGTGCTTTTAAAAACAAGTATGCCATCACCATGTGACCATTATTATCCGGGTGAATGCGATCACCTCCACAAAGTGTAAACAATGAATCTTTTGCCTGCTCCCGTTGGTTGATTTCCATCATTGGGCGGGCAAAGTCAACAAAACCCCATCCATTATTTTCTGCTGAAGCACGCTGAAAGTCATTCACTTTCAATAATGCAGCATTCTTCGTTGGAAATACTTGATTCTTGATCTTTGCCTCCTCATCATACGGCGAACCGCCAATCATTACCTTAGTTACCCCTTCTGCTTCCTGCATGCGCTTTTCAATCACCTGGTAACTTTCGAATGATCGTTGAATTTGCTTCTTCGCAATTTCCTGAGCATTATCTTTATAGAAATCGAAATACCCCACATCGTTCATTCCAAACGTCATGGTCATATAGGTAGGCTTCTTGTTAAAAATATCGTCCTCAAGACGTTCTTCAATATCCCAGGCACAATCTCCACCGATTCCTGCATTTATTACAGTAATAGGTTTATTTGGGAATCGAGTCATATAATACAACCATATAAATGAATGGTAGTGGCCTCCATGAGTAATACTGTTTCCTACAAAAACAACACGTTCACCTTCCTTAAATTGAGGAATGGTTTTTTGAGCTTTTACCGATGCATGACTAATAAAGCCACATGCAACTATAAGGATGAAAATTTTTCTAAAGTTCATATCTGTTTAGCTTAAAGATTATCATTGTTATCGCAAACAACTACAGCCACTCGCGAATCTGCACAACCATAGTAGAGGAACCATTTGTCATGGAAATAAACAAGACCTTCAACAAACACAGTTCCGGCAGGATATTGACCACTTTTTTCAAATGATTCTTCAGGAATTAGGAATGGAGTGTCTAAACGATCAATCACTTTATAAGGATCGTTTTTGTCAAACAAGATCTGACCAGCGCAATAAGCATTCGCTGTATAAGCAGTATCTCTTTTTTCACCACCATCATTTTTTCCATTATAAATAAGTACGATTCCATTATCCGTTAAAATTGCAGGAGGTCCACACTCCGTCAACGAACTATCAAAGTACCCATTTCTAGGTGATGCCAATGGAATTAAATCCTGATTTTCATCAACTAATGGTTCCCAGTTAATCAAGTCTGTAGAAGTTGCAGCAAAAACATTCTTTTCGCCCCAGTACATCATATATTTACCATTGATTTTTGAAATAACCAGCTTGCCATCTTTTAAAGTAGTTACGATAGAAGCTGATTTGCTAAAACGATCAGCAAATTTCCCATTATAGGCTTCCTTAAATACAGGTCCGTATTTCTCCCAGTGAAATAGGTCTTTTGAATGCGCCACCGCTAAGCGTGCTTGTTTACGATTCCACTGAGTATATAAAATTACATAGGTTCCATCTTCGGTAACCGCAACACGTGGATCTTCGCAACCACCAGGCCACTCCAGCTCTTCCTGATTATCCTTGGCAGGAAATAGGATGGGAGATTTCGATTTCTTCACAATGGTTGTTCCATCAACACTCTGTGCATATCCAATTCGGGAAGCTCGCTGTCCAATGCCCTGTCCTGATTGATCTTCTGCCCGATATAAAACACAGACTGTATCATTTTTCACTATTGCCGCTGGGTTAAAGGTATCACCATTCTCCCATGGAATAGTATCAGCAGTTAATGGACAGTAAAAGGTAGTATTAGCAGGAGTGATAATCGGATTGACTCCTTCTGGTCGTTCAAATGGACCAATAGCCCAACTTTTCAAAGAAGGTTCTGCATCTTTTTGTTGACAGCTTGCGAATGACACTATTGCTAATGCAACTAATAAATAATTTAAAAATCGTTGTTTCATGTAATTTAGTTTATTTGGAATAATTGGTTTATTCATTTTCAAATATTCTGTTCTATTTAAATTCGTTAAATGATGGAGGTAATTGATTTACGCCCCATTGAGACGGACTTGCAGCCATTTTAAACTGAAGAGTACATCCGTTTTCAATCTCGTTGTAGGGTAGCCAGGTTGATTCCCATTTTTGATCATTTACAGTTAATCCGTCTACATAAATGTTCTGCTCTGATCCACCTTTTATCGTTAATACGTTTCCATTACCAAGATTAATTTTGATTTGCTCGAACGACGGACCGTTTAATGAAAAGCCTGCAACTCCCGGAACCATAGGATACAAGCCCATGTCGGCAAAAACATACCATGCAGCCATCGCCCCCATGTCATCATTTCCAGGTAATCCACAGTCGCGGTTAGAGTACTGTTCATTTATGATACGACGAACTATCTCTTGTGTTTTATTTGGTTTCCCAATCCAATTATAGGTCCATGGAGATTGAAAACTAGGCTCATTTCCTGCAGCAAAAAACTCTTCGTGGTAATTGGCATTCAGTTTTGTAAAGAATTCATCCAAACGTTTCTCAGCAACCTCTGCTCCTCCAATCGTATCCGTTAAGCATTTTAAATCGTAAGGCACCATCCAGAAATAATTCTTGTAACTAGCCTCTCTCCAATCGTGGTTTTGAGGTTTCCAGCTCCCATCTTCAAATCGCGACTGTAACCAGGTAGTTTCCGGATTGTAAATATTTTTCCATTTTCTGGAACGCTCCAGGTAAGTGTTATACAAATCTTCATCATTAAATGCCTTCTTAGCAAACTGCGCAATCGCAAAATCTGAACTGGTATATTCCAGCAACATGGACGATCCCATAGACGATGAAATGAAACCGTCATTCAAATACTGATCAAGATGCTGGCGAGTTTCCACTCGTTGAGACATGGTTCCCGGTACTTCAGCTCCCTTTCTCATAATCTCCAATGCTTTGGCGGTATCAAAGTTTTTAGCCCCAAAAGCATAAGCATTTGCTATCAACGCAGTTGTTGGATCGCCCTGCATAATTCCAGTTTCGAAATTGGCACAAACCCAACGAGGAAGTCCTCCTCCTGATTGCTCAGCAAATGTGAGCATACTTGACACCATCTGCGAAGCCTTTTCAGGAACCAGCATGCTTAACAATTGAATTTGTGTTCTGTAGGTATCCCAGTTACTAAATGCAGTGTAATAATCACCATCTTCAGATGTGTGAATTTCAAAGTCGGCTCCAATATATTCGCCATTCACATCATTAAACACACTTGGATGTGCAAATGAATGATACATATGAGAGTAGAATTGAATGATTTTATCTTGAGAAGCACCTTCAACATCAACTATACTTAAAACCTGGTTCCATTCTTTTTCGGCTTGCTCTTTTACTTGATCAAAATCCCAATTTGGATTTTCAGTTTTAAGGTTCAGTTTTGCATTATCAAGCGAGACATAGGAAATACCAACCTTATATAATATTGCGGAACTGTCTTTATTTTCAAATGAAAAATATACCCCGGAATTATTGTCCTGAGCTGAAGTTTGTCCAACCAAAAGTGAATCTCCCATCCAGGTTCCAGATGCATCAGCCTCTTTGCTAAATTCTCCCGCAAAATAGATTTTATAATTGCTGTTTGCCCCACAGAAATTACCACCATCAGCAACTCCTTCAAATGAATTTGGGCCAGTGATTTTCACACTTGATTCAGACACCTCAGTTGAGTTTATTCCAGTACCAATCAAAATGGTTCCTTTCTGCGATTCATCAAAATGAATACGAGCAATACCCGTACGAGTGGTGGTTGATAGTTCGCAGTTTATCTGATTGAATAAATTTGCTTCATAATAGCCTGCATGTGCATCACTCAATTTAATTTCAGGTTTGAATGACATCATATCAATTGGAGATTCTTTCAATTCACCAGGTATCGGTAGCATTGGTAAATTTCCCATATTGTGACAACCAGCACCGCTCATTTGGTTAATTACAAAACCTTTATTCTCATCGAAAAATGTGGTCGTAAACTGAACCATCCCAAATGGCAACATAGGCCCAGGAAAAGTGTACCCTGCTTCCAGATAGCGCTGTTCAACACCAAAACCTTTACCTTTTGAGCCTAATGTTGAGTTAACCAACAAAGCATAATTTTTTTCTTTCGTAACTGTTTGACAAGAGACTCCGGCGAATAGCACCAAGATCAATATTACATTTAATTTCAGGTGATTAAGAGACATTAATTTTATATTTTTTAGTTTAAAATTTGACAATCCAATTCCATTATTATATTTATTATATAATCTGTACAACATTTCTAATTGATGTGTACCCGCTCTGGCAAAAGGGCTGCTTCTGCCAATTTTTTTGTTATTTCTTCTTAGCGATTTCTCTTATAAATTCAGTTGTACCGGAATGATCTCACTATAATTGTAAGATCCATTGGTTTTTATTCCGACACGAATGTAAATTTGGTTTTGATTTGCTTTAATTACATTTAATTTTTCCACAAAGACCGGATCATTTTCCAAGTCAAGAGTTGTGGCATATGGTGTGTTTATGATTTCTTCATCATCAATCAACTGAAGATCCTGAGAAGTTTTTCCACTATTATTTATGCTGAGTTGATCCAGATTTGGTGAATAATGCCAAAGTACAACTCGTTCCTGCATTTTATAGTCATTTCTCTCTCGGGAAACCACGCTACTAATCTGAATAGATTTTCCAGCAGGAATTGCTTCAGCTGAGATTCTACAATATGGGGTAACCATGATATCTCTTTCTGTTACTTTTTTCACATCAATTACCAAAGTATCCAAAGGATAAAAAGGTGTTTGCTCAAGAACCAAGTTGTAAGTATTTGAAAATAAACGAGAATGATTAAACAGGCCATTCTTTTGTGCATAAAAATCAACTGAACGTCCATTAATGCGCTCCTTTTCAAAGAGTCTAAGTTTCACTCCAGATTCTCCTTCAACAGGAAGCGGAACTGGTTGATTGGTTTCACTATCAATGAAATATCCAGTAAGTTGACAGTCAGGCTCAGTATAATTGTCGATATTGTCCATGTCATTAATGCATGATTGCATCAACATAGCAAATACGAATACTGATAATATTTTGAAACTCTTCTTCATTTTAAAAGCCTGGGTTTTGTATCAACTTTGGATTTGTATTCATTTCAGTCTCACTAAACTTCAGGTAATAATGTCTTGGTAAAAACACCTTAATTGCTTTTGGCGCATCTCCAATGGTGAAGAAATACTTTCGATCACTCCAATCTAACCAAGGCCAAAGCGCTTTCGTTTCAAAATAATTCAAAACTTCGTGAGCAGTGCGCCATCTTTTTAAATCCCAAAAACGATGATTTTCAAATGCCAGCTCCACTCTCCTTTCATTGCGAATCCGATCCAGAGTCAGTTCATCGGCAGTTAATAGTTTGATACCGGCTCTTTCCCGAATTTTATTCGTCATTGTGAGAGCAACATTCTTTTGATTCAACTCATAAGCTGCTTCAGCGGCATTCAAATACATTTCCGCCAATCGAAACGCCGGCCAATATTGGTCTGACTGATTTCCTTTGATATTTTGCAATTCTTCGTTATAGAATTTTTTCACATAAAAACCAGTCTTTGTCGGATCGTTTACATCAATGATTCCATCCTTACCAACTACAAAAACTTCCTCTACTCCTTGACCATATGTTCTGGTTAAATCATCATAGTGCATAAAGTTCCCTTGGTCATAAATTCCTCTTCGAATTTCAACAATATCGCCACGACATGAACTCATTGGCAAATAAACTGTTGCTGACAATCTGGGATCTTTATTTTCAAATAAATCAAGTGGCGAATCATATTTTATGAGCTCCCCATTTTCTCCTCTAATTTTCAGTTTACCATCCGCATCATCAAGGTATTCGTAGGCTTCAACAAATTCAATCGTAGGATTAAATCCACATCCATAACCATTTTGAGTGAAACTATAAGGTGTAAATAACAAGTCGTAGTTATGTGCTTTATCAGGCACCGAGAATTCTTCCCAGAAGATATATTCACCATTGTTCTTGTCCAGAAATAATTGATAATAATTCTCAGACTTATCAGTGAACTTATTATACAAATGATAAGATCCCTCATTAATAATCGATTCAGCAGCCAATAAAGCTTGCTCCCAATAGTCGTCAGCAGCAGAAGCATCCACTCCAACCAATCCGTTTAATTGCACGGTACCATATTTTGCAATGGATGCAGCATACAACATGGCTCTTGACTTTAAAGCTAAAGCTGCCCACTTAGTTGCTCGCGCCCTGTTTTGCTCATTGCGTGCTGCTGGTAATTGATCAGCACAATTATCTAATTCCATTGAGATGAAATCCCATATTTCTTTTTCTTTATTTCTCTCAACCTGCAATTCAGATAAGCTCTCGTCATTCTCATAAACCTGAACCTCTGTTATTAAAGGTACCCCGCCATATCGTTTCACCATATTGAAATAATGATATGCCCTGATAAAACGTACCTCTACCGCCAATAATTTCTTTTCATTATAAGTCAGATTTGCGTCCTCCAGCTTTTGCAGGAATGTATTGCAATGACGAACCTGCGCGTATCCCCACCAACCAAACCACTCATTGTCGTACACATAAGCGCCAGCATCTTTTGTCCCTAGAGGTCCTGACTGATAAGAACCAATGCAATCATCAGTAATCGTGCTTAAGTAAATATTATGAACATCCCATCCCATGTAATAATTGAAATCCTCAAATTGAATGCCCTGGTAAAGTTCGGCCAACGCAGCATCAACTAATTTAGGATCACTCCATACATCTTCATCTGTGATGCGATCCGTTGCAGGAACATCCAGAAAATCATTGCAAGCCCCTAGTATAGACGCTAAAATGATCAAGATTATATGAGTGTTTTTCACTGTCATTTCACAATTAATACAATCAAAGAATTAAATTAAACCCAATGTTTAGTGTTTTCGTCTGCGGATAATACAATCCAGTATAAGGAGCCTCAGGATCAACATACTTCACATTGGTAATTGTATATAAATTCGTTGCGTTTATATATACTCTTAACTTTTGGATACCCAATCTCTTTAAGTTTGTATCTGACAAATTATAACCAAGTTCTACCGATTTCAATCTCAAATAGTAAGCACTACTCATCCAATAAGTGGAAGGAAACTGATTCCCTGCATATCCGCTGGTCCTAATTGCCGGGAACTCTCCGGGGATCCATTCACTATCAGGATTATCGTAATCTTCCTTATGCCAGCGATCCATCCACGGTTCCAGACCATTGCCAATTCCTCCCTGAAGGAAAGGTTGTTTGAGTATAAAAGTTTCATAACTGTAATTACCAGCACCTTGAAACAGTAGGTTAAAATCATAATTTTTCCATCTTAACCCTGTTGCAAGTCCTCCATTAATATCCGGCACATCTTCTCTTCCAATTGGCCTTTGATCAAATTCGTTAATAACCCCGTCTTTGTTAAAGTCCTCGTATCTGATATCTCCAGGCAACAAACTAGTATTCCCTTGCCCATCCTGTACCGGCGCTTCAAATATTTCAGAATAAGTTTTAAACTGTCCAAGAGAAACATATCCCCATTTGATATATTTATTCCTGTTTGTTAAACTGTTTCGCCACTCGAGGTAATCATTTCCATCAATGGCTCGCTCATAATGTAAATCCATTGCACGTGTATAGGTCAGATTACCTTTGATACTAACATCTACATTACCAACCTTAAAAGCTGTTCCAAGCATTAATTCCAATCCTCTGGTATTATCACTATTCAAATTTTCCTGTGGTAAAGTAGCCCCAAAGCTTGAAGGAAGAGTAAGAACACGTGTTCCATACAAACCATCTCTTCTACGATAGAAAAAATCAACAACTGCAGAAAGCTTTCCTTTCCATGCCGACAAGTCAAATCCAACATTCGTGGTTTTCACTTTGTACCAGGTTATTTGAGGATTTGGAATATTTGTTTCAGAGATTCCATTAACAATGCGATCTTCTCCAAAAATATAAGTACCATTCGGATACACCCAGGCGCTTGCCCATTGATATGCACCAGAATATGATTCATCGCCTAGAATCCCGGTAGATGCCCTAAACTTTAAATAATCCAGCTTTCTAAATCTATTTCTGAAATAATCTTCTTCAGAAATAATGTAACCTAACGAAATAGCAGGAAACAATCCCCATCTGTGATCAGGAGCAAATTTGAAAGAACCATCATACCTTCCACTTAATTCCAGCAGGTATTTTTGTTTATAATCGTAATTAATACGCCCAACAAGACCTACATAGGCTGAATAATTCTGATTTCCACCATTATTCTTATTCTCAGTGTTTCCCGCATCCAGTTGATCAATAGTTGTGATGCTAAACTCTCTAAAACCATTAAGCGATTCGAATTGATTTTTTCTGGCTTCCAATAGAAGCAATCCATTCACTCTATGTTCTTTAAATGAACGAACGTAAGTTGTTGAAAATTGGAATGTGGGAGATAAGTTCTCAGTATAATCAATATTCAATTCGCCCAAAGGCTGTTTAATTACTTCATCATAATCATCGGTTATAGAATTATAATTATAGGTACTCCAATCATCTATAAACTTTCTATTCTTTGAGATTCCCTGATCAATTGCAACCAATCCTTTTAAGGTCATACCCTTTATATTTGGCATTTCCCATTTTAGTTGTAACTGTGCCTGCACACCTTTCCAAACGTTTCGATAATAACCAACCACATCAGAATCGATCATTGCTAACGGGTTTCTAAGCCCAGGAATATCCTGATATTTTGGAATCTGATCATTCGCGTATTTTGAATAAATAGGAGGAGCCATTGCAATTGCACGGAATACTGTGTTTCCGCCATCGCCCATGAATGCAGACCCTTTAGAGAATTCGTAACGTCCACCAATCTGAAAGTCGGCAGTAAATCCAGGATTTATTTCTGCACTGATATTTGAACGGAAATTGTAGCGATCAAAGCTCTGACTATCACCTAACAAACTTTTCTGGTTTACATAGCCAATTGAAAAGAAATAATTGACCTTTTTACTTTCGCCAGATACATTCAAGTTATGATATTGTTTAGGAGCATGATTTTCGACAACCTCCGAAAACCAGTCTGTCCCATATCCGTGTTTGAAATCTTCAAGCTGTTTATCTGAAAATTCATTTGACGTTCCACCTACATTTCGAATTCCTTCATTTCTTAAAGTAGCGTATTCATATGCATTTGTTAAATCAACGTGCCGGGTTGGTGTTTGAAAACCATATGAAGCATTATACGTTATTTTAGTTTCACCACTTCCCTTTCTGGTATCAACCAGAATAACTCCATTTGCACCCTTAAATCCATAAACAGCCGCTGATGCGTCTTTCAGAATTGTAAGCGATTCAATTTCATTTGGATCCAGTTGCGTATAATTACGTTCTATTCCATCTACAATAACCAATGGTTCTCCGAATCCGCGAATATATACGTTACTTCCATCATTACCAGGTTCACCACTCCGTTGAATGGTTTTAATTCCAGGCAATTTACCAGACAGGGCATTACTAATATTGGTCTGGCCGGAAAGAGTAATCTCATTATGGGTAATTGTAGATAGTGCCCCAGTTACTGTTTCTTTGCGTTGAATTCCATAACCTACAGCAATAACCTCTGCAATTCCTATCGATTCTTCATCCAATGATACGGTAATAAAACTTTCGCCATTCAACTCAACTTCTTTGCTTTTTAATCCTATAAAAGAAAAAAATAAGGTTGCATTTCCTGGAATATTCGTCAATTCAAAATTCCCATTATTGTCAGTTATAGTGCCAATATTCAAGCCTTTTACAGCAACTGACACACCCGGTAAAAAATCACCAGATGAAGTAGTTACCTGACCTGTAACTTTTGGATTGATTTGGAAATATTGCTGTTTGCGCTGATCAAGGCTTAACGCAATTTGTCTTTTATTGATTGAAAAGATTATTCCCGTCTTTTCGAAGATGTTGTCCAAAACTCGTTCAACTGGTAGGTTAGTGCAATGAATGCTAACATTCTGCATAACGTCAACCCGGGTTGCATCATACATAAAATAATATTCAGACATATTCTCAATTTCTATCAAAACATCTCTGATAGAAACATTTTTCATATCTAAGCTAAGCTGCTTAGCTTGAGAAAACGAGTTTAGCGAGAATAGTATCATCAGTTTTAGCAATATGACTGTTTTCAATAATTTCATATGTGCTTAATGGATTAGATACCAAATATACATCAAGTAACTAAACCACACGTTTTTATTCAAAATATTAGAACAAATCATCTCTTCATTTGCTTATTCAAGCCTCATGTATTTAATACAATCTGACCGAACAAAACTCTCCACAATTCTTATCATAGTCGATCAGTTATACAACTGATTTTAGTTAGCTTTCTCTAAAATAACTTTCTTTTTTCTTGCTGTATCTGTCGGTTTTTCGATTTTGTAATCTATTGAACAAGCATAAGCTATTAGTCCAAAAATCTCATCCAGACTTTCATTTTTAATTGTTGCGTTGAATACTGAATTGTACACATCCGCATCCAGAACTTCAATGTCAATATTATACTTACGTTTTAACCTTGATAACACTTCAGACATCTCACCGTCTTTAAATACCAAGACTCCATCTTTCCATAAGGTAACGCTACTATCAGCCGTTTTTTCGAGCAATACCTTGCCGGTTGTCTTATCATATTCAGCAAATTCACCCGGATCCATGCTATAAACAAAAGTTTCGTCGTTCAATTTTGATAACTCAACTTTTCCACGCTCAAGAAATACATGAATTTGTCCATCTTCAGGATACGCGCTAACATCAAATCTGGTACCCAAAACATTAACCTGAAAATCATCACACAATACGCGCAATGGTAATTCCTTATTTTTCGTCACGTCTAAAAATGCCTGTCCTACAAGTTGTATATCACGGTTTGTTATTCCAAAAAGACTATTGTAAACGACCTTGGTTCCAGAATTTAGCCATACGATTGTGCTATCCGGTAACACAACTTTTGAAATTTGCCCATTCTCTGCAAATACAGCAGTTGAATGTGTTGCTACCGCAGAACTTGTTTGTTTTAGCTGATTGAAGTAAATAAGTGATGCAATGCCAAAAGCTAACACAAAAACGGCTGCATATTTTAAAATTCCCATATACCTAACTGTACTCTTTTTCTTCCTGCTGTCTAACTGTTTTCTAAAATTCAGATATAATTCTTCAACCTTATATTCATCCATCTCCTTCTTTGAAGAAATTAAAGCAGATACATTTTTAATTTTCCGGTATTCCTCTTTCATTTCGGGGTTCGTCTCCATTTCTGATAGAATATTATCCTTATCAGAAACCTTAAGCTTTCCAAGGACTATTCGTAGTATTTTCTCTGTGTTTTTCATCATTGTCTTCAAATAACTAATACATCAACCAGCTTTTACCCTAGTTTAAATTTCAAATATTTTTTGAAGAAATCTAAATCTTCAGAACAAAAACCATAGAATCAACTGAATTTCAAAAACATAAAACAATTAAAATATTGCATTTTTTTAAGTAAATGTGAAGGAAACAAATGGATTGAATATAAAAAGTATAGGGATCTTAACTTAAACAAATAGGAAAGCTACTATCGGGAGGTAATCTTTTAGTGATGTTTTAAAAACTTTTAATGCCTTTGTAATATGTCCTTCTACTGCCTTTACAGAAATCCCAAGTTCATCTGCAATTTCTTTGTTTTTTTTATTCTCAAACCGACTTAATTGGAATACATTTCTGCATTGTGGAGGTAATTCACTCAAGGTGTTTTCAATAATAGAATCGATTTCAGCAAATGTAAAAGAAGAAGTATCCAATGTGCCCAAAGCATCCATGTTTGCAGCTACTTCGAGCTCACTTAAATCGGTTGATTCGAATATACGACGCTGATGCTTTTTATCTCTCAACTTTAAAAGACAATTGTTTTTAGCCACTGTATATAGGTAAGCTCCAAAATTAGTATCATCCCTAAGCTCATCCTTTTTATCCCACAAAGTCATCAGCGTATCCTGTATGATATTCTCTACTAAATCGTTAAAAGGAACATATTCATAGATAAAATAATAGAGGCGAGATACATATGTATTATAAATAACCTTAAACGCGGCTTCATCACCGTTTTTCAATTTACTAAGTAAATATTTGTCGTTCAAAGTCATTCCGATTTAGTTTCAGGCAAATCTATTAAAATCCTACGGATTTTTCACAAAAAAGCTTAGCAGACATTTTGAAATAGTAATTGAATACCCGTTCAAAAACTATTATAAACAAATTACACTTTTCATCGTATCAAAGATCGCCATTATGTCGTAGAACGAATATTTACCTAGGAACAAATAAAATCACAATAAGTCAACAACTGTAAATGAAAAATTTAGTCACAATATTGCACCAAATTTGGCGCAGAATTGGCATTGATTTCAATTTATTGAGTATAAAATAGTAATACCTTATTAAAATTTGTATTTTGCACCAAATTAATTTTTAATAAAATGAATAAAGGAACAGTAAAATTTTTCAACGAAACAAAAGGATTTGGCTTTATTAAAGACGCCGATTCACCAAAAGAGTATTTTGTACATTCTTCAGGATTATTGGAAAATATCAGGGAAAATGACGAAGTAACTTTTGATTTACAAGAAGGTAAAAAAGGACTTAATGCTGTAAATGTTAAACTTGCTTAGTTTATATAGCTTAAACATTTAAAATTTAAATCCCGTTAATTACGGGATTTTTTATTTATACTACTCCCTAAAGCTTAGATATTGGAACGCTTTTTTTGGAAAATTACTCCTCCATGTATTTTTAGAATATATTCGTTATTAAAGATTATAGATTGCTCTTTTGAATAGGTAAAATATCACACAACAGATTGAATAGTTGTCCTAAGTTTTCTATCAATTGATAATTTCTTTAACGCTTTGAAGAAAGTTAAGCAACTCAGTTTTATAAATATCGAAGAATTTAGCGAGTGACAGATAGGTATCATCAATCAATACGTAAAGCTCTTTATCATCCTCTACCTCTATTAGTTGATCCAGAAATTTCCAACGCAAGTTTTCAAACCAATTTTCATCTTTAAGAATCCTACGGCCTCCATACTTGTTGTAGTAATAAATGTAAACCTCAACTGCCTTTTGCTGATTTGGGCAATCAGCCAACCTCATCAAACCACCAGAATACGCACGTAATAAATACCAGTAACGATTAATCGTATCAGTATATTCACATAAAAATTTCAGGTTATTAAGCTTGTGGTAAAAAGTGCTCACATCATTATTTTGGATGCACCCTTCAAGCTCCTCAATGATCTCGGGAATATAAACGACAAACTCCTCCAAAAATTCATTTCGAAGTGTTGACCCTTTCTTTTTGACACCTTTTGCAAGATGATAAGAACTGGTAAAATAGTTTACAAATGTTCTTGCCGAATTCATAAGCGGAAAAAAGGATTTAAAATTACGACTATTAATTTTCCCTCACAATAATTCAAAGATTGTAGTTTGCAAACATAGCTGCCCAATTATCAAACACATACGCAGAGAAATCTAATTTCAAACATTTGTCAATAAAAAGAGGGAGATTTTTAACATCTCCACTTTACAAAATTGCAGTAAATCATTTAAGATATAGGTCCCAGAAGGTTAATATCTGACCACATCTTTTTATTTCCTTTTTCACAAATCGATACCCATCGTCCGGAAAAAGAATCGATTCAACTAAAACGCCATTTGCCTGGGCACCTTCAACTATTTCATCCGACTTAAATTACCAAACCCGTGGATCATTGGCTCCTTACAAATGTTTTCTATTCGGCATCAACAGCACATCGAAAGCCAGTGTTAAAAAGCGATGTCTCATGCGAATTAAAAGATCTTCCAGAAACAGTAAAACTATCTTCCCCATTCTGATCAAAGAAGAACGAACCTCCTCTAATTACCTTTACATTCTCATCCTTCCGGAAGGGAGCAGTATTTCCTGAATAAAGTTGGTAAGTATCCAAACACCAATTCCACACATTTCCACCCATATCAGTTACTCCTGCTGCATTTTCTCCAAATGCTCCAACCGGAGAGGTAAATTCATAACCATCCTCCTTGATATTTTTAGACGCATCCTTCCCCTGCCATACATTTGCTTGATACTTTCCATTGATCACTAATTGATCGCCCCAACTAAACCTTGATCCACCATTCTGTCCACACCTGGCTGCAACTTCCCACTCAGCTTCTTTTGGCAATCTTTTACCAGCCCATTCGGCATATGCCATTGCATCATTCCAGCTAACATGAGTAACAGGATGATTATCTTTGGCTTTCTCTGCATCCTTTCCAAAAGGATATTCCCAGGTTACGCCAGCTTTCAATTCCCATTTATTTGTCGAAAAATTAAATACACCGGAGTCCCCAAATTTTTCAGCTTCTGTTTTAAAACCTGTGGCATTAATAAACTCTCTAAATTGAGCTACCGACACTGGTGATTTATCGATATAAAATGCTGACAATTCAATTTCATGAACTGGTTTTTCATTTGGCAGTCCATTTTCGCTTCCAACTAAATATTTTCCAGCTTGAAAAAAGACCATACCTGACAAGTCCGCTTTCTTTGGGTCAGTTTTTTCATTAGTTACTGCATCAGTAGCTTGACTAATTTTATTATTTTCATATTGAGATACTTTTGATTTTGTTGCGCTATTGCACGAAAACAAGAATAGACTTACGACTGCAACAAGAAAAGAGAATTTAATTTTCATCCGTTTGATTTTTGTTTTGAAGGTATAAAAATGTCAAAATTCGCGGTAGGAACAAATAAATAGTTTACACAAATAAAAGTCTTTATTAGCTTTGGGCTTCATATTTAGATATTACAATGAAAAAGAACTATAACTGGGCCATTTTAGGCTGTGGAAAAATTGCAAGAAAATTTTGTACTGACTTGAAGCTTCTTCCAAATGCGAAACTTTATGCAACAGCGTCAAGAGACATTAATAAAGCTACCGATTTTGCCAATGAATTTGGTTTTGCGAAAGCCTATGGAAGTTATGATGAAATGGTTGCTGATCCTTTGGTAGACATTGTTTACATTGCTACACCACATTCTTTTCACCACAAACATGCATTGCTCTGTTTAGAGCATGAAAAAGCTGTTCTTTGTGAAAAATCTTTTGCAATAAATAGCCGTGAAGTTGAGGAAATGATCGCCAAAGCTAGAGAAAAGAAAACCTTTCTGATGGAAGCGTTTTGGACAAGATTTCAACCAAGTTTTCTTAAAGCATTAGAAATTCTGAATTCGAATGAATTGGGCAAACTTAAAATGGTCCGATCCGATTTTGCCTTTAATGGCCCTAAAGATTCCACAAATCGTCTTTACAACTTGGATCTTGGCGGCGGATCTTTGCTTGATATTGGAATCTATCCGGTTTTCTCAGCTTTGATGACACTCGGCAAACCAGAGCAGATAAAAACAATTGCACAATTTAGTCCGACTGGGTCTGAAGAAACTATTCAAATGAGCTTCAAATATGCCGGTGGAGAAATGGCGTCTTTAGTCTCAAGTTTCGCTTCGTATTCTTCTATTCAATCTGAATTCTGGTGTGAGCGTGGTTATATACGCCTAAACAGGAGATGGTTTACTCCAACATCCATCTCTATTTGGCATGAGGGGGACAGCGCTGAATCAATAATAGAATCCCCTGCGATTGAAGGTAATGGCTATCAGTTTGAAGCAGCGCATGTGATGGAATGTCTGGACAATCAATTAACAGAAAGTCCGATGATGCCACTTTCCTTTTCAACGGATTTGATGGAAGTATTGGATAGGGTCAGAAAAGATGCAGGAATTGTATTTCCAAATCACGATTAAATTAGTTCAAAATACTATATGCGGATAATTGGTGCTTTTTTGATGAAAAGGTGTAATTATTTCAGAAAATAAGCGTCTTATTGAAAGTGAAAGTTCTTTTTAATTGGTTGTTGGTTGATTAATCTTTCCCATTTGTCGAGAAAATCAATTTACTAGCCGATAAAACTAGTTTATAAAAGATGAAATATTTACTTTTAATCAAAATTTACTAGCAAGCCATGAAAGTTTTTATTCTTACATCATCCATATTTTACTTATTGGGACTGAAATTGACGAATCAGGTTGAATTAAACCAACAATCAGCCAAAGATACCGTTCATATTCAGGTTAAAACTCAAAAAGAATTAGTATTACCAGAGCAGGATACTCCAAAATTACCACAGATGGAATCTGATCAACAGGAGATGCCGGTTAGTTCAGGCTCAAATGAAAACACTGCTCCATGGGCACCAGAAAAAGAAACTCTGGAGATTAATTAATTACCCTTATTCGTAAAATGCCCTAATTCCGGGATAGTGAAATTTCGCTTTCGCTACTTCTTGTGAAAAAATAAAATAAGTAACCTCCGCCTCTGAACATAAATTTTCTTCAGAATCAAATAACTGCGCTGTAATAACGGCGATTCTACGATTCATTTCTTTCAATCGTGCTTTCAGTTTTAATTTTCCTTTATTGGTATAAACAGGCTTTTTGTATTTTACATTTATCCCAGAAGTAACACCTGCCGTTTCGCATTTTGTATAGACCACCCATGCTGATATTTCATCTAAAAGAGTAGCTTGTATTCCTCCATGAAGAACATTCTCCCACCCCATAAATTCAGGACGTGGCTCCCATTCAGACAAAATATGTTCTCCATCATCCCAAAACTCTAACTTAATTCCGATTGGATTAAATGGCGAGCATCCAATACATTGATACCGTTCAGGATCGTCATTTCTATGAATATTCAAGATCTTTCTCATAGTACTTAATTGAGCTAATAATAAAAGCCTTCTTCAAAATATTTCGATTTGAAAAAGGCTTCTATTGAGTATTTTATCTTGCAATTTTTAAAAAAGAAACGCTAGTTATTTCCTAAAATTAAAGGTAAGCCTTCCTTTCCACTACCAACCACAACGACCTTAGCATTCGGAGATTTAGCCAATTCGAGAGTCGCTTCAATTCCGCGTTGCTTTAAAATCTGATCAGTTAAACTTTTATTAATGATATCATTAAATCGGGAAATACCTTCTGCTTCAATTCGTTTACGCTCAGCCTCTGCGGTTTCCTTTGTCAAACGAAATTGATATGCCAATGATTCTTGTTCCTGCTTTAACTTATTTTCAATAGCGACCCGAATTTGATCAGGTAGATTGATTGATCTAATAAGTAATGCACGCATATCAATATTATTTTGTCTGAGAACTTCCTTTGTTTCATTGATTATAGCAGCTTCAACCTCACTTCTTTTTGTTGAATAAATTTCCTCAGCTGTGTAGCGACCAGCCACCTGCCTAACCGAAGATCGAACTTCAGGTATAATTATTTGATCAACATAACGGATACCAAAAATCTCATGCAAATAACCAATTTTATCATAAATCGGATTGAAACGCACCGATACATCGACATTCAACGAAAGTCCATTTTTATCCAATACATCCATGGTCTCTTCCCGCTGCTGTTCTTTTACATCGTAAACATACAAGTCATTCCATGGAGCAATAATATGAAACCCTGGGATATAAGTGTGTTCCCTATCCAAACCACTTCCAAAAGGTCTAAATAAAACACCTCGTTCTCCCGGTTTTAGTGTTACAAACATACTGCTTCCGAAGAAAATCAAGATAACAAAAATTACTGCCGCAATAATTAAATATGACTTTTTAAAGTTAAAATCCATTTTATCAATTTTTAGATTATTTCAGGTAAAAGTAAAGTATTTAATGCAAAAGCACCATTTATTTGATTAAATCTTGGTTTATAATTAGCAAAGAAGCTGATTCCTAAAACAAATGAGTTTGCTTTATATATTTTTTTATTTAGTTTTGAATTGTTCAAATAAAACTCTTTATGATCAGGCCTTCTGAGCTTATCATCAATCCAGATGGAAGCATTTTCCATCTTCATTTAAAACCTAATAACATTGCCGACAATGTTATTCTGGTTGGAGACCCTGCCCGCGTTGATCTAGTATCCAGTTATTTTACTAAAATAACACATGAGTCAGCAAATCGTGAATTCGTTTCAAAAACCGGATTGTATAATAATCAGCCTATAACGGTTTTATCAACAGGCATTGGCACTGACAATATTGACATTGTTTTGACAGAATTAGATGCATTGGTTAATATTGACTTTGAAACACGCGAAGTAAAATCCGAGAAAAGAAGTTTAAATATAATTAGAATAGGTACTTCGGGTGGGTTACAGAAAAATTTACCAGTCAATTCATTTGTAATATCTGAAAAAGCTATTGGATTCGATGGCTTACTGAATTTCTATGCAAATAGGAATAAAATAGTCGATCTCGAATTTGAGGAAGAGTTTAAATTTAAAATGAATTGGAACCCTCTACTTGCCTCCCCATATGTCATTAACTGTTCTTCAAAGTTGTTGGCAAAAATAAAAGATGAAAGATTTACTTCCGGAGTGACAATTTCAGCACCTGGATTTTATGGACCTCAAGGCCGCGTTGTTCGTCTCGATATTATTGATCCGGAACTCAATGATAAAATTGAAAGTTTTAAGCATAAAAACTATAGAATTACCAATTACGAAATGGAATGCTCTGCTGTTTATGGCCTTTCCGCTCTTTTGGGACACCATGCACTTACCGCATGCCTGATAATTGCAAATAGGGTAAACAAGCAAGCCAATGGAGATTATAAACTTTTTATGGAGGAATTAATAATCCATGTGCTTAAAAAACTGACAGAATAAATTGAAAATCATGGAGATGAAAAGTGATAAATTAAATGCTTTATTAGCGCTACTGGATGATCCTGATCCTGCAGTTTTTGAATTGGTTGAGAAGGAAATTTTGGAGGAAGATCCGATAATTATCAACCAACTGGAACAAGTTTGGGAAACCAGCCTGGATGAGCTTATACAAAGTAGAATTGAAAACTTGATTCAACAAATACAGTATAACGATACTAAGATTAAGATTCAAAGTTGGGCAGGACAAAAGCAAGTTGATCTTTTCGAAGGATTTTTTCTATTGACCAGATATCAATATCCTGATTTGAAACTAAAAACAATCAAAAATAAAATTAGAAAAATTAGTAGCGATGTATGGTTGGAGATTAGCAACAAATTAACCTCCCTAGAGAAAATAACTGTTTTAAATCACGTTTTTTATGACGCTTATAAATTTTCAATTAATCTGAGTAACGTACTTTCTCCTCAGAACTGTTATCTGAATCAGGTACTGGAAACAAAAAAAGGCAACTCAATTTCAATTGCAATCGTCTACTCTTTAATTGCCAGGGAACTGGGATTTCCTCTTTATTTTATTGATTTCCCTAAAAATCCGCTACTTGCGTATGTAGATGAAGACATTGCCAAAAAGGCTCACGGGAAAGACTACTCTTCGCCAGTATTGTTCTACATTAATCCATCAAATAAAGGAGCAATAATTGGGAGAAGGGAGCTTGAGCGATTTGCAAACAAACATGAACAAAATAGAAAAGATAATATTTACGAGCCTTGCGAAGACCGGGTGATTGTTAAAAAGCTTCTTGAAAACCTAGTGGAAAGTTATCGAGTTATTGGTTATGAAGACAAAGTAACCGACCTGAGCAAATTTCTACAATTGCTGTAAAAAGAAAAAAGGAAGTAAAAACTTCCCTCTCTGTATATCATATTGATTATTCCCATTCGATTGTTGCTGGTGGTTTCGAACTAATATCGTAAACAACCCGGTTAATTCCCCGAACCTTATTAATAATTTCATTAGACATTTTTGCCAGAAACTCGTACGGAAGATGCACCCAATCCGCAGTCATCCCATCGGTTGACATAACAGCACGTAGGGCTACCACATTTTCGTAGGTGCGCTCATCTCCCATTACCCCAACAGACTGAACAGGCAGCAACATTACACCTGCTTGCCATACATCATCATACAATTTCCATTCTTTCAATCCATTAATAAATATAGCATCAGCCTCTTGCAATATTCGAACCTTTTCGGGTGTCACATCGCTTAAGATTCGGATACCTAAACCTGGTCCCGGGAAAGGATGACGTCCCAACAATTCTTGTTTAATTCCAAGTGCTTTACCAACCCTGCGAACTTCATCTTTAAACAACAAGTTCAGCGGCTCAACAACTTTAAGATTCATTTTTTCAGGTAAACCGCCCACATTGTGATGAGATTTAATAGTAGCAGATGGACCATTAACTGAAACTGATTCAATTACATCTGGATATATTGTCCCCTGAGCCAACCACTTTACATCCTGAATTTTGTGAGCCTCAACATCAAAAACTTCAATAAAATCGCGTCCAATTATCTTACGTTTTTGCTCAGGTTCTACAATACCTTCAAGGTCAGTCCAAAATTTTTGCTTCGCATCCACTCCAATCACATTCAGCCCCATGTCTTTGTATGAGTCCAGCACTGATTCAAATTCGTCTTTACGAAGCAGACCATTATCTACAAAAATACAAGTAAGATTTTCACCAATTGCTTTGTGCAATAATACACCGGCAACCGAAGAATCTACACCTCCTGAAAGTCCAAGAACTACTTTATCGTTCCCCAATTTGCTTTTCAACTGGGCAACAGTAGTTTCAATAAAAGAATCTGGTGTCCAATCTTGCTTACAACCACAAACGTCCACTGCAAAATTCTGCAACAGCTGTTTTCCTTCAGTGGTATGGTAAACTTCCGGGTGAAATTGAATGGCGAAAGTTGTTTCCCCTTCAATTTTATAGGCCGCATTTTTCACGTCAGCTGTAGATGCGATAATTTTATAGTTGTCAGGCATGCGCTCAATAGTATCTCCATGAGACATCCAAACTTGTGTATTTAATGTCATTTTTTTGAACAACACACTTTCCTGATCAATGTAACCAAGATTTGCCCTTCCATACTCCCTTGTATTTGAAGCAAGCACCTCACCGTCGTAATAATGAGCCATGTATTGTGCTCCATAACAAACTCCTAATAAAGGTAATTTGCCTTTAATTTTTGACAAGTCTGGCTTTGGCGCATTTTCATCTCTAACTGAAAAAGGACTCCCACTAAGTATCACACCCTTAACCGTTTCATCAATTTCGGGAAAATGATTATATGGATGAATCTCACAATAAATGTTTAACTCTCTCACCCTCCGGCCTATCAACTGTGTGTACTGAGAACCGAAATCCAGGATCAATATTTTCTCTTGCATGTATTTGTTTTTTGGATGCCGCAAATATAATAAAAGTAACGAGTAGTAAATAGAAATTCAATTCGTACACTGGCAAAGTAAAATGTAATTTCAGATTAAAGTTACATTTATCTTTTAATAAGCTTGTCTGACAACAAAACCTGAGTCTCATCAGACACCTTAACAAAATAGATTCCAGGATTAAGCCTTGTTAATTTATCACTACCGACAATCAGCTGATTTCCAATTACAAAATCATTATTAGACATCACCATCATACCTTGCGCATTATAAACTTCCAAATGAATTTTTGAATCTAAACGTTCTATAAACTGAATTCTCAGCTCATCATTAAAAGGATTTGGAAATATTGAAACGTCAGCTAATTGATCTATTTCATCTATTCCAACATATAAGTTGTCAATTGAGTTATCCAACCATGCCATGCGGCCATCAATCCAATTCTCCAGCCAGCTAATTTCTGCTGCATAGGAATTACCAACAAATGCATTCGGCCATACATACACATCCAGTATCGGCCAACGATAAAAATTTCGCTGTTGGGCATCTAATAATAATGTTGTCAAACTATCTATGACAAAATCTATCCGATCATTGGAAAGCTCATCTTGTCGTAAGTCATTCCACCTGTTTTTAAGATTTTTTCTATACGTATTATCGTCAAAAAGAATTTGCCACCAAAAAGGTACTTGTGAGTTGTCTTGTCCGATGTTAGTTTGAAACTGAAATCCAGAAGTAACTGCTCCCATGTAATAGTCGGCGTTTCCGAATGCCAAATTAAAATCCCAAACCGGACCAATCTTAAGCTTCTCATTTTTATCCTTATGCAGATAAGTACTTATTCGATAGCCATCAACATTCTTTGATAATTCATTAATTATCATGAAATCAACAAAGCTACTTTCATCAGCCAACTGACGAAAACCATTCTCACTTTCAAAGTCATTATAAAATAAAGATCGCTCGAATTGCTTTATGTAATTTTTGATATACGTTTTTTGAGCAGGTTGTATTTCATCTTGTTTGGGATACTCATACTGATAATATGTTCTTCTGTCTGCGGCACTGATATAATCCGAGTACCATCCTTCTCCGCCATTTCCGGTAGTTTTATCGATTTTTAGAATATACCCTCCTGTTAATTCCACTCCCTCTATATCCCCAGGCAAAAGAGTCGCAATATCCACCCGCTCATTATCATGCTTAATTTTTTCCATCAACACATAAACCCCTTGATAGGAACCGTTCAGAAACAATTCAACAAATCTGCAACGTGGTGAATAATGCCCTAAAGAGGCATCTAATGTATAAGTTAGAACGTTTCGTATTAAGCTTTTATCAGAATACGGTGCATACAAAATCCAGTCTTCTTCTTTCGGCATTCCCACTAACGATAAACTGGTATCCTGTCCTGCTTCATCTCTCAATTCCAAGCCGTAAGACTTTTTAGGAAACATTTGAGACGACGACCCCCTTGTTTCGATTGCAATTGACCCCTCAAAATCATTAAAGGGATCTGAGGACGAATTCATTAGGCCAGGACCATTCCATATAATTCCCATTTGAGCGTTAATTTTTGGTTCGTCAGGTATCGCTTGACCTCCAGTGTTTATTGACACCAATGGCAAATTAGATTCTCCAAATCCTTGAAATGTTTGGGCACTTAAAGAGAATGACAATGCAGTAGCAGTAATCAGTAAAAAGGTTCGTAGTTTTTTCATAAGTATAAAAAAAAGCAGCTACCGAAGTAGCTGCCCTAAGATATCAATTTTTTATAATTCCCTTATCCAAATATTACGATAACTTACCGGATTCCCGTGATCTTGCAAAATAAGCGGTCCATCACCATGTGGTTTTACTGTGTATTCAGGAATTCCAACATACTCAGTAGGACCTCGAACCTCGACATTATTTTGAACAAGCACTCCGTTCTGCAATAAAGTTACTCGTGGTTTTGTAAAGTAAGTTCCATCTTCATTAAAACGTGGCGCTGTATAAATAATATCATACGTTTGCCAAACTCCCGGAGCCTTACATGCATTTACCAAAGGAGGATGCTGCTTATAAATACTACCAGCTTGTCCATTGCGATATGTACGGTTATTGAAGTTATCCAAAACCTGTACTTCATAAACCCCCTGAAGGAAAATACCACTATTTCCACGTCCCTGACTTTCGCCAATCACTTCTGATGGAGAGCGCCATTCAACATGCAATTGAAAATCTTTAAAATGACGTTTCGTTTTAATGACACCCGTTCCTCTTTTTACAGTGACAATTCCGTTTTCAAAGTCCCATCCTGGTTCTTCTCCAGCATCATTAATCCACTCGTATCCGAACGGTTTTTCTGCACCTAACAATACAATCGCATCTGATGGAGCATCTGACGGCTTTTCTCCCGGAGTAATAACACTTACTTCCGGATCCCAAATTTCTGTCATCTCAGGAACCATTCCTGGTCGTTCCTGTCCGAATGCCACAGCACCAATTAATGCGAATAAAATAAATAACGATTTCCTCATGGGTTAAAATTTAGTTGTTTTATTATAATTATAGGTTTAGTTCTTCCATAATCGACTCAATTTTGTCTTCTGCTTGTTTTTCAACAATATCAATCTCAGCACGACTATTCAAATCAGCGGCTATCTCAAAGTAAAACTTAATCTTTGGCTCTGTTCCAGAAGGTCTCACTGAAATCTTTGTTCCGTCTTCAGTAAAGAACTGCAATACATTTGAAGTAATTTTTTGATTGATTTTCTTACTTTCTCCTGTCAATAAATTACGTTCCGTCAAATCACCATAATCCTTCACAGTTTTCAAAAGGCTGCCTCCTAGCATTTTTGGTGGATTTTCTCTAAAGTTCACCATCATCCGCTGTATCTCATCAGCACCTGATTTTCCCTGGCGAACAATGTATTTCATTTTTTCTTTTGAATGACCATATTCAAGGTAAATATCCTGTAGTAATTCATACAGTGATTTTCCCTGATCTTTTGCCCACGCAACAATCTCTGCCATCAATGCGCATGAAGAAACGGCATCTTTATCGCGAACAAAATCGGCAGGCATAAAACCAAAACTTTCTTCGCCGCCACCAATGTATTTTTTCACACCTTCATTTTCGCGAATAACTTCCGCTATGTATTTAAATCCAGTATAAACATCAAAGAATTCAATACCATTCTTTTGAGCAATTTCTGCAATCTTCTCTGTAGAAACGATTGTTTTAACAATGAACTCGTTTCCTGAAAGGCGATTGCTTTCTTTCATTCGAGTAATGATATAGTAAATAAACACTAATGCCGTTTGATTACCATTAATGATTACAAACTCTCCTTTATCATTTTTGACTGCAACTCCAATGCGGTCTGCGTCGGGATCTGAGGCCAACACAACGTCGGCATCAATTTCAGCTCCTTTTTTCATTGCCATATCCATAGCTGCTGGTTCCTCGGGGTTCGGAGAAACTACTGTTGGAAAATCGCCACTTACCACATCCTGCTCAGGAATGTGAATCACATTTTCAAATCCAAACGCTTTTAATGCATCCGGAATCAGCTTAACTCCTGTACCATGAATTGGAGTGTAAACAATTTTAAGGTCTTTATATTTCTCAACGATCTCAGGAGCTAAAGAAACCGTTTTTACTTTCTCAAGGAACTTTTGGTCCATCTCATCACCAAGGATTTCAATCAACTCTTTATTCCCCTCAAATTTAATATCAGCAGCTCCTACTTTTTGAACTTCATCAATAATATTTACATCGTGTGGGCCAACAATTTGTGAACCATCTTCCCAATACGCCTTATATCCATTATATTCTTTCGGATTGTGAGAAGCAGTCAAAATAATCCCACTTTGACACCCTAATTCACGAATTGCGAATGAAAGTTCAGGTGTTGGACGTAAATCATCGAACAAGTATACCTTGATTCCATTTGCTGCAAATATTTCTGCACTTTTTTCGGAGAACAAGCGACTGTTATTTCTACAATCGTGAGCAATTGCCACCTTAATTTGATCCAGGTCAGCAAATTCCTTTTTCAAATAGTTGCTTAAACCTTGAGTTGCTGCTCCAACTGTATAAATATTCATTCGATTGGAACCTACTCCCATTATACCGCGAAGTCCTCCTGTTCCAAATTCAAGATCTTTATAAAAGGAGTCAATCAATTCACTTTTATCTTCCTGATCAAGCATTCTTTGTACTTCATCTCGAGTTGCTTCATCATATACCTCTGATTGCCATGATTTTGCTTTAGCAATAACGCTTTCTAAAATTTCTTGATTCGTTGCCATATCTCTTTCTTTTATTTTTTTATTTCACGAATACATTGACGTAAACTATCACGCCAGTATGGAATTTGAACGCCAAAAATAAGTTTAATTTTCGATTTGTTTAAAACCGCATAAGCTGGACGCCTTGCAGGAGTAGGATAATCGACCGTTTCAATAGGCAAAACTTCACATTCTGATTGATATTCTTCCAAAATAGCTTTTGCAAAATCATACCAACTACACACCCCTTCATTAGAATAATGGTAGATTCCGGGTTTCCATACAACCTCTTTCTTTTCGGTTTTTGAAATTATCATTAAGATTGCCCGAGCCAGATCTCCAGCATATGTTGGTGTTCCAACCTGATCGTAAACAACCTTCAATTTATCTCTTTCCTCGCTTAATCGAAGAATCGTTTTTAAGAAGTTTTTGCCATACTGACTATATAACCAGGAAGTGCGAATAATAATTGCGGAGGCATTCTCTCGTATTAATCCAATTTCGCCATTCAGCTTCGTCTTTCCATAGATAGATTCTGGATTCACCAAATCTTTCTCAAGATAAGGAGTACATGAGGTTCCATCAAATACATAATCAGTAGAAATATGAATGACCCTCGCCTGATACTTCTCGGCAATGTTCCCCAAAAATGAAGGTGCTTTTGTATTAAGAAGTTCTGCAAAAAATCCATCTTTTTCTGCAACATCAACTGCTGTGTACGCTGCGCAGTTAATGACATAATTTGGCTGATGCTGTTTAAAATATGCTTCAACATCCTTCCATTTCGCGATATCCAAATCGTTGATATCTGTAAAAATGAATTCAAATTCAGAAAACTCGCCTGAACATTTTCTTAATTCAGATCCTAACTGTCCATCTGCTCCTGTTACTAAAATTTTCATAATCATTAAAAATCGAATTCAGCATCTTTAAAAGAGGGTAACCGACGATCCTTTTCCGAAATAGTTGGATTCTCATTCTCAATCTTCCAATCAATATTCAAAACCGGATCATTATATATAATGCCTCGTTCAGCATTTTGTTGATAGTACCCGTCACATTTATACGCAAATATTGCCGTTTTGCTCAATACTGAAAATCCATGAGCAAATCCTCGAGGTATATAAAGTTGTTTTTTGTTTTCTCCGCTTAACTCAATTCCAAACCATTTTCCAAATGTAGCAGATCCTTTACGCAAATCAACAGCTACATCCCAAACAACTCCATCAATAACCCGAACGAGCTTTGCTTGCGCATAAGGGGCGATTTGGTAATGCAATCCACGAACAACTCCACTGCTTGACTTAGATTCATTATCTTGAACAAAAACAGAATCAATTCCAGATTCTATTAATGATTTCACATTAAAACTTTCAAAAAAATATCCCCTCTCATCCTGAAAAACAGATGGTTCTACAACCAACAAATCTTCAATTTGTGTTTCAGTAACCTTCATTAATAAATATTTAAAACGATGTGATTTTTTTATTTGCCAGTTTGAATAGGTATTCACCGTACTGGTTTTTCATCAATGGTTTAGCAAGTTCTAACAATTGATCCTTGCTGATGTACCCTTTCTTAAAGGCAATCTCTTCCAAACAAGACACTTTTAATCCCTGCCTTTGTTCAATGGTTGCGATGAAATTGGAAGCTTGCAATAAACTGTCATGTGTTCCCGTATCCAACCAAGCGAATCCCCGGCCCAATAACTTAACATTTAAGCGTTGCTCTTCCAGATAGATTCGGTTTAAGTCAGTAATCTCAAGTTCACCTCTTGGAGAAGGCTTTAATTTTTTAGCCTTTTCGACTACATCATTGGTATAAAAATACAAGCCGGTAACAGCATAATTGGATTTTGGCTCATCCGGTTTTTCTTCAATAGAAAGCACTTTCCCAGACTCGTCAAATTCAACCACACCATATCTTTCAGGGTCATTCACATAATATCCAAACACGACAGCTCCATCTTTCATACTTCTTGCCTCATTTAAGATAGCGCTGAAGTTATATCCATAGAAAATATTATCTCCCAAAATCATGCAAACTGAATCACCTCCAATAAAATCTTCTCCAATAATAAAAGCCTGAGCTAAACCATCTGGAGAAGGTTGTTCTGCGTATTGTAAATCAATCCCCAACTGGCTTCCGTCCCCCAGTAAATTTTTGTAGGTTGGTAAATCTTCAGGGGTAGAGATAATTAGTATTTCCTGAATTCCTGCTAACATCAGTACTGATAGCGGATAATATATCATAGGTTTGTCGTAAACCGGGATAATTTGCTTTGAGATTGCTTTGGTGATCGGATATAAGCGAGTGCCAGATCCTCCGGCCAAAATTATTCCTTTCATACAATATTATTTTGGGTCTTTCAAAAGTTGATCAAAGTACTGAATGGTTTTTATTAAACCTTCTTCCAACTTAACAACGGGCTGCCAATCATTTAATTTTTCTTTAGCCAAAGAAATATCAGGTTGCCGCTGAGTAGGATCATCCTGAGGAAGAGGCAGGTGCACAATTTTTGAATTTGAACCGGTTAATTCAATAATTTTTGAAGCAAGCTCCAGCATCGTGAATTCGTCAGGATTACCAATATTTACAGGACCGGTAAAATCATCTCCGGTTGCCATCATTCTAATCATTCCTTCGATTAAATCATCTACATACTGAAACGAGCGGGTTTGTTTTCCATCTCCAAAAATGGTGATATCATTACCGTTCAAAGCTTGAACAATAAAATTTGATACCACTCTCCCATCATTCGGTTCCATGCGGGGACCATAGGTGTTAAATATGCGAATGACCTTAATTCGTACATCATTTTGATTGTGGTAATTCACAAACAATGACTCAGCACAACGCTTCCCTTCATCATAACAAGAACGAATTCCAATTGGGTTTACATTTCCCCAATAATCCTCAGTTTGTGGATGAATATCCGGATCTCCGTAAACTTCACTTGTTGATGCCTGCAGAATTTTTGCTTTTACCCGTTTTGCCAATCCAAGCATATTAATAGCACCTAAAACCGAAGTTTTAATTGTTTTTATAGCATTGAACTGATAGTGCACCGGTGAGGCAGGACACGCTAGGTTGTAAATCTCATCAACTTCAATGTAATATGGCATGGTAACATCATGACGCACCCATTCAAAATATGGATGACCCATCAAATCAATTATTTTGGATTTTGAGCCAGTGAAAAAATTGTCGAGGCAAATTACTTCATTGCCTTCTTTTAACAGTCTTTCGCACAAATGTGATCCAATAAAACCGGCTCCTCCGGTAACCAAAATACGTTTCATTTAATCTGCCTTAAGTTGAATATATTTAGCCAGCCAGCCAAAAGTAAAGAAATTATTACTCTTGGAATATTTTCTATTACAAAACTAAGTGCTTTTATGGCTTTGTAAAGAAGTTTTTCGAATAAATGAAACTAAAAATTCAAAACTGCGAATATTTGAGTTTTTAAGCGCTAAAAAAGCACTGAATATCTTTGAATTATAAGAATTGATTACTAATTTTGCCGCTCGTTTTTACAAATATAATGTCTAATTCATTAATTAATTGATTTTTAAATGGTAGAAAACAAAAAAGAGAACCTTGAAGTAAAGGAAGAACTCGAGCAAAAGGAAGTTGCACCTCAAGAGCAACAAGCTGAAGAAGCACCAGCAGCTGAAGTAATTGAAGAAACTCCTGCTGTAGAAGAAAAAGAAGAAGTTGTTGCTGAAGAAAAAGCAGCTCCTAAAAAAGAGAAAAAAGTTGCAGCTGTAGCTGCCGATGAAGATTTTGACTGGGATGCACTGGAAAGCGAAGACGAAGGTTTCGCAGGGCAAAAACAAAACGAATTAGAAGAACTTTACAACAACACATTAAACACTGTATCTGAAAAAGAAGTATTGGAAGGTACTGTTATTTCGATGAACAAACGTGAGGTTGTTGTTGACATCGGTTACAAATCTGATGGTATTGTAAGCTTAAACGAATTCCGCTACAACCCTGACCTAAAAGTTGGCGATTCTGTTGAAGTTTATGTAGAAAGCCTTGAAGACAAAAAAGGCCAAATGATTTTGTCTCACAAAAAAGCTCGTGCGGTACGTTCTTGGGACCGTGTCAATGAGGCTCTTGAAAAAGACGAAATCATCAAAGGTTACATCAAATGCCGCACAAAAGGTGGTATGATCGTTGACGTATTTGGTATCGAAGCATTCTTGCCAGGTTCTCAAATTGATGTTAAACCTATCCGTGACTACGATATCTACGTAGGAAAAACAATGGAATTCAAAGTGGTTAAAATCAACCAGGAATTCCGTAATGTGGTTGTTTCTCACAAAGCACTTATTGAAGCTGAGTTGGAACAACAGAAGAAAGAAATTATCTCTAAATTGGAGAAAGGACAAGTACTTGAAGGTACTGTTAAGAATATTACTTCTTACGGTGTATTCATCGACCTTGGCGGTGTTGACGGATTAATCCACATCACAGACTTAAGCTGGGGACGTATTTCACATCCGAATGAAATCGTTGAATTGGATCAGAAATTGAACGTTGTTATCCTTGACTTTGATGATGACAAAAAACGTATCGCTCTTGGTCTAAAACAATTAACTCCTCACCCATGGGACAACCTGGATGCAGAGCTTAAAGTTGGTGACAGTGTGAAAGGTAAAGTGGTTGTTATGGCTGACTACGGTGCATTTGTTGAAATCGCTACCGGAGTTGAAGGTCTGATCCACGTTTCTGAAATGAGCTGGTCACAACACTTACGCAGCGCACAAGACTTCTTAAAAGTTGGTGATGAAGTAGAAGCACAAATTCTTACTTTAGACCGTGACGAACGCAAAATGTCATTGGGTATCAAACAACTTAAACAAGATCCTTGGGGAGAAATCGACACTAAATTTGGTGTTGGAAGCAAACACAAAGCGAATGTTCGCAACTTTACAAACTTTGGTGTATTTGTTGAGATCGAAGAAGGTGTTGACGGATTGATCCACATCTCAGACTTGAGCTGGACTAAGAAAATCAAGCATCCATCAGAATTTACTGCAATCGGTGAAGAAATCGAAGTTGTAGTTCTTGATATCGACAAAGACAACCGTCGTTTGAGTCTTGGACACAAACAATTGGAAGAAAATCCATGGGATGTATTTGAAACAATCTTCTCAGTTGATTCAATCCACGAAGGAACTGTTGTTGAATTATTCGACAAAGGAGCAACTATTGCATTGCCTTACGGTGTTGAAGGATTTGCAACTCCACGTCACCTGGTAAAAGAAGACGGATCACAAGCAAGCTTGGATGAAAAACTAGACTTCAAAGTGATTGAATTCTCAAAAGCAGCAAAACGAATTATTCTTTCTCACTCTCGTGTATTCGAAGATGAAAAGAAAACCGAAGAAACTGCTGCCAGAAAGACTCAGGCTAAGCAAACCAAAAAAGCGGTTAAAGCTGTTAAAGACAACGTAGAAAAAACTACGCTTGGTGATATCAGCGAGCTTGCAGCTCTGAAATCACAGATGGAAGCTGAAGAAAACAAAGAAAAGTAATTAAAGACTGGACTAATTCCATTGAATTTTCGTAATTTTCATAACATGGAATTTGAGATTACAAAAAAAGAAGATCATTCAGTCGTTAAGGTACTGAGTACAAAACTGGACACCAACAATGCTCCTGAATTAAAATCAGAGTTGGTAGTGCTTGGGAACGAAGGTGAAAAAAACATCATTCTTGATTTGAGTGAATGCACTTACGTTGATTCATCAGGCTTAAGTTCAATTTTAGTGGCGAATCGCCTATGCGAAGATGCTATCGGTGCTTTCATTCTTTGCGGACTTCAACCAGATGTTGAACACCTCATTCACATTTCGATGCTTCATACCGTTCTTTTAATTACAAAAGATGCAGATGAAGCTGAGAAATTATTAGAGGAGAAAGGCAAACTTTAATATGCAATTGCCTTTTGAACTAACTATTTTAGGAAGTAGTTCAGCAATGCCTACTTCTTCAAGATATCCAACCGCTCAAGTGCTCAATGTACTTGGGCGGTTTTTTTTGATCGATTGTGGTGAAGGAACTCAGCTGCAATTGAGAAAAAACAAGATCAGTTTCTCCAAAATCAACCATATTTTGATTTCTCATTTGCATGGTGATCATATATTTGGATTGATTGGATTAATATCAACACAGGTATTGATGGGACGAAAAAATGATCTGCATATCTATGCACATTCACAGCTGCAAGAATACATTGAGTTTCAACTTAAATTTTTAGGAACAACTGAAATGAGTTACAAACTCATTTTTCACCCTTTAAATTTCAAAAAGCCCCAGATCATTTTTAATGATGAAAAGTTGACGATTACTTCCTTTCCTTTAAACCACAGAATTTCATGTTGCGGCTTCAGATTTGATGAAAATCCAAAAGAGCCAAATATTATCAAGGAAAAAATTAAGGAATATAACATTCCAATAAAAGAAATAAAAAACATCAAAGCGGGATCAGATTTTATCAGAAAGGATGGTACAGTGATTCCAAATCAAGACTTGGTTCTCCCCCCGACCAAATGCCGTTCATATACTTTTTGCTCTGACACAAAATACAACGAAAAAATTATAGAAACTATCAAAGGAACCGACCTACTCTATCACGAAGCTACCTTTGCGGACTCTGACAAAGCAATCGCTGAAGACACCTTTCATTCCACAGGAAGTCAAGCAGCAATGATTGCGAAAAAGGCAGATGTTGGTAAGCTTCTAATTGGACATTTCTCGTCACGGTACAAATCTGTTCAGCTTATTCTAAATGAAGCTAAAGCCATTTTTCAAAACACCGAAGAAGCTGTGGATGGTAACAGCTATCATATCTCATAATTCAAAGTCAGATATTTTTTTATTTTTGGACAACCAATAATAATTTCCTGAAAACAACATTTTACAACTTTATAATTTTGAAGAATATGAAACATTTATTTGTGTTCGCAGCAAGCTTTGTTTTTGCACTGAACCTATTCGGACAAAATACAGATAAAGCAAAAATAGTGGCACTACCAAAAGGAGAAGGCTATTATTACCAAACCATCTTGAAAGACATACGCGTTGTTGAAGATTCATTGTCAGCAGAAGAACCAGATTCTCGCCTGTATATGGACCAAAGTGGCTACGATCTGCCCAATAAAGTTAGCTTATACAAGCGAGTTTGGGCAAATCCGGTTATTTCTCAGGGAAACACCGGATCATGTTGGGATTTTTCAACACTTTCGTTTTACGAATCTGAAATCTACAGGATGAACGGCAAGAAGGTTAAACTTTCAGAAATGTATATGGTGTATTGCGAATACCTGGAGAAAGCGAGAAGATTCGTTCAGGAGCGGGGCAATTCAGTATTTGATGAAGGATCTGAAGGCAACGCGATCGCACGTTTAGCCCCACAGTATGGATTGATGCCCGCCTCGGCTTACACAGGGCTCATTCAAGGACGTAAATTCCACAATCATGAGACAATGGCTGCTGAGATGAAAAACTACCTCAATTCATTAAAAACAAGCAATGCATGGAATGAAAAATTAGTTTTAGAAACTATTGCCGATATCATGAACCATTATATGGGAACTCCCCCTGCAAGCTTCGATGTTGATGGTAAAAAATACACACCACAATCCTACCTAAATAATTATTTAGAACTAAATACTTCTGATTTTGTGGAAATTCTTTCATATAAACAAAAGCCATATTGGCAAAAGGTAGAATATACTGTTCCAGACAATTGGTGGCACAGCGAGGATTATTACAATGTACCATTAGACGAATTTATGGATGCAATTAAAAAGTCAATTCGCAATGGATATTCCATCAGTATTGGTGGCGATGTTTCTGAAGCCGGATTTCTAAAAACCACTCAATGTGCCATGGTTCCTGATTTTGATATCCCTTCTGAATATATTAATGAAGATGCCCGTGCATTTCGATTTGCGAATAATACAACAACTGATGACCATGGCATTCACCTTGTCGGTTATTTAGAGAATTATAAAAAAGATGGCAAAGATTGGTACTTAATCAAAGATTCAGGATCTGGTTCCAGAAACAACGATGAAAATGCTCCTGAGTTCGGATACTACTTTTTTAGCGAAGACTATGTGAAACTAAAAATGATGGGATTCACCATTCACAAAGACGCAGTAAAAGATATACTCAAGAAATTCGAATAAATGCAATACGAAAGACGGTAGCTTTTCGCTGCCGTCTTTTATTCATCAAAAAACTCTTTATTAAAGTTCACCAGATACAATTCTTTGACGGGTCGGGTAAAAGCGGTATATAGCCATCGTAAATACTCCCGATCCAGCATATCTTCGCGCAAATACCCCTGATCGATAAAAACAGCATCCCATTGCCCCCCCTGCGCTTTGTGGCAAGTTACAGCGTACGCGAATTTTACTTGCAATGCATTGAAGTACTTGTTCTCTTTAATTTTTTCCCATCGTTTTTTCTTAGAACGAATATCTTGATAATCCTCTGCAACAGATTGAAACAATCGTTGGTTGTCTTCATAACTCAAAGAAGCGGTTTCTATTGAAAGTGTATCTAAAAAGATTTTGCAATCTACTTCCAAATCGTCGTAATCAATAAACTTCACACACACATTTGCAAACCTGAAACCATACAATTCTTCATAATTATATATTGATTGAATACGAACAATATCACCATTCGCAATAAAATCTAGCTTTTCGTTTTCGCCCAACCAGAAATAATTATTTTTCACAATCATCAATAAATCACCGGGCGTAATCTCAGATTCTTTATACAAAATAGTTGAGCGTATTCCCTGGTTAAACTTGTTTGCTCGTTTATTAGAGCGGGTAATTACCATCGTTTGCTCTTCCCCATAGCGATCAAAACAAAAACTAATTTTATCTATCAAATCTTCTCCATTAAGTTTGATGATATCCGAAAACCCTTCCAGTTCAATAGGAAAATAGGACGGCAAAAAATACTCATCATTCACCATCTCGCGAATCTGTGTTGCATTAAATAATACACCGGAATCTTCTGTCTGACGGACAACATCAGTGAGTTCGTGTTCAAACACTTCCAAACCGTAAAGTTCCAACTCCGATTTATCCAACGCTGGACTGATTTCCATTCCTACTGGCGGTAACTGAGCAGTATCTCCAACCAAAATTATTCTGCAATTTTGCCCACTATATACATATTCATACAAATCATCCAACACCCGACCTGTTCCAAAAACGGATCCTTCGGATGACGTATTCGATATCATAGAAGCTTCATCAACAATAAAAAAAGTATTCTTATGCAGATTTTTATCTAACACAAATTTCCCCATCCCATCCGTTGACGATTTTTGTCGATATATTTTTTTATGAATGGTATAAGCGCTCTTTCCTGTATAAGATGATAGCACTTTTGCAGCACGTCCGGTAGGAGCCAGCAACACTGATTGAAATTTAAATGCAGCTAAAGTCTTCACTAAAGCGTTCATCATGCTGGTTTTACCAGTACCGGCATACCCCTTTAATAAAAAAATGGCATCATTTGTGTTAGCAACTATAAACTCAGCCAATTTTTCGGCTAAAACTTCTTGCCCCTCTGTTGGGGTAAAATTTAAGTTGCCGAGTAGTTGTTGTTGAAGGTGTTTTTTTAACATTGAACGCTAAATTAAAACTATTCCAAAGATTGTAATTTAATTTTTTTTATAAATTTGCATGCAAACATAAACTAATCTTAAAAAAACAAAGATGAAGACAGTAATTCAGATCGTTCTTATAGTCCTTGCTATTGTACTTGCTTTTTTGATTTTTAAAAGTGTAGAAAGGCCAATAGAATTTGAAAAGGCAAAGGATGCAAGGTACGAAGCAACCGTTGAACGTTTGAAAGAAATCAGAAAAGCCCAGTTGGCTTATAAAAATGTTAATGGCCAATTTACTGGTAGCTGGGATACCTTGATTAACTTCGTAAAAAACGATTCACTTCCTCTGGTACGTAAAATTGGTATGCTTACTGATAGTATGATCGAAGCTGGATGGGATGAAGAAATGGCAATCAAAAAAGGTAAAATTATTCGCGACACTGTTCGCATTAGTGTATTAGACACCCTTTTCGGATCTAATTTCCCCGTTGAACAACTTAAAATGGTACCTGTAACTGACACTGTTGCCGAGTTTCATTTAGGAGCAACAATTATTACAACTGGCTCTGGTATTAAAGTACCTGTTTTCGAGGCTAAAGCGCATAACAATACTATTCTTAAGAACCTGGATCGTCAATTGGTTATTAACTTAAACGACTCAAAACGCACAAATAGCAAATATCCAGGATTAAAAGTTGGATCGCTCGAAGAAGCTAACAATAATGCAGGTAACTGGGAATAACCAATTCTATGCAAAAGTTATCTTTGGTAGACGAAACCTTTGATTTAAATTTTATATCAGAATATCATCTGTCCATCCAGCTCAGTCTGGATGGACTTTCTTTTTGTATATTGGATGGGATTCAAAAGAAATATGTTTCCCTGGTTCATCACCCCATTCTTTCAAATACTCCCGAATTATCAGTAAAACGGTTGAAAGAAATATTTAAGGAAGAAGATTTTTTAAAGCCATATTACAAATCAACAAGAATTATTTACTCAAGTCAAAATTCGACGATGGTTCCCCCACCGTATATTAATGATTCCCAGAAAAAGCAAATATTGGAAATCAATTTTGGTAAAACAAAAAATGAAAAAATTCTTGAAACAACTCTCTCACCCTATTATGATGTTTTATTGTATGGTATTCCAAATAGTCTTTCTAATTTCTTAGAAGAAAAGTATTCTGACATTCCAATTGAACATGAGTGCAGACCTTTTTTATGGAGTATTTTAAATCAAGGGAATCCATCTGACCAACTGGCCGTTTTAATCCATGAAAAGTATTGCTGGATTATTTACCTTAACGATAATAAGCTAAAATTTATAAACTCTTTTGCTGTTCAAAATGATGACGATGTATTGTTCTATGCACTAAATGTGGCTACAGAACTAAACATTGACCCGGAAGTAACGCCAATCATGATGGACGGATTATGCAGTAAGAAATCGGCAATTTATCATCGATTCAGACAATACATTAAGCATATAAAACTTGTAGATGCATCAAAAGACCTTCAATACAGTTATCTTTTCAATCAATTGCCAGACAGTAGATTTAACTGTCTTTTAAATTCATATCCATGCGAATTGTAGGTGGGAAATACAGAGGGAGACAGTTTCACCCGGGAAAAGCTTTTAAAGCCAGGCCAACAACAGATATGGCGAAAGAAAGCATTTTCAATATATTACAAAACAAGATTGATTTTGATACGATAAAAGTATTAGACCTTTTTGCAGGAACAGGAAGTATCTCTTTTGAATTTGCCTCTCGTGGCTGCACTGATATTACAGCAGTTGAACTAAATTACAACCACTTCAAATTTATCAAAGATACGGTTGAAAAACTTGGTGAAAAAGGGGTCAAAGTAATCAAAGGTAACGCCTTTCAATTTGTGCAAAAGGACGTTCAACAATATGATATTGTATTTGCCGACCCACCTTATGATCATCCTCGTTTTTCTGAAATTCCTGAAATGATATTGAAGTCAAACTTAATTAAGGAGAGTGGCTTGTTTATTTTAGAGCATTCTAAAAATTATGATTTCTCGATGCTCCCAAATTATTCAGAAACCAGAAAGTATGGAAGTGTCCATTTCGCCATCTTCAATAAATAATCATACTATTATCTTACTCTTGATATAGTCGTCCCTGCCAGGTATCTCTTTCTTCAAGCTTTTTCTCCAACTTCGCTACAAACTCAAAATTTTTAATACCCCATCGAGGAGCTATCAACATATCTTTGGGAGCCTGACTTACAAATCGCTCAATAATAATTGATGGTCGGAGCAATTCCAGGTAATCAACAACTAAATCCAGGTATTCATCCAACGAAAAAATATTGAAGTTTTCGGGGTTGTTCTCAAAATCAATAGCCATTCTTGTTCCTCGGTGAATTTGTAACTGATGCAGCTTAAGATTTTCAACAGGGGTTTCTGAAATTACTTTTGCCTGATTCAAATAATCATTCCTGCTCTCCCCCGGTAAGCCCAAAATCAGATGTGCACAATTATGAATTCCGCGTTTTGCTGTTTCTTCCAAAGCCCATTGTGCATCCGCAAAATAATGGCCTCTGTTAATATGAGCTAGCGTATGATCATTTACCGACTCAACACCAAATTCAACCATCACATATACTTCTTTGGATAGTTCTTCCAGATAGTCCAGGATATCATCACTCAAACAGTCAGGTCGAGTTCCCAAAACCAATCCAATAATTTTCGGATGTTGCAACGCTTCACTATATCTTTCTTTCAATACTTGAAGCGGTGCATAGGTATTTGAATATGCTTGAAAATATGCCAAAAATTGACCAATCTTTTTATTCTTAGAGAAAAAATCTATTCCCTGCCCAACCTGCTCTGCAATGCTTTTTTCAAGCCTACAATAATCGGGTTGAAATGTTTTATTATTACAATAGGAACATCCATTCAGTGCTTTAGAGCCGTCTCTGTTTGGGCAATTAAAGCCAGCATCAACAGAAACCTTTTGCACCCGTTGCTTAAACTTATCTCTAAAATAAGTCGGAAAATCATTGTATCGCTTACTATGTCCCCAGGAAAAATGACGTTCACTCATGATTGAAAAATATCTCACAAAATTAGGTTTTTACAGGTCTGAAAGAGAAAATCCGATTAAAGATTGTTAACAATTGTTGAAAACTTTAAACCAGCCATCTTCTCATATGGTTCTTTTTATACCACCTATTTTTTAATTTTATAAAAACTGAAAACGCATGGTAAGATTTAGTGACGAAGACAATGCTTTCATTAAGCAACGCGGCAGTGACCCCTCTGTCGTATCTGAACAACTTGACAACTTTAAAAAAGGCTTTCCATATTTAGAAATAATTCAAGCGGCAAATGTTGGCAAAGGAGTTATCCAACTTAATGATGAACAAGCCAATCAGTTTATTGATTTTTTTGAAAAAATGTCATCAAAGGGTATTTCACTCTTAAAATTTGTTCCTGCATCAGGAGCTGCCAGCCGCATGTTCAAATCATTGTTTTCTGCCAAAGAAAAGTTAGAACAAGGTTCCGATGAATCTGAAGTGCTGCAGGACAAGGAAATATCTTATTTCTTTAAAAATCTGAAAAGTTTCGCGTTTTACGACGAACTTGAAAAAATCGCAGGAAAGCCGGTACAGGAATTAAGTCCATTGGAAGTATTGGATCTTGTGCTAACAGAAAAGGGATTAAATTATGGAAGTTTACCAAAAGGGTTGTTACTTTTCCATAAATACGCGAATGGCACACGGACTTCTTTCGAAGAACACATTGTTGAAGGAGCTCGCTATGCAAAAAACCAAACAGGTGAAGTAAAAATCCATTTTACGGTGTCACCTGAACATCAGTCAGCTTTCCAAACTCATTTGAGCCAAATTAAGCAGCTATACGAAGAAGAATATGGTGTCAAGTTGATTATTTCATTCAGCCAGCAAAAACCGTCAACAGACACCATTGCTGTAACAATGGATGATGAACCATTCCGGGAAAATGATGATAGCTTGTTTTTCAGGCCAGGCGGACACGGTGCTTTACTAGATAATTTAAATGATCTGGATGCAGATGTAATCTACATCAAAAACATCGACAATGTTGTTCCTGATTATTTAAAGCAGGAAACGATAAAATACAAGAAAGCGCTGGCTGGAGTTTTATTGAATTACCAGAAAAAAATTTTTGAATACCAGAAAATTCTGGATACACACCATTATTACGCGATTGACAGTGCCCTTTTTGCCGAGGCTTCGAATTTTCTTGAAAACATACTAAATGTAAAACCGCCCAGTAATCAGTATTATACAGAAAGAGAAGATTTATATTACTACTTGAAAAGTAAGTTTAACCGTCCGATAAGGATTTGCGGAATGGTTAAAAATGAAGGTGAGCCTGGAGGCGGGCCTTTTTGGGCCAAAAACAGTGATGGATCAATATCTCTGCAAGTTGTCGAAAGTTCCCAAATTGATATGGGTAATGATCAACAAAAATCAATTGCGAATAATGCAACACACTTTAATCCGGTTGATTTAGTTTGTGCAGTCAAGAATTATAAGGGTGAAAAATTCGATTTACTAAAATACAGAGATCCTAAAACAGGATTTATTTCTTATAAATCAAAAGATGGAAAAGAGCTAAAAGCACAGGAATTACCTGGCTTATGGAATGGGGCAATGGCAGACTGGAACACGCTTTTTGTTGAAGTACCCATTTTGACTTTCAATCCGGTTAAAACAATTAATGACCTTTTAAGAAAAGAACATCAACCGGAATAAGTAGTTTGAAAAGTATTATTAAATTTGCATCCGCAATTGATAATTTATGGAAGAGGACGCTAGGGAATCTTACGAAAGTGAAGAAATTAACGAAGCAGTAGGTCGTTTTAAAAAAATGATGGCTTCCAATCAATTTAAATACTTTGATGTATTTGAATTTGAGGGGATTGCTGATTATTTTTTAGATGAGGGGAAAATTAAACTTGCTCAAAAAGCTATTGATAATGGTTTGGAATTGCATCCCTCCTCAATAGCTCTGCAAATAAAAAAATCTCAAATACTCTTAGTTGATGGAAAAGTTGAAGAAACGCTTGAGATTATTCGTTTAGCAGAACAAGTTGAAGACAGTAATCCTGATGTGCATCTGATTAAAGGATCTGCACTGATTATGCAAGGGAATATTGATGAAGCTATTGAAGCGTATGAAAAATCTATTTTCTACAGCTACGAAGATAAAGATGAACTGTTATACAATATTGGCATAACCCTTGGACAGGCTGGTGAAATCCAAAAAGCAATCGAATTCCTATTAGCGGCATGTAAGAACAATCCGAAAAACGAGCTGGTTTTATACGAACTTGGGTATTATTACGACAAAGATCAGCAAGCTGAAAAAAGTATATACTACTACAATAAATATCTTGATATTGATCCCTTTAACGGTTCTGTTTGGTACAACTTAGGTATAACTTACAACCGACTTGGCCAATACAAACAAGCAGTAGAAGCTTATGACTATTCGCTTGCTTTGAATGATGATTTTGAACAAGCATTTTTCAATAAAGCAAATGCCCTATCAAACGATGACCAGTACGAGGAAGCAATTAAGTGTTATGAAGAATATCTTGAAAAAGATAAGGACAACGATGATGCTTACTGTTACTTGGGTGAGTGTTATCTGAATCTGGACAGGAACAATGAAGCTCTTGTAAATTACCAAAAGGCTATCCGACTTAATAAGAACAATGCGAATGCCTGGTACGGTACTGGTTTAATTATGTGGATGGAAGGGCAACTTGAAGAAAGCCAAACATTCTTAAAGAAAGCTATTAAGCTTGATGAAGAAAATCCGGATTTCTGGTTGATGTATGGTAAAATTAGTGAAGAGCTTAAATTATTCGAACAAGCTGAATCTGCATTTGAAATGTCTTCAATGCTTGAGCCAAATAATGTTGAATGCTGGATTACCTATTCCGAGATGCAATACGAACGAGGAAAATTGGATAAAGCAATCGAAATATTGAAGCAATCTCATCAATACATTGCTGATGACCCAGATATCAATTACAGACTAACAGCTTACCTATTAGAGAATAAAGATGAGACTTCTGCTACCGGATATTTTGAAGAAGCACTAAAAGTTGATTTTAACAGCTACAGTGATTTGTTTGATTATTACCCGGAAGCCGTTCAAAACGAATCAATCAAAAAATTGATAAAACAATATCAATCTACCAAATTATAAAAATGAACTTCAACTTACCTTCTATTCCCGAACGACCACAAAAACCAAGACAATCTGGCCTGACAATGGTTATGGACAAAGGTCTAAGCATTAGGGAAGCAGAAAATATGTGTGATGTAGCATCTGAATACATCGATATTGTAAAACTAGGGTTTGGTACCGGCTTATTAACCCCGGGTCTTAAAGAAAAAATTGAACTGTATAAGTCTGCAGGTCTTCGTCCGTATTTTGGAGGAACCATGTTTGAAGCATTTATCGCCAGGGATATGTTTGATGACTTTCGTCGCTTTATCAGCGAAAGTGGTGTTGAAACCGCGGAAGTTTCAGACGGAGTTTTACCGATAGAACACGACAAAAAATACAAATACATTCAATCTCTTTCCAAAGAATTTACAGTTCTTTCTGAAGTTGGAACTAAACTTCGTGGTAAAGAAATTAGCAATCAGGAATGGGTTTCATGGATGAAAAGCGAATTAGAGGCTGGCGCATGGAAAGTCATTGCAGAAGCACGAGAAAGTGGCAACATGGGCATCTACAACGATGATGGTACTGCAAACAGTCAATTAATTCTGGATATTCGAAAAGAAATTGATGCTGATCGCATTTTATGGGAAGCCCCTTTGAAAAATCAGCAAGTTTGGTTTATTAAACTTCTGGGATCAAACGTAAATCTTGGAAATATCGCCAGCAACGAAGTAATAGCATTGGAAACCCTTCGGCTTGGATTACGAGGCGACACACTTCTTAGTTTTTTATCTTAAATTATTATACAAGGCACCTCTACATGGTGCCTTTCTTTTTGCATCTGTTTGTCTTAAATTTGTTTAAATGCAAATTTAACGACCATGCAGGAATTTCTTTTTTGGATTTATCTTATCAATGCTACAATCCTGATAAATCATGAGATTGAGTCAGCTTACTGGGAAGAATGGAAACTCTTTAAAATCCCTGGGAAATTAACCGGGTATATTCTCATTCATTTACCACTTATATTTATTATTCTACTAGGCGTAATTGAATTATTCAAGGAAAGTATATTAGGATATTCAATTTCTCTATTCGTTGGTGCCAGCGGAATCTTCGCATATTTTATTCATCACTATTTCACCCGTAAAGGAGAAGAAGGTTTTGATCTAATTATTTCAAGGTTCTTACTCATGGCAACCTTACTACTTTCAATAATCCAGCTGGTATTTACTATTTATTTGTTAGGTACATAGAAACTGAATTTGGAACTATTAATAAATAGCAAAAAAAAGCTCCCGGTTTCCCGAGAGCTTGATTTTATAAGTTAAGTTTCTTTCGAATGTCTTTAGGAATTGCATCCTTATGAACCATTATACTCATTGTTTTATATTCAACGTATGGTTTTGATGCGTAAAAATATCCATCGTAATCATTATAATCTCCCCAAGAATTTTTCACCTTATAATACAAAGCACCATTTTGATCTTTTGCGGTTCCAACTATCAACATACCATGATCATCGGTTGTTTGATAGTTGTCAAATTCCAATTGGCGCATTTCCTGAGTGATAACCTTTTCTTTCCCTGGCTTTTCCAATTTATAAAGTTGCTCTTCCTTTTCTTTTTCTGAAAGATCTTCCCATTTTGCAATTTCAGCATCACTCATTTCTTCGAGATCAGCTTCAGGTACTACAGCAACTCCTTTTTTCGAGGTATTGAATCCCTTCTCACTCACATCAGCTGCCCATGCTACCGTATAACCATTTGCAATAGAATAATTGATAATCGCCTCTAATTCTTCCAATGGCACATTATAAACCTGGTCCCACATCCAATTGTCAGGAACTTCAATGATGAATTTACTATAAAATGGATGATGGGTGTATGAACTTATTTCCACATAATCGTCCATATTCAGTCCCACATAATCTTTAGCAAAACTTTTGGGAGTAAATTCCTTTCCTTCGTATTCGAATGATTCCGGAATTTCGCCTAAATACGAGCTCAATGTTGATCGAAGTGCATCTTTCCAAGCAGTGCTTAATTTCTTATTTCTATTAAGAATAACAGCATCAACCTGATCTTTCAAAACCCGATCCATTTCGCCATGCACATGCATTTCTTCACCATAATTTAGACCCGTATAAATTTGTTCAGGAACAATTCCATACTTTTTAATCATATTGGTTACATCATGAAAAGCACCTCCTGCAGCAAAATTCAAATTTCCGTGTAAACGAACACTCTTGACTGCTTTTTCATCATAAGTATGCCAAACAATAAACATCTCAGATAAATCAACCTCTGGCTTTCCCAAACGAAGCATCTCTGCTTCTAGAAACCCAATTCCTGAAAATGACCAACATGTGCCAGATCTATTTTGGTTTTTAACCGGAGTATCTGGCAAAATTTTCAAATCTGTAAACTGATATCCTTCTTCTTGCTTATCCTTCTCATCAGCAAAAGAAACACCCATTGAAAGAATCAATAATGTGGGAAGCAAAAGGTAATTTCTAAAAAATCTCATATTCATCTTAAATTAATATCTTTTTAAAGATTGGTTCAAATATACTAAAATTCACCTGCTCTAAACGTGTAGATTTTATGATTTCTGACAGTTTTTAACAGAAAGATTTACACACATTTTACCAATTGGTAACAAAAAGGAAAAATGATTACAATTGAATGAAAAAAATTGAACCCTAATAAACAAAAAAAGAGGCCGTCTCAAAACAAGTTTTTGGGACGGTTTTTTTTTCTTTCTCATTTGGTTTTTTCCTGGTTCTATT